>JACDGU010000061.1 GCA_013821475.1 Solirubrobacterales bacterium
CACACTTCTCGCTGCGGTGTCCTCGGTCGGCCCCCGCAGCGGTGCTGCGAAGACCTCCCTGCGTCCTTGCAGCGCTCGGCGCGCCGCTCGCCATCTGAGCACGTTGACTCAGGTCGAAGTCACTAACTGCAACAAGTTTTTGATTCAGGTCAACTGGCCCGCTGTCGACACGGGGCTCAACGTCAGCCTCAGCCTTCGTGGCGGATGAAGGCGTAGTGGCGAAGGACTCAGCCTCGGTGGCGGTCCCTGTGATGCGCGCAAGGGACGAAGCGCTTACGACAACTGCGGCTGCTCCCTCATTGCCCGCCCTCTTGGCAGGTAGGTGGGCAACTCGGTCTGCGGCGAAGGGCTCAGGGGCGGTGGCGGAGGGCGAAGTAAAGGGCTCAGCCTCAGCGGCGGATGAAGGGGCCTTGGCGGATGAAGGGGCGAGGGGACTGGCGAAGAGCTCGACCTCGGTGGCGGATGAAGGCGTTGTGGCGGATATCGGCGCGTTATGGCCTGTTAGAAGACCCGAGCGCGAGGCGCCAAGGCGGCGACGGGCGACCCCTCCGGCGAGGGCAGGGAGCACCCCGCGATCAGCGGGGCCGCCCGGGCCGTCGGCCGGGACCCAACAGGGGAGGGTCCCGGTTGCGCCGTCTGCCAGGGAGAGGAGACGAGCGCAAGCCGGGCGACTGGCGGCGGCCGGTCGCCCGACGAGGGCGACGGGGCCGCTCACAGCCCCGTCGCCCCGCTGACGAATGGCCGCGGGCCTAGCGGAGAGAGAGAGAGAGAGAGAGAGCAGGTTCCATGTGCGGAAGCGCACCTGGGCTCGCGGTGGCGACCGGGCTACCGGCGCGTCGAAGCGTGGTGTCGTCGAAGTTCTCCCTCATCCCCTGCCGCCTCCCTTGGCGACAGGGGAATTCATAACACAGATCGGTGGCTTTGTCATCCGCTGTATTTTCCGGCTGTCATCCGCTGTACTTTCTGATGCTTCAAAAGCCCACTGCAGAGCGGATTCCTCGGCTTGTAGCGTCCCGACGATGGCCGTGCGCGAAGAAGGTCCACCGGACCCCCTGTTCCCGAAGTTGAGCGGCCGGGCGGCGCAGGCGATGGGTCGTGAGACGTCCTGTGTCAACCCCCCGCCGTCTGAAGGCGGTTGAAGTTGCCGTGTCGGGCGGAGTCATAGGGCACCCGGTCGCGCCAGCAGCGCCAGAGAACCCTGATCCACGCACGCCCCAGCGTGCGGATTGCATGCGGGTGGTCCTGACCTCTGGCCCGAGCCTTTCGGTAGACCTCCTTGGCCCACGGGTGCCAGTGGCGGGTGGAGTCGGCGAGGGTCGCCACGGCGACCCGCAAGCGCTTGTCGCAGGCCCTCCTGAAGGTGGCGACCCGCAGCTTGCCGGACTCCAAGGCGACCGGGCTCATGCCGGCGTCGGCGGCCATCGCCGCCTCGGTCGGGTAGCGGCCCCGCGCATCGCCGAGCTCGGCGATCAGGGTCGCCGGGCAGATCGTCGTCTTCGGGTCGCGAAACAGCGGCCGGAAGATCTCCGCGTCGGGATGAGCGGCGAGGGCGCCGCGGATCTGCGTGGTCAGCTCAGCGATCTCCTCGACGATCGGCCCCAGGGCGGCGAGCAGACCGAGCACGACCGTGCGGCGGGCCTGGCACTCGGCCTCGCCGGCGGTGCCCTCGGGCGCCGCTTTGATCCGCGCCACCAGCTCGGCGGGATCGGTCCTGCCGCTATAGGAGCTGCGGCCCAAGAAGGCGGCCATGCGCCCGGCGCCCAGGCCCTTGGCCTCGGCGGGGCTCGGGTAGCGCGCCAGGAAGGCGAGGGAGATCGGCGAGTCGACCTCGGCGAAGATCAGGGCTCCGGGCCAGAAGGCCTGCAACTGGGCACGCAGCTGGTTTGCCAGCTCGACCCGCACCCCGACCAGGTCCTCGCGGGCCCGGGTCAGGGCCTTGAGCGCCTTGGTCTCATCGGAGTCGGGCACCAGCGCCCGGAAGCGGTGGGCGTCGGTGCGGGCCAGCTCGGCGAGGACATAGGCGTCGAAGCGATCGGACTTGCCGTGGGCGACCGCGAAGCGGGCACGGGCGGCTTTCACCTGGTTGGGGTGGATCGCCAGCACCTCGATCCCGGCGGCGAGCAGCCGCTCGACCAGGATGCCATCGGGGCGCTCGATCGCCACCCGGGCGATGCCGGCTCGGGTGAGCCGCGCAGCCAGGCTGGCGATCCCGCGCTCGTCGTGGCTCACGGAGAAGCGCTCGAGAACTCGCCCCTCTTCGCTGACGCAGACCTCATGGGCTTCGCTGGCCCAGTCGATTCCCGCGGTCTTCGTTCCTGCCATGCTTCCTCCTCGGTCGATTGCGATCGGCTGATAGCCGGCCACGAGGAGCCGTTGCGCATGCTCATAGGGTGGCGTTCACAGACGCCACGTCCTGTTGGCGCTTCTGGCGCCTCGCACCGCCGGGAGGCGCTGGTCTCACGCGGGCCGTCTATGCGGCTAGCGACCGTGGCGCTCTCCCGGCGGGGGTCGGCTCTATGCGTTCCACCGGGATCTTCGACGGCCTCCCTTCGGTCGGCCTCTCAATCTCAGGAGAACAAGGGGGAGGTTGGCCTATGAGCGGGTGGCAGCCCATCAGCGCGGGCGGCTGATCGGGGCGATGGTCGAGGCGGTCGAGCGCCACGGCTACGGGGCGGTCAGCGTGGCCGAGGTGGTCGCCCTGGCGGGCGTCTCCAAGGGCGCCTTCTATGCGAACTTCGCCGACAAGCAGGACTGTTTCCTTGCGACCTACGAGGAGATCGTGGAGCTCGGCTCGGCGCAGATCGAGGCCGCCTACGGTGAGGCGGAGGGCGCCGAGGAGCGACTGCGGGCGGCCTTCGGCGCCTTCCTCGCCCTCGCCACCGCCTACGCGCCGGCGGGCCGGCTCGTCTTCCTCGCCTCGCTGGAGGTCGGCGCCGCGGCGGTGCCCGCGCGCGAGCAGGCCGGGGCGCGCTTCGAAGCGGTCCTGGTCGAGAGTTTCGCCGAGGTCGACAGCCCCCACCCAGTCTCCCCGCTGGTGATCCGGGCGATCGTCGGCGGCACCCGCGAGGTCGTCTACCGACGCATGCACGCCGAGGAAGCCGAGCGCCTGGAGGCCGAGATCGAGACGCTGGTGGAGTGGGGCCTCGGCTACCACCGCGGCGCCGGTCGAAGTTCGCTCGCCGGACTCGGCGCTTTCGAGGCACCCGGTCAGACAGATCCCCTCGACTGGGAGGAGCCGCCTGGCTCGAAGCGGGCGCGGCGGGAATTGAGCCAGCGCGAGCGGATCATCCGGGCGACGGCGCAGATCGCCGCCGCGGAGGGCTACCCGGCGCTCACCGTCGGCTCGATCTCCTCCCGGGCGGGGACCTCCAACCAGACGTTCTATGCGAACTTCGACTCCAAGGCGGGGGCCTTCCTGGCCGCCTTCGACGTCCTCGCCGGGCGCGCCTTCGAGCGCACAGCTGAGGCCTTCGGCTCCCACCAGGGCTGGCTCGAGGCCGGGGCGGCGGGGATCATGGCGCTGCTCGGCCACTTCGCCGCCGACCCCCTGCACCGACGCCTCATCTTCTTCGAGCTGGCGGCGGCCGGCCCCGAGGCGCTGGGACGCGCCGAGGCGATGCTCGACGCCTTCATCGGCTTCCTCGAACCCGAGGAGCTGCCGGCCGAGGTCCCGCTGCGTCCGCCACGGGTCGTGCTGGAGGCGCTGGCCGGCGGGATCTGGGCGGTGGTCGAACACGAGGTCGCGGCGGGACGCGGTGATTCGCTGGCGGAGCTGGCGCCGGAGCTGATCGACTTCGTGCTGGTCGCCTTCGGGACTGAGTGACGGCGTCGTCCCCGTCCGGGGTCGGTCGCTCTCGCCGACCCCCCTCCCCCCGAGCCGCGCCCGCACAAGCCTCTCGCTCCGAGCTCTCGCCGGCCACATACGCCTTCGACCGCAACTAGCACTCCGCCGCCGACCGCAATCAGCCCTAACCCGCAAATGCCATTCTCGCCCCGCGCCCACCGCTCGCCCGTTCCCGCGCCACAACACAACCGCCACCACACCACTTCGCCTCAACCAGCCCCGGCCGCTCCCACCGACTCATCACTTCCCAACATCACCTTCTGATCTTCTCTCTCCTTCTCAACTTCCATCTATCTCTTGAAACTTCTCCAACTCTCACTTCACCTCCGCAGCCACTTCGCCTCTCTCATACTCCGCCCGACTATGCAGCTGACCACACTCACTTAACATCGTGGGTGGGTGTGGTCAGCTGCATACAAAGGGCGCCAACCCGCATTCCAAGGCGAAGTGGCTGCGGACGGTTGGTCCGTAGCCTTGTCCGTAGCCTTTATGCAGACGAGAAGTTGCGGCCAGAGGGGTGGAGGGCGTGTGAAGGACCTGGGGCAGGAGTCGATCGAGCGCCTCTCAGGCGAGCCAGTTCTCGACGATCAAGCCGGGGACGCGGTCGAAGTGGCGGACGTCGGCGGTGACGAGCGTGAGCTCGGCGGCAAGGGCAATCGAGGCGATCCGCAGGTCGGGCTCATCGAGACGCCTGCCCTCCGACTCGAGCAGGGCCCGGAGCGGCCCGTAGACCTCGGCCGCGGGCTCGTCGAAGGGCAGGACGGTGAGAGCGCCGTGGACCAGCTCGCCGACCCGCGCCCGGAGCCGGCCGCTGTCGCGGCGGGCGGCTCCGTAGAGCAGCTCGCCCAAGGTGATCGAGGTCGTGAACTGCCGGGGCGGCGGGATCTGGGCGAGGCGACGGATCAGCGGCAGGTGAGGCTCGCGGCGCATGGTGGCGCTCAGCACGTCGGTGTCGAAGCAGTACATCCGGTGGCTGCTCAGCCGAGGTCGGGCGCCGGCCGGTCGACGCTGGCGCGCCTGGCCGCGTAGATCGCCGCGACAGCATCCTCGAGGTCGTCCCAGTCGGCGAGGGCGCCGGCCGTCGCCGCCAGACCGCCCGGCGGCTCAGCCGGCGCTTCGAGCAGCTCACCCGTCGGCGGCACCAGGGCGACGGCGGGGCGCCCGCGCCTGGAGACCAGGAACCGCTCCCCCGCGCCGACCCGGTCGACGAGCTCGGAGAAGCGACGCTTTGCCTCGGCGGTGCTGATGCTCTCGGGCGGTGCGGCGCTGGCGGGACTATCGGGTGTGCTCGGCTTAGATGTCATCGCAGGGCGATTATGTCATAAGGACATCTGGCATCCGACGCTGCGCCGCCGGCTTGCCGTCTGCTCAGGCTCCACCGGCGGTTCGCCACGGCTCCCGCTCGAACCACCGGGTCAGCCCGATCAGCCCCCACTCCGCCCCGCGCAACAACAGCCCCTGGCCGGGCGGGAGTCCGGCGATCTCGCCGGGACCGAGGACGCGCTGTCGTTGGGTCTGCCAGGAGACCGACTCGTTGTAGGTGTGGGGATCCCGCCACCTGTCGGTCTCGCTGGGTCAGTGATGCGAGGCCTCGCGACGATCCCAGAATGGAACCCGTCAGAGCCGCGAGGGTGTCGGTGGAGAGGTTTTGCCCGTCCTAGGGTTATGGGCAGTGGGCGACGCGAGCGACCGCCTCGACATTCGCAGACGAGGCGGGTCAACGGAGAGGGCACGTTGCCTCTTGGTGAAGACGATCTGCTCTCTGTGACGGCGGCGGCGAAGCTCGCCGGGCGCAGCACACGCACCATTCGGCGGGCGTATCGGGCGGGCGTACTGGTCGCCTACCGTGACGGCAATGGACGCGGAGTCCGTGTCCGCTACGGCGACCTGCGCCAGTGGATGATGGACGTCCGCGTCAGCACGTCAGCATCAACCAGAGAAACAGCGACGCCGTTGAAACCACACCAGCATCTTGAGATGGCCGGCAAAGTGCCCGCCGGGCCCAGCGAGTACGTCGCTCTGCTGAACGCCGCGCGAGCTCGGCAGCGAGGCCGAGCGATAGAGAGGTAACGACGGATACCGGTGTCGACGCTGTGTATTCATCCCACCGCAGGTACCAACTGGTAGAGCTTCGTCGAGATCACGCATCTCGGTTGCATCGAGGCGACCCGCGAAGTCACCGAGCCGCTCCACATCGAGAAGCCGTAGCTGCGCGACCATCACTCAGGCACGGCCGTCAAGGCCGTCACCGATGGCGCGGCGCCTCGCTCGGTGCCGCTGCCGCGCGGCGCGCTGAGGACTCGTCGCCTCGGTGGGCTTGAAGGGTTCGGCTTCGACCGCCTCGCGCGCTTCAGCGGACTCTTGCCGGAGGTCGATCGGCTCCGCCCCCAGGTAGCGGGCGATGAAGTGCGCGTAGTAGCGCTGCAGGGTCTGTATGTCGTGGCCGGCCCAGGCCGCGAGGTTGTGCAAGTTCATGCCGTTCGGCGTCATCACGAGCGTCGAGTGCAGGGCCATCGAGATCGCCGTATGGCGGCAGTCGTAGATCGTCATCGCCGCCAGCCCTTTCGGAGCCCCCTTCGCCTGCGAGGCGACCTCCCTCGCCGGTCGCCACACTCGCGCCGCCCAGCGGTCGTACTCGTTCTTGCTCCACGCAAGTGGAGCCGACTCGCCCGACTCGCCGCTCTCCTCACCCTCGGCCGGCACTATCCAGACCGGTCCGTCGGGACCGAGCGCCTGGAAGACCAGGGCGTGACCGGGTTGGGGTCCCCAGCGTTCCTCCAACGCCTGGCGGTAACCGCACAGCCGGTCGTAGGCGCTGCTCAAGAGCAGCGCCGCCCTCGCGCCGGTCTTCAGGCCCATCGCGTTGTCGCTCGCCTTCCGACCCGACCGCTGCAATTCAACGCTGCCTGGATGGAGGTTTTCCCAGGTGGCCGAGTAAAGCCACTCCGAGGGGCGAGCCGCGATCGTGAAGCCCATCGCCGCGACGAAGGCGGCGTCGCGCAGCGGCAACAGGTCGTCGCGCGCAGGTCGTCGTAGCACCGCCTCGATGATCCGCTCGAGGCCCAAGGCGTCGGCGGCGTAGGTGAGCCTCTGTCTGCGTTGCGCGGGAACGTCGAACAACCCGCCCAATTCAATGCTCAGCGCCTTCGGGTGGCGGCGTCTACCCCAGCGCAGGACGGCGCGCAGCAGTTTGAGAACCTCGGCACGCTTTGGCGTCGGCACGCGCTCCGTAACCAGGGCATCCTGAAAGCGGACGATGATCGAGGCATCGGCCGAGAGCTGATCGAGTCGCACCCGCGCGATCGGCCGACTGCCGATCTCTCCCTCCCAGAGGCGAACGGCCTTGTCTCCGTAACCCTCCGAAAGAGTCGAGCCGTACTTGACCAGCCACTCCTTGAAAACCTCATCGACCGTCATCGCGGCGGCGGCATCCGCCTTGGCAACGACGCCATCGGTCTTGACGATCGCCGCGACCTCTGCGGCATAGGTGAACGCTGTCGCCAAGGCCCCGTCGAGCGACCCGAGCTTCATGGCGCCAAATGACTTCGAGCGCTGGCCGACCACCCCGTTCTCATCCCGCTCGCGCCAGCGCACCTTGTAGCTGGCGATCTTCCCGGCCCCGTTGGCGCATCCATAGACGCCTTTCGGCAACGGGCGCCCCAGGTGATCGGTGCTGATCTCGACGAGCTTGACGGCCATCGGTAGGAACAGATTCTAGCAGTCTTTGTTCCTACCTTTGTTCCTACCCCGAATGGCGCTCAACAGCTTCCGCCTTGGCGACGTATCCAAACTGGGCGATTATTTGGCTCTGGTAATGCTTTGCAGAGCCGGAGGTTTCGATGGGCGATCCTGGATTCGAACCAGGGACCTCGTCCTTATCAGAGACGCGCTCTAACCAACTGAGCTAATCGCCCGGAGGCGGCGATGATAGCGACGCGCGTTGCGGCGCTCAGCCAGCCCGCCGCCGCAGCTGCCGGGCAAGGGCGTGCGCCTCGGCGACGTCGTCGAAGCGCAGCTCGACCGCGAAACCGTCAGCCCTCGGCCGCACCGCCACCTCGTGCCCAAGGGCCGCCTCGAGCGCGTCGCCGGCGGCCTCGAGCGCGGCGGCGACCTCCGGGTCGATCGGCGCTTTCCCCCGGTTCACCTTTGGCTGGCCAGCCAGCCGAACCCTGTTCTCGGTTTCGCGGACCGACCATCCGGCCCGGACCGCGTCGCGGCCGAGGCGGCGGCGGACGTCGTTGCCTTGGGCGCCGAGCAGGGCCCGGCCGTGCCCCTCGCTGAGCTCGCTGTTCTCCAGCAGCCCGAGGGTCTCGTCGGGAAGCTCGAGCAGGCGGATCAGGTTGGAGACGGCAGGGCGGCTGCGGCCGACCCGGCGCGCCAGCTCCTCCTTGGTCAGCCCGAGATCCTCGACCAGCGCCGAGCAGGCTCGTGCCTCCTCGACCGGGTTGAGGTCCTCGCGGACCATGTTCTCGATCAGCGCCGCCTGCAGCCTCTCGGCCTCGTCCTGGTCGCGGACGACGGCGGGGACCTTCTCCAGTCCGGCCTCCTGCGCCGCCCGCCAGCGGCGCTCGCCGGCGACGAGCTCGTAGCTGCCGTCGGGGAGGGGGCGGACCAGCAGCGGCTGGACGACCCCGCTGGCCTCGATCGACGCCGCCAGCGCGGCGAGCGCGTCGGCGTCGAAGTTGGTCCGCGGCTGGTTCGGGTTGGGCTTGATCAGGCCGACGGGGAGCTCGCGCAGCTGGCCGGCGGCGCCGATCTCAGATTCGGGCAGGATCGCCGAGAGGCCACGACCGATGCCGCGCTTGGTGCTGCTAGCCACGGGCGGCGAGCTCCTTCGACAGCGCCCGGTAGGCGACGGCGCCGTAGGACGAGGGTGCGTGCTCGGTCACCGGAAGACCATAACTGGGGGACTCGGCGACGCGGACGCTGCGCGGAATCACGGTCTCGAAGACCATCCCCGCGAAGTGCTCGCGCAGCTCGGACTCGACGTCCTGGGCAAGTCTGGTGCGCTCGTCGTACATGGTTATCAGCAGCCCCGAGACCTCGAGTTGAGGGTTTAGTTCCCGTCGGATCAGGCCCAGGGTCTCAAGAAATTGAACCAGGCCCTCCAGCGCCAAATACTCGGCCTGGACCGGAACGATCACCCGGTCGGCCGCAGTCAGGGCGTTGACGCTGACCGGGCCCAGCGACGGAGGGCAGTCGAGAAAGGTCCTGGCGAAGCGCTCGCGCACCGGTCCCAAGCGCTCGCGCAGGCGCGTCTCGGACCCCTCGATCCGCGGCAACTCGACCGCGGCGCCGGCGAGGTCGCGGCTGGCCGGCACCAGCCAGAGGTTGTCGGGCCCAGCGGGTCGGGCGGCCGAGGCGACCGAGACGTCGCCGGTCAGGCAGTCGTAGGAGGAGGGGTGCAGCTCCTTGCCACCACCCAGCGAGGAGGTCGCGTTGCACTGAGGGTCGAGGTCGACGAGCAGCGTCTGCTCGCCACCCGCAGCCGCACAGGAAGCCAGATTGACCGCAGTGGTCGTCTTGCCGACCCCGCCCTTCTGATTCGCAATCGCGTAGACCGTTCCCATCCCGGCTCACCCTAGTTATCCGCGCGCGCTGGGGGGAGGTCGGATAGCCTGCTGCCCGTGCCCGAGACCGCCGACTGGCCAGACAGCCCCGCCGAGCGCGCCCGCGACCTGGTCGAGGGGGTGCTCGACGAGCTCGATCTCGACGGCGACGTGGAGGTCGAGGAGGACGAGGAGCGGATCTCGGTCACGGTCCAGGGTGGAGACGACTACGGCCTGCTGATCGGCAAACGGGGCCAGACGATCGACGCCCTGCAGTTGCTCTGCTACCAGGCCGCCTTCCGCGGCTTGAGGGACCGCAAACGGGTCGTGGTGGACGCCGCCGGCTACCGGGAGCGTCGGCGCGAGACGCTCGAGAGCCGCGCCGACCGCGCCGCGGAGCAGGCCCTGACCTCCAACCACGTCATCGAGATGGATCCGATGAGCGCGCAGGAGCGTCGCGTCGTCCACGAACGGCTCAAAGAGCGCGCCGGGGTCGAGACCTACAGCGAGGGCGACGAGCCTCACCGCTGCGTGGTCGTCGCCCCCCTCGTCTCGGAGTGAGCGCCGACCCCACTGCGGGGCTCGATCGCGCTCAGCAGCAGGCGCTGAACAGGGTGCTCGAGCTGCTTGCCGCCGAGCGCGCCTCGGTCAGCTCCGTCGTCGACCAGCGCGCCTGGAAGGTCCACGTCGCCGACAGCCTCACCGGTCTCGAGCTGGCGGACCTTCGGCAGGCGACCCGGATCGCCGACGTCGGCGCCGGCGCCGGCTTCCCGGGCCTGGCCCTTGCCGTCGCCCTCCCCGACGCCCAGGTCGACCTGATCGAGTCCGTCGGACGCAAGTGCGACTTCATGCAGAGCGCAATCGATGCAGCGGAGATTCCCAAAGCAACCGTCCTCAACGCCCGCTCCGAGGACCTGGCGGTCGGCAAGTCCCGCGAGTCCTACGACGTAGTCACCGCCCGCGCCGTCGGCCGCCTCTCGACCCTGGCCGAGCTCGCATCACCGCTCCTCAAGCCAAACGGGGTCCTCGTCGCCTGGAAGGGCAAGCGGGACCCCGACGAGGAGGCCCAACTAGCCGCAGCCGCGCAATCCCTGGCAATGCGCCCCGAACAGATCCTCAACGTCGGCGACCGAGCCGGCAGCCAACACCGGCATCTCCACCTGATCCGCAAGAACGGCCCGACTCCTGAGAATCTGCCTCGACGGGCGGGAATGGCAAAGAAGCGCCCCAAGGGATAGGCGGCTGGTAGAGGAGGTCGGAAGCTGAACCGGTAAAGGCGCTCGTCGTGGGTCCTGATGGGGACCCGCCAAGCCTCCCCGCAGTTCGCGCAGGTGGGTCCCCATCAGGACCCACCTCAACCGCCCTATTTACCGTCGCTTCTTTTTCTTTTTCGGCGGTTTCGGCGGTGGTTTGGAAGCTGCGATTGCTGCTGCCCCCTGTGGCGTGGCTGCAACCGGGACGGGGATGATCTTTTTGATTGCCAAGCCCTGGCCGACCGTCCAGAGGTTGGTCGTGATCCAGTAGAGCATCAGGCCGGCGGGGAAGCTGAGGATGAAGGGAACGAAGAGGACGGGTAGCAGCAGCATCATCGTCCGCTGGCTTTTGTCGGCGGTGGCTGACATGAAGAAGCCCGAGGCGAGCTGGGTCGTGACGTAGAGGAAGATCAGGGCGATCAGTTCCGCCCCCGTTGCCTTCGCGGTCAGGTCGGTGATGAAGAGGAAGGAGGCGCCGAAGGCAGCGCCGCCGCATTCGCCGGCCTGGCAGCCGATGTCGGCCGGGAGCTCGGTGCGCAGGACGTAGAAGAGGGTGATGAAGACCGGTAGCTGCGCCAGGAGGGGCAGGCAGGAGGCGAACGGGTTGACTTTGTTCTCTTTGTAGAAGCGCATCATTTCCTGCTGCATGCGCTGTTTGTCGTTTTTGTATTTCGCCTGCAGCTCTTTGATCTGCGGCTGCAGGGCCTGCATCGCCCGCATCCCTTTCAACTGTTTGTAGGTCAGCGGGATCAGCACCGCGCGGGTGCAGATCGTCAGGGCGACGATCGACATCCCCCAGCTGAGTCCGGCGCTGTCGTGGAAGAACTGGAGGACGCCGTTGGCGATGTTGACCAGGAACTGCGGCGCCAGCTGGATCGCGAGAGGCAGACTCACGCGCTCGTCTCCCCGTGGTAGTCGGCCGGGTGGACCGGGCCGACCTTGAGGGTGAACTCGTCAGGCACCGGGTCGAAGCCGCCGTGGCTGAACGGATTGCAGCGCAGCAGGCGATAGGCGCCGAGAAGCGAGCCCCGAAGGACGCCGAAGCGCTCGACCGACTCGACCGCATAGGCGGAGCAGGTCGGCTCGTAGCGACAGCGGCGCGGGCGGGCGGGCGAGATCCAACGTTGGTAGGCGCGGATCGGGGAGAGGACGATGCGTTTCACGTGGAACGCTTCCCGCTCGAAGTGCTGGCCAGAGCCTCTTCCAGGCTCTTGGTCGCGCCGTCGGCCCCTTCGCGCTCGATCAGGCCGCCGATCTCCGCGCGAGCGACGATGACGAAGTCGTGGCGCGGGGGCAGGCGATCGGAGAGGCCCCAAAACGCCTCCCGCAGGACCCGCTTCACGCGGTTGCGCTCGACCGATCCGCCCACCTTGCGACTGACCGACACCCCGAGCCTCACGTCTTCCGCCTCCTCGTCACGGCGAGGGAAGGTATAGAGAACGAGATAGCGGGTGGCATGGGATGAACCGTCGCGATAGACGCGGTCGAACTCTCCGCTGCGCGACAGGCGCCGTCGCTTCGGCGCCATTTAGGGAGTGAGGCGCTTCCGACCTTTGGCGCGGCGGCGCTTCAGAATCGCTCGACCACCGCGAGTGGCCATCCGCGCACGGAAGCCGTGCGTTTTCGCGCGCTTCCGCTTCTTCGGCTGATAGGTGCGCTTCATGGTCGCGGAAGTATACGGACGAGCGGCGGAAATCTTTTCTGCGGGATTTGCGGGGCGTCAAGAATCCCTGTCGAACCCCGCCGCTATGGTCGCCACCAGGTGCCAGATGACTCTCCCAGACAAGAACTCGATGCCCTCTGGCGGGCGACCCAGGATCGGCTTCGGGCCTCGGTCCCGGAGTCCACTTTTCGCCTTTGGCTGGAGCCGCTGAGCGCCGCCGGCAGCGACGGCGATACCCTTTACCTGACCGCGCCCGAGAGCATTCGCGCCTGGGCCGAGCGGCGTTACGCGGCGCTGATCGCCGAAGCTCTCGCCGACTCCGGGACGCCGCTGCGCCGGGTCAGGTTCGGTGCCGCCGACAGCGGCCGCGGCGGCGAGCCGCAGGCCCGGGAGCTGGAGCTGAACCCCAGCTACACCTTTGATCGCTTCGTGATCGGGCCCAGCAACCGCCTCGCGCACGGCGCGGCACTGGCCGTCGCCGAGGCGCCTTCGGAGGCCTACAACCCCCTCTTCCTCCACGGCCCACCCGGGCTCGGCAAGACCCATCTGCTGGCGGCGATCGCCAACTACCTCGGTGCCAACGCCCCCGGGCTCAGCGTCCGCTACACGACCGCCGAGTCCTTCACCAACGAGTTCGTCACCGCCCTGCGCTCGGCCGGAAACGACGCCTTCAAGGCGCGCTACCGCGACATCGACGTCCTCCTCATCGATGACGTCCAGTTCCTCGAGGGCAAGCCGCACACGGAGGAGGAGTTCTTCCACACCTTCAACGCCCTGTATGAGTCCGGCAGCCAGCTCGTCCTCTCCGCCGACCGGATCCCGAGCGAGCTCTCGACCCTCGCCTCGCGGCTGCGCGACCGCTTCGAGTGGGGCCTGACCGTCGCCGTCGAGCCGCCGAACCTGGCCACCCGGCTGACCGTCTTGCGACGCCTGGTCAAGGAGTCCGGGGTCGAGATCGCCGACGCCGGTGCCCTGGCCGAGCTCGCCAACCGGATCGACGCCAATGTCCGCCAGCTGCACGGCGCCCTGACCCGGGTCATCGCCCACGCCTCGCTGATGGCGAGGCCGCTCAGCTCCGAGCTGATCGCCGAGGTGATCCCCCGCGCCCGCTCCGCCCAGGCCACCTCGGTGGAGGAGATCCAGCAGCGGGTCGCCGAGGGCTTTGGGATCTCCCGCGCCGAGCTGATCGGCTCCAGCCGCGCCGCCACGCCGCTGCGAGCCCGACAGGTCGCGATCTTCCTCACCCGTGAGCTGACCGACCTCTCGCTGCCGCAGATCGGCCGCCTCTACGGAGGTCGCGATCACTCGACCGTGCTCAACTCCCTACGGCGGATCGAAGCCGGCATCGGCGAGGACGCCAGGCTTGCCGAGCGGGTCGAGGAGTTACGCGGCGCAATCCACAACCCGACCCGCGAATGAGCCGCCGGCCGACGGCACTGTAAGAATCACGCCCTTCCCCACAACCGCTTCCACAGGCGCCAAACGGCAGCCCGATGCCAATTCGGCCTCGCACCGGCACTTTTCAACAAGCCCTATTCCAACTCAAGAAGGCACTAAAACTTGAAGCTCACGACCAAACGAGAAGAACTTGTCTCCAAGCTCTCGATCGTCTCCAGGGCTGTTTCCACCCGCGCCGCGACCCAGGCCCTCTCCGGTGTCCTGCTCACCGCTGCCGACGGGCGCGTGACCCTCGCGGCAACGGACCTCGACATGGGTCTGGAAACCGCGCTCGACGCCGAGGTAGCCGAGGAGGGGTCGGTGCTGCTGCCGGGTCGGCTGCTGGCGGAAGTCGCTCGCTCGCTCGCCGACTCGACCGTCGAAATCGAGTCGCGGGAGGCCGAGCACGACGTCGAGATCCACAGCGGCAGCTCCAGCTTTCACCTGCGGGTGCTGTCGGCCGAGGACTTTCCGAAGCTGCCCAGCGCCGAGGGCGCGCCGAGCCTGAAGATCGCCTCGAAAGCGCTCGAGGCAAGCATCGACCTGGTCGCCCGCGCCGCATCGCGCGACGACATGCGCCCGGTCCTGACCGGCGTCTACGTCGCCGCCAGCGCCACCGAGATGACGATGGTCGCCACCGACTCCTACCGGCTGGCGGTCAAACGGACCGAGCTGGAGAGCGACCTCGGCGGTGAGATCGACGCCAACATTCCGGCCCGGGCCCTGCGCGAGCTGGGCCGGATCCTCGCCTCGGAGGGGGTCGACGAGGCGGCAATCTCGCTGCTCACCAACCAGGCGGTCTTCGAGGCCGGGTCGATCACCCTGACGACGCGGCTGATCGAGGGGCAGTTCCCCAACTTCCGCCAGCTGCTGCCGGAGTCCTACGAGCACGACGTGCGACTGCCGCGGCCCGAGTTCCTCGACGTCACCCGCCGGGTCAGCCAGCTCGCCCAGCGCAACGCGCCGCTGCGACTCTCCTTCGCGCCTGGCGAGCTGACCGTCGCCGCGGAGACGCCGGACGTCGGCGACGCGACGGAGACGATGCCCGCCGCCTTCGAGGGCGAGCCGCTGGAGATCGGCTTCAACCCCGAGTTCCTCAAGGAGGGGATCGAGAGCGTCGCCGGCGACGAGGTGCTGCTGCGCCTGATCTCGCCGCTGCGACCGGGCCTGCTGCAGCCGGTCGAGGGCGAAGACTTCCGCTATCTGGTGATGCCGATCCGCCTCAACGTCTGAGGTGAGTGCCGGTGCTCGTCACCGCGGTCGAAGCGAGCCCGGTCCGCAGCCTCGAGCACTTCCGGGTTGAGCTCGAGCCCGGGATCGTCAGCGTCGTCGGCCCCAACGGGGTCGGCAAGACGAACCTGATCGAGTCGCTCTACTTCGCCCTCACCGGCCGCTCGTTCCGGACCTCCGACCGCCGCGATCTGATCCCCGTCGGCGGCTCGCTGGCGCGGGCCGAGGCCTGGATCCGCGACGGGGACGGGCTCGAGCGGCGGCTGCTGGCGTCGGTCAGCCGCAGCGAGGGCCGCCGCCATCTGCTCGACGGCAGCCC
>JACDGU010000211.1 GCA_013821475.1 Solirubrobacterales bacterium
GCTGGCGCTCGTTCAGCTGGGACCCCACCAACCGGAAGCGCTCTGCGATCTGAGCCTCGGCATCACTCATGCCCCAATTGTTCTACGGGTCCGTCCCAAATCCTGCGTCTAATTTCTGCCCGGTTCCATAGTCGGGAAGGAGACGATCGAGCGCATCCGCGAGCTGGCCGGACCGCTGAAAGGCAAACGCGTTCTGCACGTCAGCGCCACGGCCTTCGGCGGCGGCGTCTCGGAGATCCTCTACACGATCGTGCCGCTGATGCGCGACGTCGGACTCGACGCCCACTGGCAGGTGATCTTCGGCAAAGAGGAGTTCTTCAACGCGACCAAGCTCCTCCACAACTCGCTGCAGGGCGACCCGGCGACGCTGAGCGAGGAGCAGTGGGAGCTGTTCGACGAGATCAATGCGATGAACGCCGAGGACCTTCAGGGCGAGTGGGACGCGGTGATCGTCCACGACCCGCAGCCGATCGGCCTGCGCCGCGGCGCCCTGGCCAAGGGCAAGCGCTGGATCTGGCGCTGCCACATCGACCTCTCGACGCCGAACCCGGCGCCGATCGAGCGCCTGCTGCCGCTGATGGAGGAATACGACGCCAGCGTCTGGCACCTGCCGAGCTACGTGCCGGCGGCGATGGACCGCGGCGGCGTCAACATCATCCCGCCGGCGATCGACCCGCTCTCGCCGAAGAACATGGCCTTCTCGCCCGAGGACGCCGCCTTCGTCTGCGAGCAGTTCGGCATCGACCCCGACCGGCCGCTGCTGACCCAGGTCTCGCGCTTCGATCCCTGGAAGGACCCGATCGGCGTCATCGACGCCTACCGCGAGGTGACCGAGCAGCTCCCCGAGGCGCAGCTGGCGATGGTCGGCTCGATGGCGAGCGACGACCCCGAGGGCCGCGAGTACTTCCAGAAGACCTACGAATACGCCGACAACGATCCCGACATCAAGATCCTCAGCAACCTCAACAACGTCGGCGCGATCGAGGTCAACGCCTTCCAGTCGCAGTCCGACGTCTGCCTGCAGAAGTCGATCCGCGAGGGCTTCGGCCTGACCGTGACCGAGGCGCTCTGGAAGGGGCGGCCGACGATCGGCGGCAACGTCGGCGGCATCCCGCTGCAGATCGAGGACGGCATCAGCGGCTTCCTCGTCAACTCCCCCTCGGAGTGCGCGCAGCGCAGCCTGGAGATCCTCAAGAACCCCGGCCTCGGCAAGAGCCTCGGCCGCGCGGGCAAGGAGCACGCCCGCAAGGAGTTCCTCTCGCCGCGCCTGCTGCGCGACTGGCTGGGGCTGCTGACCGACCTCGATACCTGAGCTCGGCAACCCCTTAACCTCTGCGGCGTGGATTCCTCGCCGCTGATCATCGTCTCGAACCGGGGGCCCGCGCAGTTCGAGCGCGACGAATCCGAGGAGCGGACCGTGCGCCGCGGCGGCGGCGGCCTGGTCACCGCCCTCTCGGGGCTCGTCTCCCACCGCGAAGCGCTCTGGATCGCCTCGGCGATGACCGACGAGGACGTCGCCGTCTCCGAGGAGAAGGGCGGCCCGGTCGAGCTCTCGATCGACGGCATCGACTACCACGTGCTGCTGGTCGGCAGCGACCCGCAGGCCTACGACCGCTTCTACAACGTGATCGCCAACCCGATCCTCTGGTTCATCCAGCACTACCTCTGGGACCTCTCCAACGCGCCGGACATCCGCCAGGAGGAGCTCGACGCCTGGGACTACGGCTACCAGACGGTCAACGGCGACATCGCCGCCGCGGTGCTGCACCAGATCGAGGGCCAGGAGCAGCCGCTGGTGATGCTCCACGACTACCACCTCTACACCGCTCCCGGGATGATCCGCGCCGGCCGCGCCGACGTCTTCCTCCATCACTTCGTCCACATCCCCTGGTCCCAGCCCGACAGCTGGCGGGTGCTGCCGGGGCGGATCCGCGAGGCGATCTTCGAGGGGATGCTCGCCAACGACATCATCGGCTTCCACACCCACTCCTACTGCATCAACTTCCTGCGTTGCTGCGACGAGCTGCTCGAGGGCGCCGACGTCGACTACGAGAACGCTGAAGTCACCTATGGCGGCCGCACGACGCTGGCCCGCGCCTACCCGCTCTCGATCGACGCCCAGCGCCTGCAGCGGGCGGCCGACTCGCCGGAGGTGGCGGAGGCCGAGCGCGAGGTGCTGGAGCGCCGCCGCAAGCACCTGATCATCCGCGTCGACCGCGCCGACCTCTCGAAGAACGTGCTGCGCGGCTTCACCGCCTTCGACACCTTCCTCACCCAGCATCCGGAGTTCCGCGAAGAGGTCACCTTCATCGCCCACCTGCAGCCCTCGCGCCAGGACGTGCCCGAGTACACGGAGTACCTGGAGCGGATCGAGGCCCTGGTCGCCGTCGTCAACCACCGCCACGGGACCACCGACTGGATGCCGATCGACCTCAAGATCTACGAGAACTTCAACGACGCCGTCGCCCGCTACAAGCACTTCGACCTGCTGATGGTCAACGCGATCTTCGACGGCATGAACCTCGTCGCCAAGGAGGCGCCGGCGGTCAACACCCGCGACGGCGTCCTCATGCTCTCCGAGAACACCGGCTCGCACGAGGAGCTCTGGGATTTCGTGCTCTCTGTCAACCCCTTCGACATCCAGGAGCAGGCCGACGCGATCTACCGCGCCCTGACCATGGACCCGGCGCAGAAACGCGAATGGTCGGAGGGGCTGAAGGAGATCATCTACTCGCGCAACCCCGGCGACTGGGTCGACGACCAGCTGCGCGACATCGAGCAGCTGCGCGAGTCGCGGAAGTAGCCCGCCGCCCTGTGGCCAGGGGGCGAACCGGCGACCGCCCGCGCCTTGATGCGAGGTGGGTCGAATGCGGATTCGGTGGGGCGCCCTGGGCAAGCTCGCGGCGATCGCCGTGGGCGGGCTGATGGCGCTGCAGCTGCTCCCCGGGCTGCTGCGGGCGCCCGAGCCGCCGCCGTTGGCGGCCGACGTCGGGCTGCCGAGGGTGGTCGTCCGGCCCGCGTCGGGAAGAGCGCCACGGCACAAAAGTCCGCGCCGAGAGGACCCGCCGCGCCGCGCTCGAGAGTCGCAATCGCAGCGGGTATTGGCGCCAGGCGTGATCAGCTCGGTCCCGAGGCGCCATCACCATCCGCGCAAGCCCGAGAAGCGCCGGGTGGATCCTCCCGCGCCAAAGCCCCC
>JACDGU010000212.1 GCA_013821475.1 Solirubrobacterales bacterium
GGCGGCGGCGGGCTCGGCGGCGCGCTTGGCTTCGCGCAGACCATGGGCCAGCGCCAGCACCGCGTCGAGACGCTCGTCGGGATCGCCGGCAACCCGCAGCGCCGCCGTCTGCTCGCGCCATTCGTAGAGCGCGCCCTCGACCTGCTCGGCGAGGACGCCGGCCCCCTCCGAGTCGAGCTCGACCCCGGTGACGCTGAGCCGGCCGCCGCGGAACTCGACGCTGCGGGCGCCCGCCAGCCCCAGTTCGATCCGCGCCCGCTGCAGCTTCAGCAGGTTCTCGGCCTGCGGCGGCAACGGCCCGAAGCGGTCGCTGAGCTCGTCGGCGATCGCCCGCAGCTGTCCCGGCTCGCGGGCGGCGACGATGCGGCGGTGGATGTCGATCTTCGCCGCCTCGAAGGGGACGAAGGTCGCCGGCAGGTAGGCGTCGACCGGGACGTCGAGACGGACCGGCTCGCGCGCCTCTTCCCCCTCGTCGGACTCGGCCGCCTCGGCCACCGCTTCGTCGATCATCTGGCAGTAGAGCTCGAAGCCGACCGCGGCGACGTGGCCGGACTGCTCGTCGCCGAGCAGGTTGCCGGCACCGCGGATGTCGAGGTCGCGCATTGCGATCCGGAAGCCGGAGCCGAGCTCGGTGTGGTCGGCGAGGGTCGAGAGCCGCGCCGCCGCGTCCTCGGTCAGCGCCTCGGCCGAGGGATAGAGCAGGTAGGCGAAGGCGCGCTCCTTGGAGCGCCCTACCCGGCCGCGGATCTGGTAAGCCTGGGAGAGGCCGAGCTGGTCGGCGCGCTCGACGATCAGCGTGTTCGCGGTCGGGATGTCGAGGCCGGACTCGATGATCGTCGTCGTCACCAGGCAGTCGGCGTCGCCGCGCAGGAAGGCGAGCATCGTCTCCTCCAACTGCCCCTCGTCCATCTGCCCGTGGGCTTCGGCGAAGCGGGCCTTGGGGACCAGCGCCCGCAGCCGCTCGGCGGTCTCGAACAGGGAGTCGATCCGGTTGTGGAGGACGAAGGCCTGGCCGCCGCGCTCGACCTCGCGCTCGATCGCCTTGCGGACCAGATCCTCGTCGTATGGCCCGACGTAGGTGCGGACCGGGCGCCGGCCCTCGGGCGGCGTCTCGATCACCGAGATGTCGCGCAGGCCGGCGAGGCTCATCTGCAGGGTGCGGGGGATCGGCGTCGCCGAGAGCGAGAGGACGTCGACCTTCAGCTTCAGCTGGCGCAGCAGCTCCTTCTGCTTGACCCCGAAGCGCTGCTCCTCGTCGACGACGACGAGGCCCAGCTCCTTGGCGCGGACGTCGCGCGAGAGCAGCCGGTGGGTGCCGATCAGGACGTCGACCTTGCCCGCCTCGAAGTCCCTGAGGACCGCTTTCGTCTCCGCCGCCGAGCGCAGCCGTGAGACCCCCTCGACCCGGAACGGCAGGTCGGCGAGGCGCTCGCGGAAGGTGCCGAAGTGCTGCTGGGCGAGGATCGTGGTCGGCACCAGGATCATCACCTGCTTGCCGTCCGAGGCGGCCTTGACCGCTGCCCGCAGCGCCACCTCGGTCTTGCCGAAGCCGACGTCGCCACAGACCAGCCGATCCATCGGCCGCTCCGATTCCATGTCGCCCTTGACCGCCTCGATCGCTTCCAGCTGATCGGCGGTCTCGCGGTAGGGGAAGGCGGTCTCCATCGCGATCTGCCACTCGCCGTCGGGCGGGAAGGAGTGGCCGCGGCGGTGACGGCGCTCGGCGTAGAGGTTGAGCAGCTCGCCGGCCAGGGCGCCGGCCGCTTTGCGCGCCCGGGCCTTCATGTTCTGCCAGCGTTTGCCCCCCAGCGCCGAGAGCGTCGGTTCTCCGCCGGCGCCGACGTAGCGGCTCAGCTTCGCCAGCTGTTCGGTGGGGACGTAGACCCGGTCCTCGCCTTTGTATTCGAGGTACAGGTAGTCGCGGGTGACGCCGCCGATCTCGCGGGTCTCGAAGCCGGCGAAGCGGGCGACGCCGTGGTCCTCGTGGACGACGTGGTCGCCGACCCGCAGTTCGCTGAAGGCGAGGCGCCCGCGGCCGGCCCCGGGCGCCGGCTCCTCGGTCCGTTTGCGGCGGTGGACGAGGCGGCGGAAGGGGTAGACGGCGAGCTGCAGCTCGGGGCTGACGAAGCCCTCGCGCAGGCGCGCCTCGACGAAGGCGAGGCCCGGGTCGGGCGAGAGCCGGCCGCCTTCGAGCAGGCGCACGTCGACGCGGTCGAGCCCGTAGCGGGCGCGCTCGGCCTCGCCGAGGCTGTCGAAGGCGACGACGGCGCGGTAGCCCGAGCGGATCATTTTCTCCAGCTCCGACTCGGCCTCGCCGATGCTGCGCGCCGGCGACTCGGCACGGGCGGCGCGGAAGGCGTCCTCGTCGTCCTCCCCGGCCGCGGTCAGCGAGAGCGCCGCGCGCTCGGCCAGCGGCGCCGCGACATCGACGTAGAGGTGCTGGGCGTCGTCGGCGTGCATCGCCGCCGTCACGTCGTCCCAGTGATCGCGCAGGGCCGGCTCGATCTCCTCCGCCGCGGCGAGGACGACGGCGGCGCCCTCGGGGACCAGGTCGAGGGGGGCACGGAAGCGGTCGAGTGGCAGCAGCTCGGCGAGGTTGGAGGACCGCTCGCCGTCCTCGGCGGCTTCCAGCGCCGCCATCTCGGCCAGCTCGCGGTGCTCGGCGTCGAGCTCGGCGGCGGGCGCCAGCTCGACCCGCTCCGCCTCCCCCAGCGAGCGCTGGGTGAAGGTCGAGAACCAGCGCATCGACTCGACCTCGTCGCCGAACAGCTCGATCCGGACCGCCCGTTCCTCGGTCGCCGGGTAGACGTCGAGGATGCCGCCGCGGACGGCGAACTGACCGCGCTCCTCGACCTGCTCGACCCGCCCGTAGCCGGCGGCGACGAGGTCGTCGGCGAAGGCGCCGAGCTCGAGCTCTTCGCCGCGGGCGACGACCGAGCCGGCGGGGCGCAACGAGGCGTCCGGAACCGCCTCGGCCAGCGCCGTGGCGCTGGCGACGACGACCGCGTCGGCTTCCGCCGAGAGCGCGTCGAGGGCATCGATCCGCAGCCCGACGAGGTGCGGTGGCGGCGTGATGTGGGAGGCGTAGCCGGTGCCGCGCGAGGGATAGAGACGCACCCGGCGCGGCGCCAGGTAGGCGCGCAGGTCGGCGGCGAGGTCGCGGGCGGAGCGGTCGTCGGCGCTGACCAGCAG
>JACDGU010000062.1 GCA_013821475.1 Solirubrobacterales bacterium
GCGCCGGGCCGCGCGCCGCGCCGTCACGGCGCCGTGGCGGGAACCGCGGATGGCACCGACCCGGATCGCTGGGCTGGCCGCCTACGGTCGCTACCGGCTGGCTGCGGCACTGGGCCGTGCCGAGCCGCTGCACCCCCCGTTCGCCGCCTAGGCGATGATCCCCTGGGGTAGGCAGCGGAAGTACCCCACCGGCCGCCCTCAGGGGCGGCCGGTTTGCGTTGCGGGGGGATAACCTAGGGAGAACGAAAACTTCCGACCAGGCAGGAGCAATGGCCGTAGAGACCGCCGCATACAGCGAGCAGACCGAGCTTCAGCGCGACATCACCGAGATGGTCCGTCAGTTCGCCGACGAGAAGATCATCCCCAACGCCGAGCACTTCGACCACGAGGACACCTTCCCCGAGCAGATCGTCGAGGAAATGAAAGAGCTCGGCCTGTTCGGCGTCACGATCCCGGAAGAGTACGGAGGGATGGGCCTCGATCTGACCACCTACGCGATGATCGTCGAAGAGCTCTCGCGCGGCTGGATCTCGATCTCCGGCGTCGTCAACACCCACTTCATCGGCTCCTACCTGCTGATGAAGTTCGGCACCGACGAGCAGAAGGAGTACTTCCTGCCGAAGATGGCGACCGGCGAGATCCGCGCCGCCTTCTCGCTCTCGGAGCCCGAGGTCGGCTCCGACGTCCAGGGCATCAAGTCCAGCGCCAAGAAGGGCGAGGACGGCAACTGGGAGCTGAACGGCCAGAAGATGTGGGTTACCAACGGCCTCGGATCGAGCGTCGTCTTCGTGCTGATGAAGACCGACAACGAGGCCGACCCCCCATATAGGGGGATGACCTGCTTCATCACCGAGAAGGAGCCCTGGGTGGAAGTCAACGAGGGCGACTTCAAGGGCCTGACCGTGCCGCCCAAGATCAAGAAGATGGGCTACAAGGGCGTCGAGTCGACCGAGCTCGTCTACGACGGCTACCGCTGCCCCCCCGAGCGCGTGCTCGGCGGCGAGGAGGCCGGCGTCGGCAAGGGCTTCTCGCAGATGATGGACGCGCTCGAGGTCGGTCGTGTCAACGTCGCTGCCCGCGGTGTCGGCATCGCCCAGCGCGCCCTCGAGCTCGCCCTCCGCTACAGCCAGGAGCGCAAGACCTTCGGCAAGCCGATCGCCGAGCACCAGGCGATCCAGTTCAAGCTCGCCGACATGGCGACCAAGATCGAGGCCGCCCGCCTCCTCACCCGCAAAGCGGCGCGGATGAAGGACGCCGGCGAGCGCTCCGACCTCGAGGCGGGGATGGCGAAGCTCCTGGCCTCCGAGACCGGCAAGGAGTGCGTCGAGGACTGCTTCCGGATCCACGGCGGCTACGGCTACTCGAAGGAGTACGAGATCGAGCGCCTCTACCGCGACGCGCCGCTGCTGCTGATCGGCGAGGGAACCTCCGAGATCCAGCGCATGGTGATCGGCAAAAAGCTCCTACAGAGGAACAAGATCTAGATGGGGTGCCGTTAGCCGCATGGCCTCCACCGCCGACCTGATCCGCACCGCCGTCGAGCGCTTCCAGGAGGAAGTGCCGGCGCTGGGCAAACTGAAGCTGGTCTTCGGCCTCGAGCTGAAAGCCAAACACGACATTCAGCTCTACCGGGTCGAGGTCCCTGGGATGAAAATCACCAAGGACCTCGCCCAGGACGAGCGGGTGCTGGTCGAAATCGACCGCCCCGTCTTCAACCAGCTGGCCGAGAAAGGCACGATCCGCAGCTACCGCAAAGCGGTCGAGACCGGTCACATCAAGGCCTCCGGCGACTCCAACGTGCTGAAGCTGATCGCCCAGGTCGTCGAACGTCAGGAAGAACGGGCGAAACTGAGGAAAGTCCACTGAGCGGCCTGCGGAAGCCGCTGCCCTAAAGCCGGGACAGGTTCTCGGCCTCGATGTCACGGGTGACGCCGCGGAAGTCGACCACCTGCGCCGCGCGGGCCACCACGTTCGCGTAGTCGATCCCTGGGTGGGCGGTGACGATCGCCGCCAGGTCGGTGGAGGCCAGGACCGGCTCGAGCTCGACCGAGGTGAGGCCGTGTCCGCGCAGCTCGGGGACGAAGGGGTCGTGGTAGGAGACCTCGCCGCCGAGATCCTGGAGGCGGCCGATTATCTTCAGCGCCGGCGATTCGCGGGTGTCGCCGATGCCGCCCTTGTAGCTGGCGCCGAGGATCAGGATGCGGGAGCCGTTCACCGGCTTGCCGACGCCGTTCAGCGCCCGCTCGATCAGCTCCACGCAGAAGCCGGGCTGGGCCTGGTTGACCTTACCGGCGAGCTCGATGAACTCGGGGTAGAAATCGTGCTGGCGGGCCTTGAAGGCGAGGTAGAAGGGATCGACGGGGAGGCAGTGGCCGCCCATCCCGGGGCCGGGGTTGAAGCGCATGAATCCGAACGGCTTGGTGGCGGCAGCGTCGACCACCTCCCAGACGTCGATCCCGAGCCGGTTGCAGAGCTGGGCCAGCTCGTTGACGAGGGCAATGTTGACCGACCGGAAGATGTTCTCCAGCAGCTTTGAGAGCTCGGCGGTCTCGGGGGTGGAGACGACGATCACCTCGTCGCAGATCGGGGCGTATAGCTCGCAAGCGCGGGTTGCGCAGGCATCGGTCAGGCCGCCGACCAGCTTCGGCGTGGTGCGGATCGTGTAATCGGTCCGGCCCGGGTCGATCCGCTCCGGCGAGAAGGCGAGGTGGAAGTCGGTGCCGGCGCGCAGCCCCGTGCGCTCGAGGATCGGCGCCAGCCGGTCGCGGGTGGTGCCGGGGTAGGTGGTCGACTCGAGCACGACCAGTTGCCCGGCCGAGAGCACGGCGGCGATCGCCTCCGCCGCGGCGAGCAGGTAGTCGAGGTTCGGTTCGCGCGCCGTGGTCAGCGGCGTCGGCACACAGACGATCACCGCGACGCAGCCGGCGAGGTCGGCGTAGTCGCTGCTGGGATGCAGGTTCGCGCCGAGCGGTGCCAGGGTCGCGTCGGAGATGTCCTCGATGTAGCTGCGTCCCGCCCGCAGGGCGTCGACCTTGGCGTTGTCGGTGTCCAGGCAGACGACTTCCTGACCGGCCTCGGCGAAGGCCACGGCCAGCGGCAGCCCGACGTAACCCATGCCGACGACCCCGATCTTCATCGATCGCGAGTCTAGTGCGAGTCCTGGTGCCGAAGCGTGCGTCGCGGACTGCTTCAGCCTGCTCCGCCGAGCAGCCAGCGCGCGGCAGCGAGGAGATCGGGCGACTCGTGGGTCGGGGAGGGGTCGCCGGCGGCAGCGGTGCCGAGGCGGACCGTGGTCAGGCCCAGCCGCCGCCCCGCCTCGACGTCGAGGGCACTGTCGCCGACCATCGCCGCGCCCTCCAGGCGCACCCCGGGGACCTCGCGGGCCGCCTGTTCGAACATCCCCGGACCGGGCTTGCGGCAGTCGCAACCAGCGGCCGGATGGGGGCAGTGGTAGATCGCGTCGAGGTGGGCGCCCTCGCTCTCGAGCTCGGCGAGCAGGCGGCGGTTGACGGCCGCAAGGTCGTCCTCGCTCATCCTGCCGAGGGCGATGCCCCTCTGATTGGTTACGACGACCACCCGCGCCGGCAGCTCGTTGAGCAGGGCGATCGCCCTGGCCGCTCCCGGCAGCAGGCGGATCTCGTCCGGCGAGGCGACGTACTCGCCCTCCGGCGCCGCCTCGTTGATCGTCCCGTCGCGATCGAGGAAGGCGGTTGCGCCGGCGAGAAGCGCGGCTGCGCTCAAGCCGCGGGTTCCTGCCCGGCGATCGTCGCCTCGACCCACTCGCAGATCGTGTGCGCGGCGAGCATGTGGCCCTCCTGGATGCGCGGCGTCTCGGTGCTCGGCATCGCCACCACCAGCTCCGCCGCGGCACCGACCGGGCCGGGGTCGGCACCGGTCATCGCGATCGTCGCGATTCCGAGTTCGCCGGCCGCTTCGAGACCCCTGGCGACGTTTGGGGAGCGGCCGCTGGTGGTGAGCCCGACGGCGACGTCGCCCTCCTGGCCGAGCGCCGTCACCTGGCGGGCGAAGATCTCTTCGAAGCCGTAGTCGTTGCCGATCGCCGTCAGCGCCGAGATGTTGGCGTTCAGCGCCAGCGCCGGCAGCGGTCGCCGCTCGGTCAGGTAGCGGCCGACGAACTCGGCGGCGACGTGGACGGCGTCGGCGGCGCTGCCCCCATTTCCGAACAGCAGCAGCTTGTTGCCGCGCACGGCAGCGGCGGCGATCGTCTCCGCCGCGGCGGCGATCTGTTCGATGCACCGCTCGGACCCGATCACCGCCTCGACCAGCGCCCGCCCCTCGTCGAGCCGGGCGCGGACCAGCTGTAGGGCGCGCTCGTCAGTCACGGGCATGGGACCAGGTCGTGAGGCCGACGTGGTCGAACTGGAAGTCCACCGCTTCGGCGCCGAGCGCCGCCAGTGCGGCCCGGACTTCGTGCTTGGCGTCGTACTTGCAGTAGAGGAGCATGTAGCCGCCGCCGCCGGCGCCGGTCACCTTGCCCCCGATCGCTCCGTGCTTGATCGCCTCCTCGTAGAGCTCGTCGATATGGGGGTTGGAGATTTTCGGCGACATCTGCTTCTTGTACTCCCAGGCTCGGCCAAGGAGTTCGCCGAATTCGGTCAGATTCCCTCTCAGCAGCGCGTCCTTCATCTCCACCGCCAGCTCCTTCTGCATCTCCAGCCCGTCGACGGTCGAGGACGCCTGCGATCTGTAACGGTCGGTCTGGTCGTCGATGATGTGGTCGCCGACCCGGGTGCGCCCGGTGAAGCAGAGCAGCAGGTTGTACTCGAGCTCGAGGATCGACTCGGCGGCGATCCGCAGCGGGTTGACGATCACATCGTCCGCGCGGAACTCGATGAAGTTGAAGCCGCCGAAGACAGCCGCGTACTGGTCCTGCGCGCCGCCTTTGAGCCCCAGATCCTCACGCTCGACGGTGTAGGCGAGGCGGGCTTTCTCGTAGTCGGTCAGCGGCATCCGCATGTGGTCGGAGAGCAGCCCGACCAGGGCGACGACGACCGCCGAGGAGGAGCCCAGGCCCGAGCCGGGCGGGGCGGCGCTGTGGAGGAAGAGGTCGAAGCCCTGCTCGGAATCGGAGGCGAGCTTGTCGATCGCGGCGAGAATCAGGTCGAGCCGATCGCCGCCGGGGCGCGCCTCCTCGAGCGCAAACGAGGCGACCGCGTCGAGGTCCAGCGACTGGATCCCGATCTGGCGGTCCTGCCGGGTCCGCAGCGTCCCGTACGCGTAGCGGTTGATCGTCGCGCTCAGCACCAGGCCACCCTTCTCCGCGGGGTAGGGCGCGACGTCGGTGCCGCCACCTGCGAAGCTGACCCTCAGCGGTGCCCTGGCGCGCAGCAGGCGCGGCGAGCTGTCGTCGGCACCCGGCATCAGCCGCAACGATACCCCGGCCGGTCGGTTAGCATCCCGCGCCGTCGAACGACAGGAGACACTGAACCGATGAGCGAGACGTACCAGCTGACCGTCGATCAGGCGGAGCGCGAGGCATCAGGCGCCCATAGCTACGGGCGCTATCTGGAGGAGTTCGAGGTCGGCGCGGTCTACAAGCACTGGCCGGCGAAGACCGTGACCGAGTCCGACGATCACCTCTTCTGCCTGATTACGATGAACCATCACCCGCTGCACCTGAACGACGTCTACGCGAAGCAGTCCCAGCAGGGCCGCAACGTCGTCGTCGGACCGCTGGTCTACTCGCTGGCGCTGGGAATGTCGGTCTCCGACATCTCCGGCAAGGCGATCGCCAACCTCGCCACCGAGGAGCTCAGCCACCCAAACCCGGTCTTCCACGGCGACACCCTCTTCTGCGAGACCGAGGTCCTCGACGTGCGGCCCTCGAGCTCGAAGCCCGACCGCGGCATCGTCAGGGTCCATACGCGGGTCCTCAACCAGGACGGCGTCCTGGTGGCGGAGTTCAAGCGCCTGGTCCTGGTGCCGCGGCGCGAGCCCGGGGAGTAGTCCCCGCCGGGCCGCCGATGAGCGAGGTACTCGTCCTCTGCTACCACAGCGTCAGCGAGAGCTGGCCGGCGCCGACCTCGGTCAGGCCCGGAGACATCGAGGGCCAGCTGCGGGACTTCCTTCGCCGCGGCTACCGCGGCGCCACCTTCGCCGAGGCGCTGACGACCCCGACCGCCGAGCGCACGCTGGTCGTCACCTTCGACGACGCCCACCGCTCGGTGGGGGAGCTGGCGGCGCCGCTGCTGGAGCGGCTGGGGATCCCGGCGACGGTCTTCGTCCCCACCGACTACCCCGATTCCGGCAGGCCCATGGGCTGGGACGGCTACGACATCTGGCTAGGCACCGAGCACGAGCAGGAGCTCGGTTGCATGGGCTGGGAGGAACTCGGCGCCCTCGCCGAGAGGGGCTGGGAGATCGGCTCCCACACCCGCTCGCACCCGCGGCTCTCGCGGCTGGGCGAGGCTGAGATCGCTGCCGAGCTGGCCGAATCACGCAAGGTGTGCGAGAAACACCTGCAAATGCCCTGTCTCTCGCTGGCCTATCCCTACGGCGACTACGACGACCGGGTCGTCCTCGCCGCCCGCGACGCGGGCTACCGCTTCGCGGCGACGATCCCGCGGCAGCCGATGCCGGCTTTCCCACTGCAGTGGCCGCGGGTCGGCGTCTACCACGGGGAGGAGGCCGGCCGCATCAGGCGGCGTGCCTGGACCAGGCAGCTCGCGCCGCATGCAAGCGCTCGCGTAGCGCTGGCCTTGCGTAGGCTGAAGCCTTGAGCGACCGTCGCATTAAGCCCCCGGGGAGGCATGGACCAGCGTGCGTCGAATGAGCTTCTCGTGAAAGGCTCGGCCGAGGAACCAGGAGTTCTCGAGCAGGCGCTGCGCATCGTGCGGCGCCGCAAATGGGTCGTCCTACAGGCGACGATCGCGGTCCCGCTGATTGCCCTGGCGCTCTCACTGCACCAGCCCAAGGAATACACGGCGACGGCGACGCTGCTCTTCCGCGCCCCGCCGGTCGCCCTCGCCGAAGGTACCGGGGTCGTCGACCCGACCCGCGAAGCCGCCACCAACGGCCAGCTGGTGGCACTGCCGGTCGTCGCCGAAGAAGCCGAACGGATCCTCGGCAACGGCACCGATGCGGGCACGATCTTCTCCAGCATATTGGTCACCCCGAGCGGCGAAGCCGATACCGCGACGGTCGCCTCGACGACGGAATCGCCCGATCTCTCCGCCGAATTCGCAAATGCGTACGCCAAGGCCTACATCAGCTTCCGCCGTGGCTCCGACCGCGCCCAGGTCGAGGAAGCCATCAAGCTCGCCGAAGCCAGCCTCGCCGAACTCGCGCCGGCCCAGCAGGAAGGGGCCGAGGGTGAAGAACTCGGCAAGCAGCTCGACCAGCTGCGCCTCGTCCAGGCGCTGCAGACCGGGGGCGCGGAGCTGGTCCAGGAAGCGAGCCCGCCCTCCAGCGCCTCCTCTCCGAATCCGAAAAAAAACGTCATCCTGGGCGTCGTCCTCGGTCTCCTGCTCGGCTTCGGCCTTGCCGCTCTGCTGGAGAAATTCGATCGCCGGGTGCGCACGGTCGAGGAGCTGGAAGAGCTGTACGGGCTGCCGGTGGTGGCCCGGATCCCGAAGAGCAAACGCCTTGCCGGCCGCAGCGACGCCAGCCTCGGTCCGCAGACCCAGGAGGGGGAGGCGTTCCGCGTCTTGCGGACGAACCTGCGCTACTTCGCAGTCGACCGGGAACTGCGCTCGATCCTGATGGTCAGCCCGGAGGAAGGCGACGGCAAGTCGACCCTGACCCGCGGCCTGGCGATGACGATGGCGGCGATGGGCGACGACATCGTCCTCGTCGAGGCGGACCTGCGCAAGGGAGGCGAGTTCCGCAAGGTCACCGGGCACGCCGCCGACGGGCTCTCCAACGTCCTCTCCGGGACCCCGCTGGAGCAGGTTCTGCTCAGGGTCGACACCGGCGTCTCCAGCGATAGCTCCCGGGCTCTCGCGGTTCTGCCCAGCGGACCGATGCCGCCGAACCCGGGCGAGCTGCTGGAGAGCGAGCGGATGAAGGAGGTGGTCGCCCAGCTCGAGGACCAGTTCCAGCTGGTTATCTTCGACAGTCCTGCGCTGGCCGCCGTCAGCGACGCGCTGGCGCTCGTGCCGCAGGTCTCCGGCGTGATCGTGATCGGCGGCCTCGGCAAGACCACCCGCGACGCGGCCTCCGAACTGAGCAAGCAGTTTGCCCTCCTAGACCGCAAACCGATCGGCATCGCCGCCAATTTCACGGACCCAGAGCGTGCCAAGTATTCCCACTACTATCGTCCCGACCTGGCCGGCAGCACGTCGTCTCGCTGACCCGGCGCGGGTCGTCGGGTTCGCCCTGGCGGTCCTCCTCTTGGAGGCGGTGCTGGCCCACGGCATCGTCGGGCCGCAGATCTCGAAACTCGTCTTCCTCTTCATCGGCGCCTTCGTCGTCGCCTTCGTATTCCGCTTCCCGATGCCCACGGCTCTGGTCGTCATCGGGCTCACCGACTTCGTCTTCTACCCGACCTACTTCGCCCACCAGGTCGGGCCGGTCAGCGTCCGTCCCCACGAGCTGGCGTTGGCCTGCCTGCTGGGCGCCGCGATCCTGCGGCCGCGGCGGCACAGCTGGGGGGGCGCGCCCGGCAAAGCCCTGCTGGTCTTCTACGGAATGGTCGCCGTCTCTTCGATCAGCGCCGTCAGCAGCGGCTCGGCCTCGCTCTCGGACACCTTCAACTTCGCCCGGCCGCTGTTCGAGCTCTCTTTCTTCTATGTGATCGTCCGCCTTTTCCCGGAGCCACGGCAGCGCCGTACCCTGTTGCTGGGGGCGGCGGTGATTGCCGCCGCCACCGGTGTGGTCGCCCTCCTCACCTCCCTCGGCGCCGGCTTCGGAAGCGCCCTTCAGGCGGCGGGCAACCAGACGATTCGTGCCGAAAACGGGCTTGACTCGATCGACCGGGTGCGACTGCCGGGGCTGTCCGCCGGCTACGCGTTGTTCTGGTACGTGGCGGTCCAGATCGCGATGCGCAAGGGCGGGAAGAAGCTCGGCTGGTCGGCGCTGCTGATCGGGATCACCGTCGACGTCATCGTCAGCTTCAACCGTAACATGTGGCTGGGCCTATTCCTCGGCCTGTTCCTGATGATGTGGTTCGGCGGCGTCTACCTACGCAGCCGGCTGAGCACCGCGATCGGGATCCTCGTCGCCCTCGTGGTCCTGGTTGCGATCGTCGGCATACCCGGCTCCAACAGCTCGACGGTGGCGCCGATCGTGAAACGCGGGTCGACGCTCTTCAACCCGGAAAAGACGACCAATGAAGGCTCCCTCCAGGCCCGCTTCAAAGAGACCAGCGAGGCCTGGCCGGCGGTCCAGAGAAACCTCCTGATCGGAGTCGGCGCCGGCGCTTCTTACGGCGTCACCGAGGAAGAACAGATCGTCAGCGGCACCACGGTGTACGGCAACCGCGTCGTGCCCCAGCTCTTCCTCCATAACCAATACCTCTACCTGATCCTGATCAGCGGCCTGCCAGGGTTGATCGCCTTCCTCGTCTTCCTCCTGGTGCCGCTGACGGCCGCCTTCCGGCGGCCAGTTAAGGACCCGGCGATCGCCGCCTGCGGCCTCGGCATCGGCCTGGTGATGCTCAGCGCCCTGGTGGCGATCTACTTCACGGTCGAGGACATGACGGCGGCGCTCGGCATCCTCACCGGGGTGATCATGGCCGACCGCGAGGGGCCGGCGGCGGACGATGAGCCCTCGGGGCTGCTGGCGTGAGCCCCCCCGCCACGAGGCTGCGGGTGATCCTCGCCTGCGACTACCACCTGCGCTATGACGCCCGGCTGGCGGGCGCGATGTCACGCGCCGGAGCCGACGTGACCCTGCTCACCCGCGACCACGACGGCGAGTTCGGCGGTGTCCCGGGCGCCGCTCGGAGTTTCGTCACCGAGGCGGTCGGCCCTGACGTCGAGCTGCTCACCGTGGCCAGCCGGGTGCGCTCGGCCGGGGGCTGGGCGCGGTTGCCGGCGCTGCGGCGCCGGCTGCGCCAGAGCGGGGGAGCCGTGGTCCACGTACAGGAGTCGATCGGCAACGATCCGCGCCTGCTGATCGCCGCCGGCGCGCGCCCGGGCCGCTTCGCCCTCACCGTCCATGACCCGGTCCGCCACCCGGGCGACAGCGACTCGCGCTGGACCTTCCTCACCAACCGCGCGCTGGTAAAGACGGCGGGCCTGATCTTCACCCACGGCGACGCGCTGCGCGACGAGCTGATCGAGATCGCCCATCCGCGGGCACCGATCGTCATCGTCCCGCACGGAATCGCGGTCGGCGCCTCGGCACCCCTGCCGGAGACCCCCTCGATTCTCTTCTTCGGCCGCATCTCCCACTACAAGGGCCTGGACATCTTGCTCGACGCGATGGCGGCGATCTGGCAGGCGCAGCCGCAGGCGCGCCTGACGATCGCCGGCGACGGCGAGATCGAGCCCCATCCGGCCCTCGCCGACCCGCGGCTGACCCTGCGCCAGGGCCACCTGCCCGACTCCGAGGTGCCGGGCCTGATCGAGGCGGCCACCGTGCTCGCGCTGCCCTACCGACAGGCGAGCCAGAGCGGCGTCGGCTCGCTGGCCAAGGCGCACGCCCGGGCGATGGTCGTCAGCGAGGTGGGCGGCCTGCCCGAGCTCGTCTCGGATGGATCGGGGTTGGTCGTCGCCCCGGAGGACCCCGGGTCCCTCGCCGAGGCCCTGCTCTCTGTCCTCGGCGACGGTGACCTGGCGCGGCGCCTGGGCGCCACCGGAGCCGCCAGCGCGGCCAGGGAAAGCAGCTGGGACGTCGTCGCCGAGCGGACCCTCGCCGCCTACCGCGAGCACCTCAGGTAGTGGCGCTTAGCTCCGGGCCGGCAGCGCCGCGTGCGGCCGCTGGCCGCTGAGCGCGGCCTCGAAGAGAGCGGCGTAGCGCTCGGTCATCGCGAACGCGTCGAATTCGCGCGAGCGCATTTGGCCGCGTGCCGCCAGCCGCTCGCCCGCGGCGGGCGAGGAGAGCAACTCGACGCAGGCCTGGCGCAGGGCGTCGGGATCGCGCGGCGCCACGACGACCCCGGCATCGCCGAGGACGAGGCGCACGTCGCCGACGTCGGTGGCGATGACCGGAACGCCGAGCGCCATCGCCTCCAGCACGGTCATCGGCATCGCGTCCCCGTGCGAGGGCAGCAGCATCACGTCGGCGAGCGCGAGCAGGGCCGGGACGTCGCCTCTGGCACCGAGGAAATGGACCCACTCTCCGGCGCCCAGCTCGGCCGCGCGGCGTTCCACCTGCTCGCGCAGCCGGCCGTCGCCGACGAAGACGAGGTGCGCCTCCAGGACCTGCTCGCGGACGCCGGCGAAAGCCTCGAGCGCGCCGATCTGGTTCTTCTCGAGCCGGAAGATGCCAACCTGCATCGCGAGTGGCGCCCGCGCCGGCACACCGATCTGCTCGCGCGTCACCCCCGTCGCGCGGGCGAGGATTTCGTCGACCGGGATCCCGTTGGCGATGTGGACGATCTTCTCCGGGCTGACCCCTTCCGCGCGCAGCACCGGCGGCTGCGAGGTGGCGCAGGCGACGGTGGCGAAGGTGAAGGGGTCGAGCAGCCGGTTGTGGAGTGCGATCCAGCCCGCCCGGGGGGCGCCGTTGGCGGCGACCTGGACGCTGCGATCGGTGGCGTGGTCGGCGACGACGACCGGACGCCGCGCGAGGATGGCGGCGATGCGTCCCCAGAGGCTAGGGTCCCACATCGTGCAGTGGATGATTTCAGCTTGTCGCGCCAGCCGCGTGAGGCGAGGGATTGCCCGCCAGCGCGTGGCGCGGGTCTTGTACCCGAGTTCGACGATCTCGATCCCGAGGTCGGTGAGCAGGTGAAGGTCGCCCCAGGACTCGGAGATGCAGGCGATCGTCACCCCGTAGCCCCTCCTCGCAAATTCGCGGGCGAGGTGGGTCAGCTGTACCTCGGCGCCGCCCTGGAGGGCGAGCACGTTGATCACGAAGAGCACCTTGCGTGGCTGGGGGGAATCCACCGAGCCAGAATAGATATGCCGGCGCCCAGGCGCGTGGAGCGGACGCGATGAGCCCGCGAATCAGTGTCATCACGCCGAGCTATCAGCGCGCCGGAACCCTGGCCCGCCTCCACGAGAGCCTCCTCGCTCAGACCTTCACCGACTTCGAGTGGGTCGTCGTCGACGACGGCTCGACCGATGGGACCGAGGCGATGCTTGCCGCCTGGGCGCGGGATGCCCCGTTCCCAATCCGGTGCCGCTGGCAGGAGAACGCCGGCAAGCACGCAGCCGTCAACCGCGGCGTCGAGCTCTCGAAGGCCCAGTTCTGCGCGCTGATGGACTCCGACGACTGGTATACCCCCGAGGCCCTGGAGCGGATGCTGTTCCACTGGGACTCGATCCCGATCGAGAGCCGGGACGAGTTTGCCACCGTCGAGGGGCTCTGCGCCGATCCCCGGGGCGGCGTTATCGGCGACCGCTTTCCCGCCCAGGTCTTCGACTCGAACACCTTCGAGACCGCCTTCGCCGAAGGCATCACCGGCGACAAGATCGGCATGTACAGGCGCGACGTCCTCGCCGAGCACCCGTTTCCCGAGGACCTCGGCTGGCACGTCACCCCGGCGCTGGTCTGGAATCGGATCGCGGCGCGCTGGTCCTCGCGCTCGGTCAACGAGGTCTGGGCCCACAAGGAGTACCTGTCGGAGGGTCTCAGCGACCGCGAGACGGAGCTTCGCCTGCGCTTCTCCCGCGCCCAGCTGATCTTCTGGCGCGAGTTCGCGGCGATGCCGCGGCGGATGCCGCTGCGGGTCCGGAGCCGGGCCAACGCCAACTACCTGCGTTACTCGCTGCTCTGCGGGGTCGGGCTGCGTCGGGCCTTGAGGCGCGCCCCGAAGCTCGGCTGGGCGCTGCTGGCCCTGGCGCCGGGGCTGCTGCTCTACCGCCGCGACCGCAGCCGGCTGGCGGCGAACCCCGAGATCGAGATTGAGGACCACAGCCGGTGAGCGACCCGTCCCTCGCCGTCGTCGTGCTCGCCTACGGCGCCGGCGGCGAGCACCGGCCGCTGCTGGCCTCCCTCCAGGCCGAGGGCGTGCCCGGCGCCGCGATCCTCGTTGTCCACAACCCGGCCGATGCCGGCGAAGCCGCTCCGGCCTCCGAATACGGCTGCGAGATCCTGCAGGCGGACCGCAACCTCGGCTACGCGGCGGGGATGAACCTCGGCCTCGCCCGTCGTCGCCTGGCCGGGGCGGAGCTGCTGCTCGCCCTCACCCACGACACCCGCCTGCGGCCGGGCAGCGTCGACGCGCTTCTCGCCGCGGCGCGGCTGCGCCCCGATTGCGCCGTGCTCGGTCCCGTGCAGCTGCTCGCGGGGACGGAGGAGGTCTTTTCTTACGGTGGCCTGCTGCGGCCCGACGGCACCCCCACCCACATCAGGGAGCGCCCCGCCGGCGAAGAGGCGGGGGTCCACGGCTGCGACTGGGTCGACGGCGGCACCGTGCTGCTCCGGGGCACGGCCCTCGACCAGGTCGGCTACTTCGACGAGCGCTTCTGGGGCTACTGCGAGGAGGCCGATCTCTGCCTGCGCGCCCGCCGCGCCGGCTACGGCGTCGGCGTCGTCCTCGCCGCCGAGGCCGACCAGGAGCCGGGCGGCGCCAAGCGGCCCGGGGCCTGGGCCTACCTGAGCGCCCGCAACGGCATCGCTCTGGCCCGCCGCGCCGCCGGGATCCGCGGCCTGGCGACCCTCAGCGGTCGCTCGCTGAAGCTGATCGCGATCAACCTCGCCCGCGCCGCCCTGCGGGCGGCGAACCTGCGGCCAGGCGATCGGCGCGAGCCTTGGGCGCTCGCGGTCGGTACCGCGCGGGGGACGATCGACTACTTCCGCGGCCGTTGGGGCGCTCCCCCTCCGGACCTTCCCGGCCTCGGCGACCTCCACAATGCCTGAGCGCCCGCGCGTCCTGCAGATGGGGCCCGCCCCGTCGATCGGCGGCGGCATGGCGGCGGCCCTGCGGGGGCTGCTCGAATCGCCGCTCACCGACCGTTACGAGCTGGAAGTCCTGCCGACCTATCGCAGCGCCCGGCCGCTGCGCGGGGCCGCCGTCTTCGCTGCGGCCCTGCTGCGCCTCACGGGCTGGAGCCTGCGTGGCCGCGGGCGCATAGTCCACATCCACTCGACGGTGCGCGGCAGCTCCTACCGGAAGTCGATCTGCACCTTGCTGGCGAAGGCGCTGCGCCGCCAGGTCGTCCTGCAGATGCACTCGGGCGCGGGGGACATCGCCTACTTCTCAGCCGGGCTGAGCCGGCCGGCGCACGCCTTCCTGCGCACCGCGTTCGGCGCCGCCGACGCCGTTCTGGCCGTCTCCGAGGCCAGTGCGGCGGCGCTGCGGGACGCGTATGGCCTGGACTCGGTCGAGGTAGTCCCCAACCCGGCGCCGCGGGTGCCGCGGTTCGAGCGGCTCGGCCCGGCCGGCGGGGAAGAGCTCGCCGTCGCCTACCTCGGCGGCTTCGCCAACCTCGCCAAGGGCGGCGACGTGATCCTCGCGGCGGTCGAGATCGCCCTGGCCCGCACGCCGGGGCTGCGGGTCACCCTGGCCGGGCCGGGCGAGCTTCCCGCGGCCGGCTCGGCGCTGCTCGACGCCGAGCCGAGCGTTACATGGGTGGGATGGCTGGGGTCGGAGGAGAAGGACAAGCTGCTGCGGGTTACGCCGATCTTCGCGCTGCCCTCGCGCTCGGAGGGGCTGCCAATGGCCCTGCTCGAGGCGATGGCGTACGGGATGGCGGTGCTCGCCACCGACGTCGGGGGCATCCCCGAGGTGGTCGATTCCGGAGTCGAGGGGCTGCTGGTCGCGCCTGAGGATCCCGCGGCGCTCGCAGAGGGCCTCTGCGCGCTGGCCGGCGACGCGGAGCTTCGCGGGCGGCTCGCGGC
>JACDGU010000213.1 GCA_013821475.1 Solirubrobacterales bacterium
ACCCCGAGCTGGCCGGCCGCCGCCTCCTTCAGCCCGAGGACGATCGCGAGGACGGCGAAGAGCGAGAGGACGACGCTCGGTGGATCAAGGCGACCAGCCTCGGGATCCTTGAACTCTGGCAGCAGCCGCGGTCCCAGCACGAGCAGCGCCAGGACCGGCGGGATCGCGATGAGCAAGACCGAGCCCCACCAGAGCGTTTCCAGCAGCAGGCCGCCGGCGAGCGGGCCGATCGCGGCGCCGAGCGAGAAGCTCATGACCCAGAAGCCGATCGCCCGCGTCCGCTCGCCCGGCTCTTCGAACATCACGGTGATCAGCGACAGGGTCGAGGGGGCGATCGTGGCACCGGCGATTCCCAGAAGGGCGCGGGCGACGATCAGGGCGGCGGTGCTGGTCGCCAGCGCCGCCAGGACCGAGGCGGCACCGAAGCCAACCGCCCCCGCGAGCAGCAGCCGGCGGCGCCCGATCTGATCCCCGAGCGTCCCCATCGTGATCAGGAACGCGGCGACGAAGAAGCCGTATACGTCGACGATCCAAAGCAGGCCGGTGGCGCTCGGATGGAGTTCCTCGCTGATCTTAGGGACCGCCAGGTTGAGGACCGTGAGGTCCATCGCGTAGGCGAGGCACGGCAGGGCGAGGACGACGAGCCCCAGCCACTCGCGCGCACCGGCCCTCCTCACCGATGAGCCCGACTCCGTGGTGGGGTCGATCGCGGTCATGAGGCTTCCTCGGTCACGGGGTTCATGCGGGCGTCCTTTCGGTTCCAGGAGAAGATGGTTGCGATGTTAGGGATCGTTCCCTATCATATCAAGTATGATTTCGCCGATGACCGATTCTGCCTTGACCAAACCCCCCCGCCGCAGCTCGAAGCAGACTCGCGAGCATCTGCTCGAGACCGCCCGAGAGCTCTTCTACTGGGAGGGAATCCACGCGACGGGTGTCGACCGCGTGGCGGCTGCGGCGGGCGTGGCTCCGACCACGCTCTACCGACTCTTCGACTCCAAGGACGAGCTGATCGCCGCCTACGTCGAGCACGACGCCGCCGGCTACCGCGACTACATCACCACCGCGACCGCGCCCTCGGTGGGAACCGCCCGCGAGCGGATCCTCGCCCTCTTCGACGCTCTGATCGCAATCGTCGGCCCGGAGAACTGCCGCGGCTGCCCCTTCCTCATGGCCATCTCCGAGTTCCCCGACCCCGAGCACCCGGCCCATCGCGAAGCGGTGGCGGTTAAGGCCTGGGTCCGCTCGCGCCTGCTCGAGCTCTGCGAGGCACTCGCCGCCGACGAGCCGATCGGCGACCCCGACGCCCTCGCCGACCAGCTGGCGCTCGTGGTCGAGGGCATCTACGGCTCGGTTCAGGCTCTCGGCGACCAGGGCCCCGCAACCAGGGCCCACGACGCCGCCGTTGGCCTGCTGGCCGCCGCGAGTCGCTGAGCGGCGGCCGGGCTGACGCAACCGAGAGTGGGCTGCCAGCCGAGCAGGATGGCCGCTAGGAGCACGGCCTGTGGGGTGCGCAAATCCGATTCCGCTGCAAAGGCCCGGCTTCAGGCAGCGGCCGAATATGTCATCCCATAGGCCGCCTTGCGCGCTTCGGTAGAGAGCATCTGACGCGATAGTTGCTATCTATTGGCGTAGATATCCGCTATACTCTGCACGTGTCCACTGCCAGTAAAAGAAAGACGTCGTTCGAGATAGACACCACGAAGGTGGAGGCGGCCAAGGCACTGTTGGGCACCAAGGGGTTGACCGACACCGTCGACGCAGCGCTCGATGAGGTGGTGAAGCTTCGCCGGCGGCTGAGCCTGCTCGAGCTTCTTGAGAGACCCGGCGTGCTCCAGCTCGACGATCCTGAGGCGATGCGCGGCGCCTGGCGCTGATCTGTGCCGAGCTTCCTCGCCGATAAGAGCGCCCTGGCTCGCATCCGTACGAGCGCCGAGGTAAGGGCGGTACTCGAGGCACTGCTGCTGCGCAACGAGATCGCCACCTGCGGGATCGTCGAGCTGGAGGTGCTCTACAGCGCGAGCAGCCCGGGCAACTACCGGGCAACGGTCGAGGCGCTCGAAGGGATGCCGCGAGTCCCCGTCGAGGAGCTCACGGTGCGCCGCGCACTCGAAGTGCAGGGTTCACTCGCCGAGCGCTCCCAGCATCGCGGCGTCCCCTTGCCCGACCTCCTCGTCGCAGCGTGTGCCGAGCGGGCGGGACTGATCGTCCTGCACTACGACCAGGACTTCGAGCGGATCGCGGAGCTGACGGCACAGCCGGCGCAGTGGGTCGTTCCGCGCGGCAGCGTCTCCTAGATCGCGACCTATGGGGTGCCTGAAACCGATTGCGGCCACTGGTGGGTATGAGCGGGGCACCTGGATCGCCAATCCGTCACCGACCGCAAGAGGGCTGCCGTTGATGATCTCGTTCCTCTATCTCGCCTTGCGCAAGCTGATCGAAGTCCAGCGCCGGCGAGGATCTTCCTCACGGTCGTCGCCGAGAGGGAGATCCCGAGCCCGGCGAGCTCGCCGACGATGCGCCGGTAGCCCCAGCGTGGGTTCTCGCGCGCCAGCCGTAGGACGAGCGCCCGGATCTCTGGATCGATCGGGGGACGGCCCGGCCCGCGGCTTGGATGGGTCCAGTGGCGGGCGAAGAAGACTGACCAGCGCCATCGAGGCAGCAGGCGAGCGGCCGCCGCCAGGAAGACGCGATCGATCGGCCGCAGGTCCGGCCGGTTGACTTGACTGCGCAGGATGGCCAGCTCGTGGCGCAGGACGACAATCTCCAGCTCCTTGAATTCAGCGGAGCGAGGACGCAGTGCGACAAGCTGGATCAGATTGCCCAGGGCGAGGTAGAGGAACGAGATCAGCAACTGCGGCTCCCTCGGGTCGGTGACGGACGGCAACTTTAGAGTCGGTTTCGAGTCTCCGCTCCCTGGGATCGGGTTTACGCACCCCACAGCCCTGCCTATGCCTTGAAGTGACTCCGGTAGGCGCCGGGAGTGAGATCGAGGCTAAAACGGGCTCTCCTGACGTCTCCGTGGGTCAGGTAACGGTGACTCGGCCGGGCAGAGGTGGACAGAGACCGCCGAGCTTCAGCATCGCCAGGGAGATCAGGGCCTGAGGTGAGTGAAAGCC
>JACDGU010000214.1 GCA_013821475.1 Solirubrobacterales bacterium
CCCTCGGCGATCTCCCACCCGCTGAGTTCGAGGACCTATACGTTCAACAGGGAGGTCGAGAGATCTCCCTCTCTAAATGAAGATTGGATCCAACTAAAAAAGTCTCCGTCGAACCTGGTCCGGCTCACTCCCCCTGTAGCCCCCGAAGGAAGTGCCTTCCGGCACGTTTTCATAGCCAGGGGCGGCGGTGACCAAGGGGCGGTAGCAGGATTGGGCGCAGAAGGCGGTGGGGTCGGCGGCGGGAAAGTCGGTGCGCAGGTAGGCGGTCTGTTCGGAGGCTTGAGGAGAAAGCGAGGGGGTGAAGGCGCCCACCGGATTGAGAGCGGCGCGGGAGAGGTCGGGGGAGAAAAAGCGGTACTCCTGTGACTGGGCCACGGAGATGGAGGTGGCCGCGTCATGGGGCGAGGCGATATCACGCGATTGCCAGCCACTGGGGGCGCGAGCGGAGAGGACCTGGACGAGGTTGGAGTTGCCCTGCGGTTCTGCTTCGGTGGGACTGGTGACGGCGTAGGAGATCGCGCCGCCTCCGGCGGCGGCCTGGGTGATGCGACCGATGCCGATGGCTTCGATTTTGGCGCCGTGCATGTCGGTGGGAGAGACCTGTTCCCATTGGCGGGCGTCGGGGAGGGAGAGAGAGCCCGCGGTTTGAGTCGTGAAATTCTTTTCTTCGCCATCGACCGTGCCGAGTTGGTTTTGAGCGAGCAGGCGGAGGTGATAGGCGCTGGCGGGCTGGAGTCCTTCGAGGTAGGCGCTGACGGCATGGATGGCGAAATCGGCGGGGATAGTGCCGGGAGGAAGCGGGACGGTCGATTCGTAGGGGCTGGCGGCACAGCTGGCGAGGCTGGCGCAGAGGCCGTATTCGAAGCTGTATTCGGTCGGGCCTTCGCCGACTTCGCTACGTGGGTTGACTTCTGCTTCGAGGCGGGCGCTGGTCGAGGTGACACCGAGGACCGCCTCGGATTCGATGCTCGGCTTGGAAGGCGGCCGGGGGGCGAAGACAGCGATCAGGCCGGCAGCGGAGTCGGCGACGTAGACGGTTTGGGCGGAGGAGTCGACCGCGACACCGCTGCCCTGGGTCAGAGCTTCGGCGCTGAGGGTTTCAAGCGGCGAGGCAGCGGCGTCGTAGCGCTCGACGCCGGCCCCATGGTCGATATAGACGTCACCGCTGGCGGCTTCGGTGGCGAGCCCGCTCGCTGCCAGGCTTGACTGGAAGGGGACTTCGGCGGTCAGGACATGGCCGTCGCCGGCGAGCTTTGCAACCGTATGAGCGAAGCTGGCGACCACGTAGAAGTCACCTTCGGGGTCGACGGCGAAGCCTGGCTCGGGGAAGCCGGAAGCCTGAGAGACTCGGCTGGAGAGGAATTCGTTGGCTGAGCCGTTTTCGTAGCCGTCGATCTCGCCGCTCAGCTGATAAATCCAGACGGTTCCGGCGGGGCTCACGGCCACGCCTCCGAGTTCGCCGAGGGGGTTCGCTTCAGCACCCGAGCTAATCTGGCCAAGGTAGGCGCCGGTAGGGCTGAACTTATCGACCACGCTATGGCCGACATCGGTGACGTAGACGTCGCCGAAGGAGGGGCTGGCCGAGTCGTTGTCGACCGCGATCGCTTCGGGGAATTCGAACTTGCCGGTCGGCGCGGCTTCGCCACTTTCGATCGTCCCTTCGACTTCGAATTCACCCGAGCCGTCGAAGCGGCCGAGGTAGGCGCCGGCGGAGCTGAAGCGCTCGACCCGGCTGTTGCCCTTGTCGACGACGTAGAGGTCGCCGCTTGATTCGTTGACGGCGAGGCCGGCGGGTTCTTTGAGGGTGCCGGGGGCGCAGGGTTCAACGGTGCAGGGAGTGCCGAAGGTGGTTTTGAAGACGTGGCCGCGGGCAGCAGAGGCGACGGTGGGCAGCGCCATCGCGACAGCTACGCACAGTGCGGCACCGCACACGGCGCCAGACTTCGTCCCCGGTCGGCCCCATAGCGCCGCTATGCGGCCTCCCTGCGTCCTGGTCTCGCTTGGTGCGGCACTCGCCCTCCGCGCAGCTGTCGGCTCGGCGCTGCCCACCGTCGCCTCTGAAGGATTTAGGGACACGGAGAGGGTCGATGGCGCACCGGTCCCTTGAGGGCCTCGGAGGGCGCGGAGCGTCGCAAAGATGCCGGTCCGGTGGGACGGGGTCTTTGCGGCGGGCTCGGTGGCTCTCAACGGTTCTCCTTGGTGGGGGTGGCGCTTGACAATTGATCAATCACCGTGGCTGTCCGCCAGCGAGCTGCGTTGCTCGAGGCGTCTACTGCAGTTGCCGGTGTCCGGGAAGAGCACCCCGATGCCGGGAGGCCCGGGGGGATGTGGTTTTGGGGGGAACGGGTCGGAGCCCGCTCCCCTCCTCTCCGCACGCCATTGACGGCGGAGGGCACACTGCGCGCTGCTTTGTCCTCGGTCACTCCCCGTAGCTGCGCTACGAAGAGCTCCCTGCGTCCTCGCACCGCTTGGCCCGGCGCTCGCCACTGGCGTACGTCTCGTCGGGTCGCGGGCTCAAACAACAGATGAAGTTGATTGGAGTCGACACGGGCCTCAACGTCAGCCTCAGCCTTCGTGGCGGATATCGGCGCGAAGTGGCCTGTTAGAAGACTTGCCGAGGACGCACCTGGCGCGGCGCGTTCCGGCGTCCTCGCTGCGTCCTTGAGCGAGAGACTTGACCGCGAGAGCGTCTCGTGTCCCGCCAGCAAAGCGGACCCCGAAGAATTAGCGCGGCGAAGGCCTGGAAGACCGTCGCCCCGCGAGCGCGACCGTGCAGGGAGCACGGTCGACGCTTGGATCGCGCCTTCGGTTGGGAGGCCAAAGCGACGCATGACGCGGCCAGCCAGGGAGGACAGCCGACGCCGAGTGGTCGGGCGCGCTGAAAATCCGAGCGCGCTCCGAAGTTGAACCTGCTGACCGCTGCGTACCCTCAACCTGATCTCCCTGCCGGTCCACCCCGGCGCGCCTAGATGAGTAGTTCCACGATTCAGGCCACGTAGTCGACCAACGCCCGGCTGTTGCGTCCGAGTTCGTGGTTCAGCGAGATCGCCGCAGCCAAGGCAAGGAAGCGGGCGGCGATCCGCACCCGCAG
>JACDGU010000215.1 GCA_013821475.1 Solirubrobacterales bacterium
GCCGACGGCCGCGCGGTGGTAATCGACTACAAGCTCTCCGGCGCGGTGACGCCGCGGGAGAAGTTCGAGGAGCAGGCAAAGCTGCAGCTGCCGCTCTACCTGCTTGCGGTCGCCGAGAGCTGGGGTGCGGCGCCGGTCGGCGGCCTCTACCACCCGCTCCGCGCGACCTCGACCCGGCGCCCGCGCGGGGTCGTCGCGGCGTCGGCCGCCGACGAGCTCGCCGGCTACGGTCTCTACGGCCGCGACGTGGTCGAGGACGACGCCTTCGAGGAGACGCTGGAGGATGCGCGGCGACGTGGCGGCGAGATCGTCGCCCGGATGCGTGCCGGCGAGATCCGCCGCGACCCTGGTCCACGACGAGGCCTGCGCGGCCACGACGTCTGCCCGCCCTGGTGCACCTTCGCGCCGATCTGCCGCCGCGACCGGGCGCCGCAGTACGAGGAGGACGAAGAGGTGGAGGAGCGGTGAGCGAGCGCCAGGCGACCCCCGAGCAGGCAGCGGCGATCGCGATCGGCGGCCGCGACGTGCTGCTCGAGGCCGGTGCCGGGACCGGCAAGACGGGAGTGATGGTCGACCGCTACTGCCGCCTGGTCTGCGACGTGGGGGTCGCCCCCGACGCGATCCTCGCCTTCACCTTCACCGACAAAGCGGCCGCCGAGCTGCGCCAGCGGATCCGCGCCGAGCTGGCGCGGCGGGCGGAGGCCGGCTCCGAGCGCGCCGCCGCGGTGCTGGCCGAGATCGGCGGCGCCTGGATCACGACGATCCACGGTTTCTGCAACCGGCTGCTCGCCGCCCACCCGGTGGCCGCCGGGATCGATCCCGGCTTCCGCGTCCTCGACGCCCCGGAGTCGACGCGGGCCGGGCGCGAGGCGTTCGACGACGCGCTCGCCGAGTTCCTCGCCGGCGGCGAGAGCGAGCGCGAGGAGACGGTGGCGGCCTTCGACCTCGACGGGCTGCGGGCGATCGTGACCGGCGTCCACGCCGAGCTGCGCAGCCGCGGCGAGGCCGAGCCGCGGCTGCCCGATCCCCCGGTCGCCGACCCGGAGGCCGCCTACCGGCTCGCCGCCGGCGCGGCCGAGGAGGTGCTGGCGGAGATGAAGCCGGAGGACCCCAAACGCGAGCCGGTCGAGCGGGTGCTGGCGAGGCTGCGCAACCCGGGCTCCCCTCCCACGCTCGACGAGCTCTACGCGCTCCGGATCGAGAGCAGGGCCAAATTGCTCGCGCCCTGCCGCGAGGCGGTCGAGGCGGCGGTCTCGCGCTGCGCCGAGGCCGGCGAGGGCGGGCTCGCCTACGGCCACCTGGCGGTCCTGCTGGAGCTCTTCTCGGCCAGGTTCGAGGCGGCCAAGGAACGGCGGGCCGGGATCGATTTCGAGGACCTGCAGATTCTCGCCGCGCGCCTGCTCGAGCGGGCCGAGGTCGGCGAGGCCTACCGCTCCCGCTTCAGCCACCTCCTGGTCGACGAGTTCCAGGACACCAACCGGCTGCAGCTGCGGCTGATCGAGGCGCTGCGCGGGCCGCGGGCCGAGCTGGTCGTGGTCGGCGACGAGCTGCAATCGATCTACGGCTTCCGCCACGCCGACCTCGAGGTCTTCCGCCGCCAGCGCCGGCTGGTCGAAGAGCGCCCGGACGCCGAGCTGATGGAGCTGAGCGGGAACTTCCGCTCCCGGCCCGAGCTGCTCGCGGCCGTCAACCGCTTCGGCGAGGCGCTGATCGGGTCGGGCTACCGGCCGCTGCGGGTCGGCGCCGAGCCCGACCCCGAGCCGCCGACCGGGACCGGCCTGGCGGTCGAGCTGCTGCTGACCGGGCGCGACGGCTGGGACGAGGAGGGGATCGAGCTGGAGCCGGCGATCGACGGCCGCACCCCGCTCAACTGCCTGGCCGAGGCCCGCTTCCTCGCCTCGCGCCTACGCGAGCTCGCCGACTCCGGGGTGAAGCGGGGCGAGATCGTCGTCCTGCTGCGCGCCTACACCCACCTCGACGCCTATGAGGACTCGCTCGAGCGTGCCGGCCTTCGTCCCTACGTCGTCGGCGGCCGCGGCTACTGGTCCCAGCAGCAGGTCTCCGACGTCTGTGCGCTGCTGGCGAGCATCGCCAACCCGCTCGACGACCAGGCGCTGTTCGGCTCGCTCGCCTCGCCCGCCTGCGGCGCCGCCCCGGACACGCTCTGGCTGCTGCGGGCGGCGGCGGGACGGCGGCGGCACGTCTGGCCGGCGCTGGAGCGAGCGGCCGCTGCCGGCGAGGCGGAGCTGGCGGAGCCCCAGCGGCTGGAGCAGATCCCCGAGTCCGAGCTGGAGCTGCTGCGCGGGTTCGTCGCCACCCTGGCGTCGCTGCGCGAGCGGGCGCCGCGGCTCTCGCTGGCGGGGCTGATCGAGGCGACCACGACCGAGACCGGTTACGACCTGGCGGTGCTGATGCGCCCGGCCGGCGAGGCGCGCTTCGCCAACGTGCGCAAGCTGATGCGCCTCGCCGCCGAGTTCGAGTCGCGCGAGGGACGCGACCTGCGCGGCCTGCTCGACTTTCTCGCCGCCCGCGCCGAGAGCGACGCCGAGTCCCAGGCGGCGACCGCCGCCGAGGGCCACGACGGGGTCCGGATCATGACCGTCCACAACGCCAAGGGCCTCGAGTTCGAGGTCGTCGCCGTCCCCGACCTCTCCCGCAGCCTGCTCGCCGGTGCCAGGCCGCCGCTGCTGACCCTTGGGCGCGAGCAGCCGCCGCGGGTGGGGATGCAGCTGCGCCGGCTGGGCAGTGGCTCGGTCAACCTCTACGACTACGCCGAGCTGCTGGAGGAGTCGCGCCGGCGGGACTCCGAGGAGGGCCTGCGCCTGTTCCACGTCGCCGCCACCAGAGCCCGCGAGCGGCTGATCCTCAGCGGCGTGGTCAAGCCCGAGGCGGGCTCGGAGACGAAGCCGAGCACGCCGGTGCTCGAGCGCCTGGTCGAGGCGCTCGGGGTCGAGCGCGATGCCGACGCCGCCGTCGCCCTGGCGCCGCCCGAGCCCCGGCCCGGGCTCGACGCCGGCTTCCCGAGCTCGGAGATCGGCGTCCGGGTCAACCTCCCCTCGCCCGAGCGCGCGGCGGAGCTGCGCCT
>JACDGU010000063.1 GCA_013821475.1 Solirubrobacterales bacterium
CCCCACGACTGGTCGCGGATCGGCTGGCCGGCCCGTCAGGGCCTGGTCCTCTCGCGCCTGCAGCGCGGCGAGGAGAGCGAGGACCGCCGCTCCCGCTATTACGAGCAGGCGCTGGCGGGCGCCGAGGCCGAGGAGGAGGTTCACGACGAGGAGCTGTTCGGCCCGGCCGAGGGCCTGCACGCGACCTACCGCACGCTCCGCGAGCAGGTCCTCGAGGCCTCCTGGCGAGCCGGTCGCGAGCTCTCCGAGCCGCGCCTGGACACCGCGATCGACGTCAACCGGGCGATCGCCCGCTACCTCGAGCTGCTGAAGCTGGCGGCGCTGGCGCAGCGGCCGGGGGACGAGCCGACCGCCGAGGCGATCGAGGCGGTCAACGGCCTGCTGCGCCAGGTGGCGACGCCCGAGCAGCAGGCCGAGCTCGATGCCTCCTCGCTCGACTCCTACCTGCTCGACTCCGAGCACGAGCGAGGGCGGCGCCTGGAGCTGATCGCCGCCCGCGAAGAGCCCTCGCTGGAGGCCTTCCTGCCACGCCGCGGCGACGGCCGGCTCAGCCTCTCCGCCTCCGACCTCAGCCTCTACCTGACCTGCCCGCTGAAGTACAAGTTCGCCCGCGTCTTCGGCATTCCCCAGGAGCCGACGATCAACCAACGCTTCGGCATCCTCATCCACAACGTCCTCGAGCGCTTCCACAAAGAGCCGCCGGAGAGCGACGGTGACGGTCTGCGCCAGCTGACGAGCCTGTTCGAGACGGGCTGGCGCCGGACCGGCTTCGGCTCGACTGACGACGAGCTGCAGTTCCGCGACCGCGCCCGCGATGCCTTACGCCTCTACTGGGAGCGGGAGCGCGTCGCCGAGGGCGTCCCGGTCTGGCTCGAGCGCAAGTTCGACTTCAAGGTCGGCGACCACCACGTCCGCGGCCGGGTCGACCGCGTCGACCGCCGGCCCGACGGCGACTACGAGCTGATCGACTACAAGACCGGCGAACGCAAGACCGAAGCCGAGCTCGAGAACGACCTGCAGCTGGCGCTCTACCGGCTCGCCGCCCGCGAGGCCTGGGAGATCGAGGCCAGCACCGGCAGCTACTACTACGTCCTCGACGCCGACAAAGTGCCGGCGCCGACCAAGCCCGACGATGCCGAGCGGGTCGAGCGGACGGTGCTCGAGGTCGGCGAGGGGATCCTCGGGCAGGACTTCGAGCCGCGGCCGTCGCCGACCGTCTGCGGGTGGTGCGACTACCGGTTGATCTGTCCGGCGGCGGAGTCTTAGGCGGGCTCGATTCGGTGGGGGGCTTCTTGTCAGGGACGAGGGGCGGGGGGATGGCCGGGTACCCCTCCTCTCTTGCCTGACTGGCAGGGTTGCCTTAGAGCCGTCCGAGATGGCTTCAAGGCCAGCGGCACAAAACGTTCGGAGGGGCACCCGACCATCCCCCCGCCCCTCACCTCAGAGTTGAGGCTTCAGGGTTCGAGCCACGAAATTAGGTTCCGTGCTTCGGAGCTCTCTCGATTTGGAGCTCCAGTCCTTCGGAAGCTCAGTCTCCTCCCGAAGGGCTGCGTCTCTCGGAAGCTTTTTCCCTCTGCGGAAGCGGCTTGTCGTCGGAGCGGAGGAGAGCTTTCGTGAGGAGGGATTGGGTGTTCCTCCGAACGTTTTGTGCCGCTGGCCGAGAAGCCATCTCGGACGGCCCCAGGCAACCCTGCCAGTCAGGCAAGAGAGGAGGGACAGCCAATCCCTCCCCCACGAAACCCACCTACCGCCCCCTCAACCGCCGTTCCCACGCTGCCGAAGGAACCTCTGAAACTCCCGAGCAATCGCATCGGCAGAGGGCAGCTCCTCTCCCTCGGCGCTCAACAGGTCGACCTGTTCGGCCTCGATCCTCGCGACCAGCTCTTCGATCTCCGGGTTGGCGGCGACGGCGCGGCCGATCTGCTCCTCGTAGTCGCCGGTTTCCTCCTCCAGCTCCGCGGCATCGACGGCGATTCCGGTCAGGCCCTCGAGCCGGCGCAGCAGCGCCAGCGCCGCCTTAGGGTTGGGGACGGCGGCGACGTAGTGGGGAACCGCCGCCCAGAGCGAGGCGGAGTCGATGCCGGCCTGACGGCAGAGGTCGTGGACGACGCCGGTGATCCCGGTCGGCCCTTCGTAGTTGGAGCGCTCGAGTTCGAGCTCCTCGACCAGACTCTGACTGGAGGCGAGCCCGGTGATCGGCACCGGCAGCGTGTGCGAGACCTCGGCGATCAGCGCCCCGAGCGTGATCACCAGCTCGACGCCGAGGGCGTCGGCGGCGGTCGCGATCGTCTCGGCGAAGGTTCGCCAGCGCAGGTTCGGCTCGGTGCCGTCGAGCAGGACGAGGTCGCGGTCGGCGGTCGGCACCCGGGCGGCGATCAGGTTGTTCTCCGGCCACTCGATTCGGCGCGTCTCGCCGTCCTCCATCGTGATCGTCGGCCGGTTCGCCTGGAAGTCGAAGTACTCCTCGGGATCGATCCTCGCGATCAACTCGCCGTCGAGCGAGTCGGCGATCGCGCCGAGGGCGGTCGAGGCGGCCGCGGCGGCGTCATTCCAGCCGCGAAATGCACAGACCAACACGGGAGAACGCAGATGGGGGAGGTCGCCTTCCCAGGTGAGTGAATCCACGCTCTGAGCGTAGACGATGGGTCGCGCCGGAAAAGGAACGCGCGGACGGCATTACGGCTCTGGGGGGCGCTGCTCATGCCAGCGTCGGCCCTGCTCGAGCTGAGCCGCCAAGGCGAGGAGGAGGGGCTCGCCCTGCGCCGGGGCGACGAGCTGAGCGCCGATCGGCAGGCCCGTCGCGGTGAAACCTGCGGGCACGCTGATCGCCGGCCAGCCGACCACGTTCCAGGGCCAGGCGAACGGACAGGCGGCGCTGGCGGCGGTACTCGTCGCCCAGTATCCGCGGCCGCGGAGATGGTCGATGCGAGGCGGCGCCTCGGCGGTCGTCGGAGTCAGGACAACGTCCACGCGATCGAAGATCGCGCCGAGCCGGCGCTGCAGGGAAGGCTCGGCGGCGCGGGCTGCCCGCAGCGGAGCGCCTCTGAGCAAACGGCCGATGCGGGCGTGGGTGCGGGTCCGCGACTCGAGCAGGGCGTGATCGATATCGCGCTCGCGCAGCCAGGCATCCACCGCCGCCATCCCGCGCGGGATCAGGGCGGCTCCGACGAGCCCATAGTCGGGGTCGCGCTCCTCCACCTCGTGGCCGAGCTCGGAGAGGCTCGCCGCCATGCCCTCGATCGCGAGGCGATGCTCCCGGTCGACCTTGCCGGATGCCCCCAGCGGCGTGGCGAACGAGATCGCTATCCGTAACGGTCCGGGCGCTCGGCCACTCGCCGCGGCGAACGGCTCGCCTGGGGGCGGCACCCGGTGGCGGTCCGCCGGCACGTTGCCCGCAAGCACGTCGAGCATCAGCGCCGAGTCGGCCACGTCGCGCGTCAGCGGCCCGTAACAGCTGAGGCCGTTGAAAGCCTCTGCGTCGGGCCAGGTCGAGACGCGGCCGCGCTGGGGCTTGAGGCCGACGAGGTTGGTCCAGGCGGCAGGGATGCGGATCGAACCGGCGCCGTCGGAGCCCATCGCCGCGGCGACGAGCCCGGCCGCAACCGCCGCCGCGGCACCGCCGCTGGAGCCGCCGGGGCTGTAATCCAGATGCCAGGGATTGCGGGTGGCGCCAAAGGCGACGGTCTCCGAGAAGTGCCACTGGCCGACCTCGGGCGCGTTGGTCTTGCCGACGAGGATCGCGCCCGCCTCGCGCAGGCGGCGAACCGGCTCGGCGTCACGTTCGGCCAGCCGATGCTCACCGGCACAGCCGAACGGACTGGAATAGCCGGCGAGGTCGACGTCGTCCTTGATCGCGACCGGCACCCCGAGCAGCGGCGTGCGCTCTCCCGCCCGCAGGCGACGATCGGCGTCTTCGGCATCGGCGAGGGCCTGCTCGGCACGGACGATGCGGAAAGCGTTCAGGGTCGGCCGGGTCGCCTCGATCCGGGCCAGCGAGCGTTCGACCAGCTCCAGCGACCCGACGCCGCCGGCTGCGAGCGCAGCAGCCTGGCCGACCAGGCTCTCCAGCGGGTCGGCGGCGCTTCGCGCAGCCTGGGACGAGCTTCCGGGACCGATCGCCGTGGAACCGGAGGCGTTCATACGGCCCCGACCGCGATCCGGCCGCCACGCTTGGGGACGAGGGTGATCGAGCGGCGGCCGACGCGCTCCCCGCGGCTGAGATCGGGGCGCAGCTCGACCCGATCGAGGATCGCCTGGAGGACGATCCGCATCTCGAAGAGGGCAAAGCTGGCCCCCGCCCCGATCCGCTCCACCCGCTCCTCGCCGCTGATGCCGAAGACGGTACGCAGGATCACCTCCAGGGTTATCGCCTGCATCGAGGGCTGGACCGCGAAGGGTCGGCCCCGCTGCCAGCTCGCGACCTCGCGCTCGGCCACCTCGCGCATCGTCTCCGCGTATGCCTGCATCCGCTCGCCGTGAAAGGGCGGCAGCAGCAGGCGGCGCTGGCGCAGGTGCTCGCGACCGTCAAGCAGGAGCACCGAGCGGTCGCCGAGGAGTGGCTGCAGGATTGCGTTGCTGCGGCCGGCGAGAAGGTGCTCGGAGTCGGCGGTGAAGACGGTCTTGACGGCCTCGGGATCGGAGCTGAGGACGGTCGTCCGGTTCGGCAGTCGCAGCGTGAAGTAGTCCCCGTAACGACGCTGGCAATCGTCGAGAGAGGAGGTCGGCTGCAGCAGGAAGCGGCCGAACAGCAACGGCCCGGGCAGTGCGGGCCCGGGCGGCAGCGCGGGGGCGGTGGAGGAAGCGGGCGGCGCGGGACTGTTGACCGTCAGTTCAATAGTGCCTGGCTTTCTAGCAGCTATTGAACTGGTGGTCAATAGTGACTAGGCTACCCCCGTGCCGTTGCCCACCAAACGCCGGCTCAGCACTGACGCACGGCGCGAGCAGTTGCTCGCAGCCGGAGCCCGGCTGCTTGCCGAGCGCCCCTACGACGAGGTCTCGATCGAGGAGATCGCCGCGGCGGCGGCCGTCTCCAAAGGCCTGCTCTACCACTACTTCCCGACCAAGGTGGACTTCCTTGTCGCCGCGATCGAGCGCGGCCAGGACGAACTCGCGGAGCTGACCGCACCCGACCCGAGCCTCCCTCCGGCCGCCCAGCTCGGCGCCAGCCTCGATCGCTTCCTCGATTTCGTCGAGGAACACGAGGCGGCCTACTCGTCGATCTTCCGCAGCCGCGGCGGCGGTGACGCCGAGATCCAGGCGGCGCTCGAGTCGGGACGCCGTCAGCGGATGGATGCGGTGATCGAGTCGCTGGCGGACTGGGAGCCGGCGCCGACCGGCCTCGAGCGAACCCCGGCCCTGGAGACCGCGGTGCAGGGATGGTTCTTCTTCGTCGAAGGCGCGGTGCTGCGGTGGCTGGAGGAGCGCGACCTCGCCCGGGCCGATCTGCGCGAGCTGCTGGGTCAGGCGCTGATCGGATCGCTGCAGGCCGCGGCAGCCGGTTCGCCGCGGGCTGCCGGCGTCTGAGCCCTGCCGATCGCTACTGAGCCGAGCCGGCGCGGTTGGCGCGACGGACCAGCTGGGCGGCCATGAACAGCGCCAGGGCGGCGAAGGAGAGCTGCAGGGCGCGCTGGGAGACGTGGTTGGCGACCGCCACCCCGACCAGGACGCCGAGCGGCGAGAGGGCACCGATCACCAGCGCCTCGCGGATCTTGACGTTGCCATAGCCGTTCTGGCGGATCGCGCCGACGAGGGCGACGATCACGATCATCAGCAGCGAGGTCGACTCCGCCTCGACTTGACTGAGGCCGAGGCAGATCGTCAGCGCCGGGACGAAGAGGATGCCACCGCCGACGCCGACCAGGCCCCCGGCGAGCCCGCCGGCGACGGCGATCAGGGCCGCCAGCAGCTCGTTCATTTGAGGATCAGCTCGATCGCGACGCCGACCAGGAGCGCCGCGAAGAGGTAAGAGACCGCCCGCTGCGGGATCCGCTGCTGGAGGGCGGTTCCGATCAGCACCCCGAGCACCGCCGGGATCGCCAGCAGCAGGCCGGTGACGAGGTGGACGTTGCCGTAGATGCCGCCCTGGGCGATCGCCCCGAGGGCGCCGATCAGGACGATCGCGGCGAGGCTGGTCCCGGTCGCGAGCCGCTCGCCGTAGGCGAACCAGAAGATCAGTAGCGGCACGATCACGGTGCCGCCGCCGACCCCGAAGAGACCGCTGAAGGCGCCCGCCACGGTGCCGATCGCGGCCAGCTTGAGGATGCTGCCGGAGCGAGCCTCGGCGACGGTCGGCATCTTGGCGATACTAGATGCCGTGCCTCGCGAATCCGAGACCGGGGAAGGCGCCTGGGCCACGCTGCTCGGGCCCCTGCGGGCCGAGCCAAGCAAGGCGGCGATCCTGACCGACGTCGACGGCACCCTGGCGCCGATCGCCGACCGCGCCGAGGACGCCGCGGTGCCGGCGGCCGCACGCGAGGCGCTGTCGGCGCTGAGCGAGCGCTTCGGGCTGGTCGGCTGCGTCTCCGGACGCCAGGCCGAGGAGGCCCGCCGGCTGGTCGGGCTCGAGGGCATCGCCTACGCCGGCAATCACGGCCTGGAGCTGATCCTGCCCGGCGAGAGCGAGGTGCGTCCGGATCCCTCGCTGGCGGGACGCGAGCAGGAGGCAACCGAGTTCATCGCCGGGTTCGACGCCGCCGAGCTGGAGGCGATCGGTCTGCGCCGCGAGGACAAGGGGCCGATCCAGGCCCTGCACTGGCGCGGCGCCGAGGACGAGACGATCGCCGAACGACGCGCCCACGAGATCGCGGTCACCGCCGGCAAAGCCGGCCTCGAACCGCGCTGGGGGCGCAAGGTCCTCGAGCTCCGCCCGGTGGGCGGTGGCGGCAAGGACGCCGCGGTCGCCTCGCTGCTGGCGGGCGAGGGGCTCGACCGCGCCGTCTACGCCGGCGACGACCGCACCGACCTCGACGCCTTCCGCCGCCTCCAGGAGCTGAGCAAGGTGGGCGAGCTGGTCGCCGCCGTCCGGGTCGGGGTCCTATCCCCCGAAGGCCCGGCGGAGCTGACCGAAGAGTCGGACCTGACGGTCGGCGGGCCCTCCGGCTGGCTGGCGATCCTCGAGTGGCTGGCGGAGTAGCGGGTGCCCTACACCGACCTGCTGCGGGTTGCCGTCTTCATCACCGGCGGCGAGGCGACCCTTCTGGGCGCGATCACCGCGATCGGCGCCAATCGCGAGACCAGCACCACCGCGCTGATCCTGACCGCCGCCTGGTGGCTGCTCTCGCTGGCGATCGGGGCCTGGCTGGGACGGCCGGCTCGTGCCGCCGAGGACATGCGCGATCCGCTCGCCCGCGCTCGCACCGCGAACTCGCTCCCCGCCGAGAGCCCGGGCCGGATCATGGCCGGCCGGCTCTGGCCGATCGCGCTCTCGACCGTCGTCGCCGGCGGGTTCGGGCTCTTCTTCCCCGCCGTGGCCGTGATCGGCGCCGGCTACGCGCTGATCGTCTCGCTCGCCTGGCACACCCGTGAGGCGGCGGTGCTGGGGGTCGAGCACCGCGACGGGGTCAAGTTCTACGTCGTCCCCAACTCGGCGCTGAAGCCGGTCGAGCTGGTGCGGACGCCGGGGCTGCGCAGCGACCGGCTGCACGCAACCTAGGCGGTCGGCTCACGAGACGGGGCTCGGCGGGAGGGGTTGGGTGTCCCTTTCGCTTGCTGGGATTTTCGCCGGGAGCCGGGGAATCTCTCGCCGCGTTGAAGGGGCGAAAATCAGGACGCCGCGCGCTACAGGGACACCCAACCCCTCCCCACGGAACCCCCGCTCCGCTCCCGAAGCAGAGCAGCTTCCGTGGAGGGAAAGCTTCGTGGGATGGAAGAGCCTTCGTCCCTCGGAACCTCCGCAATCGGGGTGGAGTCCCGACCCTGTCTCCCTGGGAATGGCTTCCGGGGTGGAGGGGCGGGTGCCCCTCCGAACGTTTTGTGCCGCTGGCCTTGAAGCGATCTCGGACGGCTCTCTGCGATCCCGCCAGTCAGGCAAGAGAGGAGGGGCACCCGACCCTCCACCCGGCAACCCCAGTCCCACCTAGAGCAGCTTCTTGAACTCCGCCCACGTACGCGTGTTCGCGACGTCGGCGGCGGTCAGCCAGGCGCGGCGGGCGGTGGCAACCGCGTAGGCCATGTTGTCGAGCGTGTCGATCCCGTGGGCATCGGTGTTGAGGACGATCGTCACCCCGGCGTCGGCGGCCAGCCGGGCGTGGCGGTCGGATAGGTCGCGGCGGTTCGGGTTGCCGTTGATCTCGATCGTCGTGCCGGTGCGGGCCGCGGCTTCGGCGACTGCCTCGACGTCGATCCCGTAGGGCTCGCGGCGGCCGATCAGGCGGCCAGTCAGGTGCCCGATGCAGTTGACCTCGGGGTTCTCGATCGCCGCCACGACGCGCTCGGTCATCTCCGCTTCGGAGATCGCGAAGGAAGTGTGGACGCTGGCGACCACCCAGTCGAGCGCCGCGACCAGGTCGTCGGGGTAGTCGAGCGAGCCGTCGAGGCCGATGTTGATCTCCGAGCCGGCGAGCAGGCGGAAGCCCCGTTTGCCTACGTTCCACGCTTTTATTTCTTCTATCCGCTCCCACAGCCGATCCGGAGTGACGTGGTCGCCGAAGCCGTGGCTGGCGGAGTGGTCGGTGATCGCCATGTAGGCGTAGCCGCGGGCCCGGCCACCCTCGGCCATCTCGTCGAGGCTGTTGCGACCGTCGGAGAGGGTGGTGTGGGAGTGGAGGTCGCCGCGCACGTCGCCGAGCTCGATCAGGTCCGGCAGCTTGCCTTCGCGCGCCGCCTTCAGCTCACCGCGCCCCTCGCGCAGCTCCGGCTCGATGTAGGCGTAGCCGAGGTGCTCGTAGACGGCCCCCTCGCTCTCGCAGAGCTCGACCTTGCCGCTCTCGGTGTCGGTGACCCCGTGCTCGGAGACCGAGAGTCCGCGCGAGACCGCGTCTTCGCGCAGCTGGACGTTGTGGGCCTTGGAGCCGGTGAAGTGCTGGAGCAGATTGCCGAAGGCGGCGGGCGGCACGATCCGCAGGTCGACCGAGACGCCGTTGTGGGTCTGGGCGCGGAGGCCGTTGGGACCGGGCGTCCCGGCGGCGGAGATCAGCGGGTGTGAGGCGAGGTGCTCGGCGAGCGCGGCCGGCTCCTCGGCGGTGGCGATGATGTCGATGTCCTTGCAGGTCTCGGCCCAGCGTCGCGCCGAGCCGGCGACTTCGACCCGATTGGCGGCCGGGTGCTCGCGCAGCGCGGCGGCCAGGTCCTCGGCGATCGGGCGGACCTTGGAGAGCAGCAGCCGGCCCGGGCCCTCGCCGTCCTCGCCGAGCCGCTCGAGCGAGGCGAGGATCCGCTCCTCCTGTTTGGCCCCGAGGCCCTTGAGGTCGCGGATCTTCTCCCCCTCGGCTGCCTCTTTGAGGTCCTCGAGCGTCGCCACCCCGAGCTCGTCGAAGAGGCGGCGGGCCGTTTTGGTGCCGAGGCCCGGGACCCGCGTCACTTCGATCAGGGTCACCGGGAACTTCGCCTTCAGCTTCGCCGCGGCCGGAATCTCACCGGTCGCCAGCAGGGCGTCGATCTTTTCCGCCAGCGTCTTGCCGACGCCGGGAATCTCGGTCGCCCGACCGGCGGCGGCGAGCTCGGCGACCGAGACCGGGCTCTCGCGGATCGCGGTCGCCGCGGTGCTGTAGGCGAGGACCCGGTATTTGACCGCGCCGTCCAGCTCGTAGAGGACTCCCAGCTCTTCCAGCGCGGCGGCGATCTCGGCGTTGCTCACCGGCAGAACTTATCGTCCTCCAATCCCCGCTTTAGCCCGCCTTTCCGATCGCGAATAGCATCGATCCGATGTCTCGAACCGAGCAAGGTGCCGCCTGGCTGATTCTGCCGACCTACAACGAGGCGGAGAACATCGAACCGTTCGTCGAGGCGGTGCGGACAAAGCTGCCCGCATCAGCGCGGGTTCTGATCGTCGACGACAGCTCACCCGACGGCACCGGCGAGCGCGCCGACCGGCTGGCCGCGCGCCACCCCGACGTCAGCGTCCTCCACCGTCGCGACAAGGAAGGGATCGGGCCCGCCTACGTCGCCGGCTTCCGCCACGCCCTCGCCGGCGGCGCCGAGCTGATCCTCGAGATGGACTCCGACTTCTCGCACGATCCCGCCTACCTGCCGCGCCTGCTGGAGGCGGCCGGGAGCGCCGACCTGGTGCTCGGCTCGCGCTACGTCAGCGGCGGTGGAGTCAGCGACTGGGGGCCGCTGCGGAGGGCGATCAGCCGCAGCGGCAGCGCCTACGCGCGGCTCCTGCTCGGGGTCGAGGTTCGCGACCTGACCGGTGGCTTCAAGTGCTTCCGGCGCCGGGTGCTCGAGGCGATCGACCTCGACTCGGTCCGCGCCCACGGCTACGCCTTCCAGGTCGAGCTGACCTACCGGGCAATCCGCTCCGGCTTCAAGGTGGTCGAGGTGCCGATCGTCTTCCGCGATCGCCGTGCCGGCTCCTCGAAGATGGACCGCGGGATCGTCGCCGAGGCCGTCTGGCAGGTTCCGCAGATGCGATTCGGGTACAAGAGCGGCGATCGCGGTCAAGCCCCCACCGAGCTTGACGAGCGGCGCTATACTTTCTGAAGTATTGAGAGACTGAGACCGTGGACGAACCTCGATTCCGGGAGACCGATATCCAGTGACTGGCAAGCTGACCGACGTAACCGACGCAACTTTCAAAGCCGATGTCCTCGACGCCGAGGGCCCCGTGCTCGTCGACTTCTGGGCGCCTTGGTGCGGCCCGTGCCGCGTCGTTCATCCGGTCCTCGAGGAGATCGACGGCGAGCGTGACGACCTCACGATCCTCAGCATCAACGTCGACGAGAACCAGCAGACCGCGGCCCAGTACGAGGTCCTCTCGATCCCGACGATGATCCTCTTCAAGGACGGCGCGATCGCCAAGAAAGTCGTCGGCGCGATGCCCAAGCGTCGCCTCGAGGCCGAGCTGGAGCCGGCGCTCGCCTAGAGCGGCGCCCGCTCCCTTCGCCGATGCCGTTCGTCGAGGTCAACTGGTACGAGGGCCGCACCGATGAGCAGAAGGCCGAGATCGCCAAGCGCATCGAAGCCGCGCTGATCGAGGTCGCCGGCGTTCCGCCCGACCACTGCTGGATCAAGTTCTCCGACTCGAAGAAAACCGACTTCATCATCGGCGAAGCGGCTGAGTAGCGCTCAGCGGGCCGGGATTCCGACCAGGTCCGCTGCGCAAACAGCGGGGAGGCTTGCGGACCTGGTCGGAATCCCGGCTCCCAGCAGCGAACTCAGTAGATGCCGAACCTTGATGCCCCGAAAGCTAGGGGCCGAGTGCGCGGCGAGAGACGGCGCCGCCCACCGCGCTCAGTAGAACCCCGCTTCTTCGAGCCCTTCTTTAATCCACGGACTGAGGGTCCGCGCGAAGGTCGCGGTGAGGTGGCTTTTGTCGCGGTAGACGAGGGCGTTGCCGATCACGGCGCGGCAGAGTTCGCCGGGGCAGATCTCGGCGGTGACGTCGATCAGGTGGGTACCGGGCGTCGATTTGGCGGCGCGGTCGTCGAATTCGAGGTCCCAGTCGTGGACCCGGGGGAAGGCGCAGGACTTCAGGTTCTGGAGATCTTCGGAGACGCAGCTGGGGACGTCGCTGGCCGAGGCCGGGGTGTCGCGGATCACGACCGTCTGCAGGCCGGCGCGCTGGATCCGTTCCAGGGTTTTGACGTAGCCGGCTTCCAGAGCGTCGGCGTTGGCCTTGCCGCTCAGTTCTTCGCCGCCCGGGCCGTAGGCGGTGTAGGCAGTGTCGCCGCTGATCACGACCGTTGCCCGCGGCCCGCCTTCTTCGATCCGTTCCAGCGTCTCCTGGCGCCAGGCATCGCACTGCGAGTACTCGCGGTCGGCAACCATGCTGCGGATCTTCACTTCGCCGGGGCCGCATTCGGCCTTGGTCAGGGCGATCAGGCGCCAGTGGTCTTCGTTCGCCAGTTTTTCCAGCGGCGAGAAGTACTGCATGGCGTGGGAGTCGCCGAACAGGATCAGCGTGCGTTTGCCGTGCGGGTCGCCGTAGAGGCAGCGGTTTGAGTTGGTGCCGGTGATCCCGACCAGGCAGCCGTCGTAGAAGGCGCGGGAGCGATCGGCGCTGGCCCGCAGCGGGTTTGGTCGCAGCGCTTCGGCGTGGTCCTGGGGAGTCGGCTGGTCGACCAGCGCCGCAGCCCCGCGGACGTCGGATATCGGCGCCGTCTTGAAGCTCGGCTGGCTCGAGGTGAGGAGCAGGCCGGAGGCGACGGCGATCCCCATGCAGGCGGCGCCGAGGGCGAGGGCGCGGACCGGCAGCCGGGCCAGGGCCGGCGCCCGGCGGACCGGATCCTCGATCAGGTGGTGGGTGATGACGGTCGGGACCACCGAGGCGAGCACGACGGCGATCCCGGCTGCGACCGAGAGCGGGCCCCAGAGCGCCGCCGCGAAGATCAATGCCGGCCAGTGCCAGAGGTACCAGGAGTAGGAGATCTGGCCGACGTAGCGGACCGGGCCGAGCGAGAGCGGGCCGGCCGGCGCGCCGCGCTTCTGCGCATAGACGGAGGAGCCGGCGAGGATCAGCGCCGCTGCGCCGAGGGTCGGGACGAGGGCGGCGGTGCCCGGGAACGGAGTGGTCGAGGTGAAGGCGAAGGAGGCGTAGACGATCGCCGCCAGGCCGGCCCAGCCGATCGCGGCCGCGATCGCGCGGGGGATCTTCACCGCCCCGAGCAGCGCCAGCGCCCCGCCGAGCGCCAGCTCCCAGGCGCGGCCGAAGGTCGAGAAGTAGGCCGAGGCCGGGCTGGCATCGGTGAGCTGGACGCCGAGGGCGAAGGAGCCGACCAGGATCACGCCCAGCGTCACCCAGAGTGCCGGACGCACCGGGGCGCCGCGGCGGCGCTGGAACCAGGTAACCGCCAGGATCAGGGTCGGCCAGACGACGTAGAACTGCTCCTCGATCGCCAGCGACCAGAGGTGCAGGACCGGGCTCGGTTCCAGGCCCTGGGCGAAGTAGTCGACCGACTGGGCAGCGAAGTGCCAGTTCGCCACGTAGAGCGCCGAGCTGATGATGTCGCCCGAGATTTCGACCGCGCGGACCGGCGAGAGGATCACTATCGAGAGGATCGCGACCGAGGCGAGCAGGACGGCCGCCATCGGCAGCAGTCGTTTCGCCCGCCGGGCGTAGAAGCCGACCAGCGAGATGCCGCCGGTCTTCTCGACCTCGCGGACCAGCAGGCCGGTGATCAGGAAGCCGGAGATGACGAAGAAGACGTCGACGCCGACATAGCCGCCGGCGAGGAAGGGGATGCCGGCGTGGCAGACCAGGACGGCGACGATCGCGACGGCCCGCAGGCCCTCGATATCGGTGCGGAAGCGACCGCCGGAGGCGGGTTTAATTCCTGAGTCCATAGGTCAACTTTAGGGGAGGGAGTCCGCGTGGGACGCTGCACGCGCTTGCTGGGCCGCGGTTCGCTCCAGCCAGTGCATAGCTTTTCCGATCAGGTAGGGCCGGGCGCGCTCGGTCGTGTGACCGCCGGGCACAGACCAAAGATAGACACGTGGGAACTTGGCGGCAAAGGCTTCGTTCATTGAGGGCGGTACTACCCGATCGGCGCGTCCCTGATAGATCAGCAGGGGGCTCCGCTGCGGACGGCGGATCGGCGAGAGCCGGTAACGGGCCGAGAGGCTGAGCCCGACCTGTTCGTAATAGCCGGCGCCGTAGGCACCGAGCGGCCATTCCCAGCCGACCAAATCGGAGACCGGCGCCTTGGCGACGGCGGCCGAGACCAGCCCGTCGCCGGAGAGCAGCGCGGCGAGGGTACCGCCGGCGGAGGCACCGTAGGCGTAGACCCTCCCCAACCCGACCTTTGCCCGCAGGGTCTTCGCCGCCGCCCGTGCCGCCAGCACCGCCGCGGGCATGTCGCCCAGCGGGTAGGTGACGTAGTGAGGGACGAAGCCGGAGGCGATCGCCCGCGGTTCGGTCGATGGACGGAAGAACGGGTCTTCGAAGAGGAAGGAGCCGCCGTGGAAGAGGATCAGCTGCGGCTTGGGCCCGGGCGGCGGCGTGTTGCCGCCACCGATCCCACCCTGCGTCGCCCGCGCCAGTGGGGCGGTCAGAACGAAGATCAGGAGGGCGGCGACGAGCACGGCCCCAAGGCCGCGCCGGCGTTTCGACTGGGGATCGATATCCCCGTAACCCCGCGGCGTCGCCGAGGTAGCGCCCGGGGTGGCGGCGCTCAGGACCGTTGCACCGCGATCGAGAGATCGCGGCCGTCGATCTTGGCGGGGGCGCCGGCGTCGGCGTCATAGGAGACGGCCGTCGCCAGCACCTCTCCGCAGAGATAGGCCTCGTGCTCACGAGCGGCCTCGATCAGGCCGGGGTCGCCGCCGAGGCCGAGCTCGATGCGGTCGGTGATTTCCAAGCCGGCATCTTTGCGGGCGATCTGGACGGCGTGGACGATCTCGCGCGCCAGGCCCTCGCGCCGCAGCTCTTCGTCGAGCTCCAGCGCCAGCGCGACCGCGTGGCCCGCCTCGGCCTCGACCTCGTAGCCCTCGAGCGGCTGCAGGGCCAGGGTCAGGTCGTCGGGCCCGAGCGTGTGGTCGCTGCCCTCGATCGAGATCCCGATCTCGCCGCCCTCGGCGAGGAC
>JACDGU010000216.1 GCA_013821475.1 Solirubrobacterales bacterium
GTGCAGGCGCCATCCGTAGGTGGCGGCCGGCCCGCTGCGCCCGCCGGCGTTGACGGCCCGCACTTCAAAGCGGTGGCGGCCGGGTCCGAGGCCCCGCAAGCGCGCCGGCGGCCGGCACCAACTCCATTCGGCCCGGTCGAGCCGGCACCGGAAGCGCAGCGGGTTGCCGGGGTTGGCCCGGGCCGGGGGGCGGCTTGGCTGGACGAAGTCGAATTCGGCGGTCACGACAGTGGTCACGGGGTCCGGGTGCTCGATCAGGCGAGGCTTCAGCGGCCGCGAGACGCTTCCCTGCTGGTCGACCGGCCCGCCGCGGGTCGCGGCGTAGGCGGCGGCGCCGAGGCAGCAGCCGGCCGCGGTCAGGACCGCGAGGGCCCTGACCGCGGTGAGACCGCGCGCTTCGATCCAGCGTGTCGACCGCCGCTGGAGCATTTGCCTAGTTGCTGGCTAGCGTCAGCGTCAGCGTCGCGCCCTGGCAAGCGTCCTGATTCACTCCGGTGTCGTTCATGGTCAGCGTGCCGGTCGGGGTAACTGCCTGGGCGTTGCCCGGGCCGTAGGTTTTGTTGACCGCCACCGCCGCCATCGTGAAGTCCGGTTTTTCGCCGGTGATCGTGGTCGAGCAGGTCGCGTGGCCGGCGTCCGGCTGGACTTTGGTCAGCGAGATCGTGCCGACGCGCTGCTGACCCGAGGACGGGTTGTCGACGGTGAAGGTGACGCTCTGGGAGGCGCCCGGGTAGAGGGTGCCGGCGACCGTGGCTTTGAGCGTCACGGCCGAGCTGGTGCCGACGGTCGCCGTCGCCGTGCCGGAGCCGGTGCTGGTGAAGTATGCGTAGGCGCCGGCGGCGAGCGCCAGAACCGCAGCGGTGGCGAGCGCAGCCAGCGCCCGCTTTTTGGTGATGCGGGCCATTGGTTCTCCTTGTCAGTGCCCCGGGAGGAAGATCTCCCAGGTAGGTTGCAATGACCATCGGCATCCCCCGGGCGCGCCTTTAATCAGGTTACGAAGATCTAACTTCGCTGTTGATAGGCCATTCCCTGCCATTAACCGCACCACTCGCGCTCCCGCGCCGCGTCCCTCAGCCTCACCCCGGCGGCGCCATCCGCAGCTCCTCCAGCGCCGCCTCAACTCCGAGGTAGGGCAGAACCGCGCAATACATCAGCTCCGGGACCATGCTCTCACCGGCGCTGAAGTCGCCTTGCTCGATCGCTACGTGCAGGCGGTTGTAGATAGAGCCGGCGGTGATCTCAGCCACCGCCCGCGGCAGCTCCTCGGGGTCGGCCATCTCCGCTCGTCCCAGGTCGACCAGCGCGGCGAACCACTGCATCGAGGTCTCACGCACGGCGCGTACCTCCGGGCCGGCCGATGCGGACTCGACGACCATCTGGCGGGCGCGTCGAGGATCGTCATTCAAAGAACGCGAGCATCTCATAGGCCGCGCCTGCGGCTCGGGTTCCGCGATCGCTGTCCGGCGCATTTTGGCGGTGGTCAAAGCCAGCGAGGAGAAGCCATATGAACGCCACAAAAAAATCCAAGGAAACCCGCAGGATCAAGCCATATCTAGAGGGTCGAATCGGCCCTCGAAAACGTCTTGTTGGCATGGCTGAGAGCCTCTCCAAGACGGCCCAGAAGAACGGTGCTTCCCAACGCTTTCTGTTCACCCGCGAGGAGTCGGCCCGCGCCCTGGGAATGAGCCTCAGCCATTTCCAGCGCCACGTCCAACCGCTCATCCCCTGCGTCTATGTCGGTCAGCTGCGCCAGTACCGGCCTGAGGACTTGAAGAGCTGGGCCGAGCGCGCCCGCAGCGGCGGTGGGCGCTGATGAAGACCGTGGACACAAAGACTCGCTACCAGTCCGTCTTCGCCCGCCACCAGGTCCACTGCGCGCTGACGGGGGGTGGGGAGCGCTGCAACTGCACGTCGCGCTACTTCGGCACCGTCTGGGACCGTGAGGCAGGTCGCCAGCGCAAGACCCGGTACTTCTCCCAAGCCGTTGCCGCTCGCGATGCCCGGGACGACCTGCGCGCTGCGCTTCAGCGGGGAGAGATGATCCAAAGCGAGGGTGGGGTGAAGCTTGGCGAAGCGCTCGACACCTTCGTCAAAGCGGCCCGCGATGGGGTCGCCCTGAACAAACGGCGACGCCGCTACCGACCCCGCTCTGTCGAAGACCTTGAGTCGATCCGCAAGCACATCCCCGAGCGCCTCTCCAAGCGAAAGCTGACCGATGTCAAGCGCGGCGACTTGCAGGCCCTCGCCGACGAACTCAGCATCGGCAAGTGTATGCCGTTGCTTGGCGCAGTGATCGTCACTTTGCTAGCGGCTCTGATCTTTGGTGGCGCTCGGGTCTCGTTGGCCTCGGCTGCAGAATGCCCCAACGAAGCTCTTCGCGCCGAAAATGGCTCGCTCAGCCTTCCTGACTGTCGCGCCTACGAGCAGGTCATCCGGTGACTAAGAATGGGGCTGAATTCATAAATGCCAGGTCGTCCAAAGTCATGGGAGATTGGTTTTTGCTGCGCTCCGGACTCCTTCAAACCGCCCGTTCCCCCCAAAACCACATCCCCCCAGGACACCCGGGCCTCCCGGTCACGGGGTTGTCTTCCCGGACACCGGTTACCGCGCTAGACGCCTCGAGCCAAAGAGCTCGCCTGCGGCCGGCCGCAACGCAACTTCGTATCGATCCAACTGCGTCGGTAGGAGCTCCTCCCACCACGCTTCACGTCAAGGAGGACTCATGTCTATAAGCAGGATCCATCAGAAGCTCGGCACCGCCGGCTTCATCATCTCGATCGTCGCCTTGGTCGCGGCGCTCGGCGGCGGCGCCTACGCCGCCTCCGGCGGGCTCTCGGGCAAGCAGAAGAAGGAAGTCGAAAAGATCGCCAAGAAGGACTCGGCGAAACGCCCTCTCGTGGCCGGATAGAGACTTTTACGCTCGACTTGAGGGTGAAGGTGTAAGCGTTCAGTCACCTCTCCAGGCAGGCACGATCACGACGACCGTCGGCAAGGAACCTGGATCAGGCCAGGAGCGGAGCCGGATCGCCGCGAACCCGGGCGCCGAGCACCTCGGCCAGATAGGC
>JACDGU010000064.1 GCA_013821475.1 Solirubrobacterales bacterium
GGCAACACCGCCGCCAGCGCCGCCGCCTACGCGGCGCGCGCCGGGCTGCGTGGCGCGGTGATCGTCCCCGAGGGCAAAATCGCGATCGGCAAGCTGGCGCAGGCGCTGATGCACGGGGCGCGGGTAGTTGCCCTGCAGGGCAACTTCGACGACGCCCTGACGATCGTCCGCGAGCTCGCCCAGAAGTACCCGATCGAACTCGTAAACTCGGTCAATCCCTACCGGATCGAAGGCCAGAAGACGGCCGCCTTCGAGGTCGTCGAGGAGCTCGGCGCGATGCCGGGGGCGTTGGCGATCCCGGTCGGCAACGCCGGCAACGTCACCGCCTGGGCGCGGGGATTCCGGGAGGTGTCGGAGGGCAAGCTGGATCGGGTGGAGGTCGCCGGCGCGGCGCTGCCGGTCGTCTACGGCTTCCAGGCCGAGGGCGCGGCGCCGCTGGTGCTCGGCGCCCCGGTCGCCAAGCCGGAGACCGTCGCCTCGGCGATCCGGATCGGCAACCCGGCCCGCTGGGAGGAGGCGATGACCGTCTTCACCACCTCCCGCGGCCGCGTCGCCTCCGTCTCCGACGCCCAGATCCTCGATGCCTACCACTGGTTGGCGAGCAACGAAGGAGTCTTCTGCGAGCCCGCCTCGGCGGCGTCGGTCGCCGGCCTGCTCGCCCACGGCCTGCCCGTCGTCGAGGGCACGGCCCCGCCGGAGTCGGTCGTCTGCGTGCTCACCGGCCACGGCCTCAAGGACCCCGACACCGCGCTCGGCAAAGCGCCCGCGGTGATCAACTGCGCCAACGACCTCAGCGCCGTCGAGCGCGTCGTCTTCGATTGACCGCGCGCCACCGACTCGTCCGCGTCCCCGCCTCCTCGGCCAACCTCGGGCCCGGCTACGACGCGATGGCGGCGGCGGTCTCGCTGTACCTGGATCTCGAGGTCGAGGAGACGGGGGAGTTCTCGCTCGATCCCGGCGGGCTGCAGGTCTCGACCGGTCGCGACAACCTCGTCGTCCGCGCCTTCGAGAGCCTGCACTCCGCCGACGGGATCGCCTTCCGCCTGCGCAGCGAGATCCCGCTGGCGCGCGGGCTGGGCTCGAGCGCGGCGGCGATCGTCGCCGGTCTGTTTGCCGCCGACCACCTCTTCGAGCTGGCGCTCTCGCGCGAGGAGATGCTGGTCCGCGCGACCGAGCTCGAGGGTCATCCGGACAACGTCGCGGCGGCGATCTACGGCGGCTTCGTCGTCTGCGGGGCCGGGGCGGAGGGTGAGCCGCTCGCGGCCCGCTTCGACGCGCCCGACGGCCTCGAGGGCATCGTTGTGATCCCGCCCGAGGAAATCTCGACGAAGCTGGCGCGGGAGGCGATCCCGACCGAGGTGCCGCTCGCCGACGCGGTCGCGAACGTCTCCTCGGCGGCGCTGCTGGTGCTCGGCCTGCGCTCGGCCGACCTCGACCTCGTCGCGCGGGGGCTCGAGGACCGGATCCACCAGCCACGCCGGCGCGGCCTCTACCCACGCTCGATGGAGATCGTCGACTCAGCGACCGAGCTGGGGGCGCTGGGGGCGACGATCTCCGGCGCCGGGCCGACCGTGCTGGTCTGGACCACCTGGCAGGAGGCGGGCAACGTCGTCACCGAGCTCGAGCAGCGCTACGGCGAGTGGGCCGAGGTGCGGCGGCTGCCGTTCACGCCGCAGGGCGCCGACGTCCCCGAGCTGTAGGCGGCGATGGACTGGGTTGTCCAGATCGGCCTGATCGAGCTCGCGCTGGGCGGCCTGCTGGGCTGGGCAATGGTCGTCCGCGAGGAGAAGCCCGGGTGGCTGACCCGGATCGGTGTCGTCGCCCCGCACCGGATCCGCCAGGTCCATCTCGACTACGTGATGATGGGCCTGATCCTGATCGGCGTCGGCCTGGCGGTACCGGACCTGCCGATCGCCGTCGCTATCGCCCTCGCCTTCGGCACCGCGGTCAACCCACTGCTTTTCGTCCCGCTCGCGTTCGACCCCGAGACCGAGAAGGAGCTCTGGTACCGAGTCCTCTCGGTGATCTCATTTCTCGCCGTCAGCGGCGGCCTGGTCGCGGCGGCGATCGTCGGCCCCGCTTAGAGCTCCAAGCCAGGCATTGGGCGATTGGTCCAATCCACCGATCCGGCGGATACGATCGCGCCCATGCCAACCATGTTGAAGTCGAGACTGACCGTGGCGCTCGTCGCCGTAGCCGCGCTGCTGGCGCTTCCGGCTGCCGCCCAGGCGACGCTGACCTACATGCGCAATCCGTTCCACCCGGTCGTCTACGTCAGTAAGGACAACGGCAAGGGCGCGCGCAAGGTTGCCGCCGGCCGCAACCCCAAAGTCTCACCCGATGGCGAATTGGTCGTCTATCTGGCCGAAACCAACGGCCAGCTGCCGGTGATGAAGATCGCCCCGGCCGGCGGCGGCGCCGGGAAGACCCTGATGAGCGGTTGGCAGGAATCCTTCTACCTCGAGTTCTCGCCCGACTCGACGACGATCGCGGCGCTGCGAGGCGGCGAGCTCGGCGCCCGCAAGCTGGTCCTGATCGACGTCGCGACCGGCGCCCAGCGAGTCCTCGCCGGCGGTTACTTCAGCGGCTTCAGCTTCTCTCCGGACGGGACCGAAATCGTCTACGCGAAAGCGTCCAAGGAAGGCTACCCGCCCAAATGCGACGTCTACCGAGCGAACGTCAGCGGCGGCAAGTCCGTCGCCCTCACCCATGACCATGCCTCGCTGAACCCGCTCTGGGGACCGACCGGCCAGATCGTCTTCGTCAAGCTGCTTGGCGCCAAGCAGCGCAAGTACGGGCCCGAGAACGACCTCTTCCTGATGAACTCGAGCGGCAGCCAGGTCAAGCGCCTGACCCACACCCAGGTCGATCCGCTGGTCCAGGGGCTTATCCCGACCGCGTGGTCGGCGAGCGGCAAGCAGCTGCTGGCCGAGTTCGGCGGCCAGGACACCTCCTACGCCGTCACCGTCAACCCGAAGACCGGGGCCGAACGGACGCTGACCAAGGAACGCGAGTCGGGCTTCGTCGGCACCGCGCTCTCGGCCGACGGCAAGTACGTCCTCGGCATGGTCGGCGGCTACGAACCGACCCCCAATCACGCCGTGGTCAAAATCCCCTACGCCGGCGGCCAGCCGAAGGTCCTGGTCAAGAACGGGTTCGAACCCGACTGGAGCCTGTAGCGGGCTGCACGGTTCAGTCGAGCAGGCCGACTTGGCGCAGGATCGTGACGCTGTCGGAGTAGACGTCGTCGGCGTGCAGCGCCATGATCGCGTCGAGGTCGTGGGTGTTCCAGGCGTCGTTGTAGCGGTCGATCGCTTCCCTCAGCGCCAGCTCTGAATCGGGGGTCGGTGCTCACGCGCGCTCCTTCCAATCGGGACCGGTTCGAGATATCGTCGCAGCATGGGCGCCGGCTACACGATCAGGCACCGCGACGAGTTCGAGGCGATGGCGGGCTCCGGTGAGTCGACCTGGAAGCTTGCCCGCAAGTCGCTCGGCACCTCCGCCTTCGGCTTCAACCTGGTCGAGATCGCGCCGGGCGGGCAGATTCCCGAGCACGACGAGTCAGGCAGCGGGCAGGTCGAGCTCTACGTGATCCTCGAGGGCGAGGCGACCCTGCGGATCGAGGGCGAGGACCACCCGGCGCCGGCCGGCACCTTCGCCTCGATCGAGCCGCCGGCGAAGCGAACGATCCTCAACCGCTCCGGGGCGGGGGTCACGGCGCTGCTGATCGGAGTGGCCCCGGGCGCCGACTACCAGCACCTGTCCTGGTCCTAGCCCGGGCCAGGGCCCCGGCACGGTCGTATTTTCCGCCGCATAGCGGCACCAAATGCGACATCCGGTTGGCGCAAGGCTTCTCCACCTATAATTCTCGAACCCGTCAACCCGTCGCGCGCCCGCTCGAAGAAGGCGTGGAAACCGGGAGGTCATATGTCGAAGCACCAGTCAGTTGCCGGCGCGCCAGTCGAGCGCTACTCGCCGGAGCGTTCCTACAGGCCACTGGTATCGCCGCCCAGCGTCGAGGACAGGGACGCCTGCGCGATCTATGCCTCCGTCCGCAAGGACGCGACGCCCAGCCACGAGCCGATCGAGCTGGCAATTCCGGCGCTGCAGAAGATGCTCCACCGCGCCGGCAACGTCGATGGCGAGGGCGATGGCTGCGGGCTGATGCTCGACCTGCCGCGGAAGATCTGGGCCGAGGAGGTTCGCGTCGGCGGCCACGATCCATCGCTGACCCTCGACGACCACTTCGCCGTCGCCCACATCTTTGTCGAGCGCTCGCAGGATCGCGACACGATCCAGCACGACGCCCGTGAGCTGCTCAATCGCGGCGGCTTCCGTGTCCTCGCCGAGCGCCTCGGCGTCGTCCACTCGCCCGCGCTCGGGCCGACCGCGCGCGAGGAGGAGCCGATCTTCTGGCAGATCGCCGGCCTCGTCCCCGACGCCGAGCGCCGCGATCCGATCCTCTTCGAGCTGCTGATCGAGCTCGAGCAGAAGCTCGGCGTCCACGTCCCGTCGTTCTCGGCGACCACCTGCGTCTACAAGGTGATGGGCGCTCCCAACGTGCTCGGCGACTACTACCCCGACCTCAAAGACGAGCGCTTCGAGACGATCGGCTGCTTCGGCCACAACCGCTACTCGACCAACACCTGGCCCTCGTTCAAGCGGGTGCAGCCGTTTTCGGCGCTCGGCCACAATGGCGAGATCAACACGATCGAGCAGCTGCGCCAGGAGGCGCGGATGCTGGCGGTGCCGATCCAGCCCGACTCCTCCGACTCGCAGGACCTCAACCGCACGATCGACACGATGGTCAGCCGCGAGGGCCTGACCCTGGCCGAGGCGATGGAGATGATCGTGCCGCCGATCGTGAACGAGATCCGCTCGCTGCCGGCCGACCTGCACTCCTTTTACATGTACCTGCACCAGGCGATGGGGCCGTTCGCCCAGGGCCCGGTGGCGCTGATCGCCCGCCACGCCGACGAGTGCGTCTTCTCTGCCGACGCGATGGGCCTGCGGCCGCTGTGGCAGGTCGAGACCGAGGACGACTACGTCTTCAGCTCCGAGCCGGGAGTGGTCCCGGTCAACAGGATGGTCGCCGAGCCGCTGCCGCTCGCCCCGGGCGAGAAGGCGCTGGTCCTGATCGACCGCAGCGCCAGGCGCTCGACCCTGTACCCGCACGCCCAGATGCTGCGGATCGTCCGGGACAGCTGGCTGGCACGCAACGGCGTCGAGGACGCCGCCGGCTACGACCGGGCGCTGGAGACCGGCGGCCCGCTCGAGGGCGAGGACGTCCCCGGCTACTCGGAAGCCGGCCCCGAAGAGCCGGTCAAGGTCGCCGACCGCGTTCTCGCCGGCTTTGGCTGGCAGCGCGACGACGTCAAACTCGTCCAGCAGATGGCCTCCAACGGGGCCGAGCCGATCGGCTCGCTCGGCTACGACGGCCCGCTGGCGGCGCTCTCGCCCGAGCGCCAGAACCTCGCCGACTACTTCAAGGAGACGGTCGCCGTCGTCACCAATCCGGCGCTCGATCGCGAGCGCGAGCTCGAGCACTTCTCGACCCGGACCCTGTTCGGCCGCCGCCCCTCGCTGGACGCCGCCGGCGAGGACACCGGCACCGTCGAAACCGAGTTCCCGGTGATCCTCGGCGGCCATCACGGCCTGGCGCCACTCTCGGACAAGACCTACCGCCAGATCGCCCGCGACCATCACACCTACCTGCTCGAGGACCTCTGGGAGGAGTTCCGAGGCCGCGCCGCCGCGGTCGACATCTCGCTGCTCGAGTCGGAGACGACCGCCGGCGCGATCGAGCGGATCAAGCAGGAAGCGGTGAAGAAAGTCCGTAACGGCGCCGAGCTGGTGGTCCTCACCGACCGCACCGTCTACGACGCCGAGCGCCGCTACCTCGATCCCCACCTGGCGACCTCGGCGGTCGACCAGGCGCTGAAGCAGTTCAAGGTCGATCGCGGCGAAGAGAACCTGCGCCGCCGCTGCGGCCTGGTCCTGCGCTCGGCGGCGATCCGCAACGTCCACGACGTGATGCTGGCCCTCGGCCTCGGCGCCAACGGCGTCTGCCCCTACACGATGGTCGAGGTGATCTGCGTCGAGGATTACGAGACCGATGTCGGCAACCTCTGCGCCGGGCTGCGCAAAGGAATCGAGAAAGTGATCTCGACGATCGGCATCCACGAGGTTCGCGGCTATGCGCGCCAGTTCTCCTCGATCGGGGTCAAGCCCGAGCTGGCCGAGATCTTCCAGACCGAGGCCTTCGCCGCCTCGGCCAAGGGCGGCGTCGGCTTCGCCCAGCTCGACGAGGACACCAACGCCCGCGCCCGCGCCCTCAGCGGCGACGACGAGACCGCCAAACCGGCGAAGACGTTCCGCTTCTATCCGAAGGTCTACAAGGCGGCGATCGCCACCGCCAACGGCTCCGGCAGCTACGAGGAGTACTCGCAGAAAGTCCGCCACCTCGAGAAGCAGAGTCCGATCTCGATGCGCCACATCATGGCCCTGAGGGGCGACCGGCCGCCGATCGATCCGGCCGAAGTCGACGCCGGCGTCGGCCACCACGACTACCCGATCGTGATCTCCTCGATGAGCTTCGGCTCGCAGTCCGAGCCCGCCTTCCGCGCCTACGCGGAGGCGGCAAAGGCGACCAACATCCTCTGCGTCAACGGCGAGGGTGGCGAGATCCGCGACATGTACGGGCACTACCGCAAGTGGCGCGGCCAGCAGGTCGCCTCCGGCCGCTTCGGCGTCTCGGCGGAGATGCTCAACTCGTCCTACCTGGCGGAGATCAAGATCGGCCAGGGCGCCAAGCCCGGCGAGGGCGGCCACCTGCCGGGCAAGAAGGTCTCGGCAAAGGTCGCCGCCGCCCGTAACGCGGCCCCCGGCACCGACCTGATCTCGCCCTCCAACAACCACGACCTCTACTCGATCGAGGACCTCGCCGAGCTGATCGACGAGCTGAAGACGGTCAACCCCGACGTCCGCGTCTCGGTCAAGGTCCCGGTGGTGCCGAACATCGGCACGATCGGGCTCGGGATCGCCAAGGCGGGTGCCGACATCATCACCCTCTCGGGCTTCGAGGGCGGCACCGGCGCCGCCCGCCAGCACGCCCTGCGCCACGTCGGCCTGCCCTCGGACATCGGCACCCGTGCCGTCCACCGGGCGCTGATGGAGGCCGGCCTGCGAAACCGGGTCGAGATCTGGGCCGACGGCGGCTACCGCACCGGCCACGACATCGTCAAGCTGCACTGCCTCGGTGCCAACCGGGTCGGCTTCGGCACCCTGGCGATGGTCAGCCTCGGCTGCACGATCTGCCGCGGCTGCCAGCTCGACACCTGCCACGTCGGCATCGCCACCCAGATCGAGACCGTCGAGCAGGCTCAGGAGCATGGGCTGAAGAAGTTCACCCCGCAGGAGGTCGAGCGTGCCGCCGAGAGCTGCGCCCGCTTCTTCTCCGCGATGGGGGAGGAGGTGAAAGAGGTCGTCGCCTCGCTCGGCTACGACCGCGCCCAGGACCTCGTCGGCCGCTACGACCTGCTCGAGCAGGTCGCCGCCAAGGACAAGATCGACCTGGCGCCGCTGATCACGCCGCTGGAGGAGTTCCTCGACCTCGAGCCGCTCGACCTGCCGGTCGCCGAGGAGCTGGTCGAGGCGCGCGCCGAAGCCGGCCTCGTCGTCGCTCGGCCGATCCGGATGGAGCGCAAGCAGGCCTCGAGCGCGATCGGTGCCCTGGCGCCGGAAGTCTGCTCGGGCCACACCGTCCACAGCGCCTTCCCCCGCGCCACCGACGCCAACGACCGCGTCCTCGGCACCGAGCTGTCAGGGGCGATCGCCCGCTCGCGGATCTTCGAAGACGGCCCCGAGCCAAGCGACGAGGTGCTGGCCGACCTCACCTTCAACGGCGGCTCGGTCGCCGGCCAGGGCCTCGGCGCCTTCAACTCCTACGGGGTCTCGATCCGGGTCGAGGGCGGCGCTCAGGACGGCGTCGGCAAGACGATGCTCGGCGGCTCGATCGCGATCCTCAAGGGCAAGGGTGCGAATGGGAAGCGGCTGAACGGCTCGGTCGGCAAGTCCTTCGCCTACGGCGCCCAGCGCGGCCGGCTCTTCGTCCAGGGCTCGGCCGACTCGCGCTTCTGCATCCGCCTCTCGGGCGCCGACGTCGTCCTCGGCGGCGAGCCCGAAAACGAGATCGACGATGCCCGCGGCTGCGTCGTCGATCGCGCCAACGCCAAGGGATTCGCCTTCGAGTACATGACCTCGGGCCGGGCGATCGTCCTCGGCGACCTCGGGCCCTGGGCCTGCGCGGGGATGACCGGCGGCCGCGTCTACGTCCGCCACAACGCCTTCGGCATCGACCGCGAGGCGATCCAGAACCGCCTCGGCAAGGGCGCCAAAGTCGAACTCAAGGATCTCGACGCCGAGGGCCTGATCGACATCGACGACCTGATCAGCCACTATGCGACCGAACTGCGGGCCACCGGTCAGGACCAGGAGGCCGACCGGGTCCTGAACCTGGCCGCCGACGCGACCAGCAACTTCCTGATGGTGATCCCGCAGAAGGTCCAGGCGGATCCGAGCATCTCGACCGAGTAGCGAGTTCGCAGTTAAGTCCGATTAGCGGACATAACTGCGAACTCGGCTATCGCTCTTTTGTCAGCAGGTCCGCGATCGCGCGGACCTCGGCGAGCAGGCCGTCGAGCATGCGCTCGGTTTCGCTGTGGATCCGGTACTCGGCGGCGACCCGGTCGGCCTCGACCTGGTCGATCCGCTGCTCGAGGCGGGCGGTGCGCTCGCCGATCTTGCGGACCGAGCGCTCGAAGCGCTTCTCGCTCTTGCGCAGGCGCTTCTTGACGTAGAGGCGAGTGTCCTCGCGGAGGTCGTCGAGCTCGCGCTGGATGTCGACGTCGACGGGGTCGCTTTGCTCCGCCAGCATCTCTTCGACTCCGACCCGGACGCGCTCGATCTCCTGATGAAGCTCGGCGCGGGCGCGGTCGGCGGAGGCGGAGATCGCCGGAACCGCTTCGGGCTGCGGCGGACCGACCGGATTCGGAGCGGCGTTCACCGGCTCCATCCTAGTAGGGGCGGGGGTGGCGGCAACCGCGGGCCCCAGGGGACTAATGGATGGTTCGCACGGCGTAGAGGCGGTAGCGCCCGATTGTCAGCTCGTCGCCGTCGCGCAGCGGCGCCCACTCGATCCTGGCGCCGTTGACGAAGACGCCGTCGAGGCTGCGGTCGTCGAGCACCATCAGATCGGCGCCCGGCTCGGCGACGATCAGCGCGTGGCGGCGGGATACGCTGGGGTCGTCGAGCCGCAGGTCGGCAGCGACGCTGCGGCCGATCCGGGTCCAGCCGGGCTCGATCGTGAGGCCGGCGAGCGCTCCATCGTCCTCGCGCAGAACCAGGTGGTCGCCGGGGCGGCCGAGCGTGCGCCGAGCCTCCGCCAGCCACTCGGGCGGTGCCGAGCGCTCGTGGACCGGCGGCTTGGCGGTGGCCGCGCCGTGCTCTTGGCGCGCGGCGAAGATCGAGTCGCGGCGGAATCTGGCGCCGCCGCAGCCGGGGCACTCGGGCAGGCTGTCGGTCTCGCCGAGTGCCAGCTGCGAGCCGCACTCGAGGCAGTAGAAGGTCCCGGAGCCGGGGCTGAAGCCGGCCTCGAGGCTCTCGCCGAGCAGGGCGCTGTCAAGGCTTTCGAAGATGGGGGACCCTCCTGTTCGTGTGCGCTTTGACACTAGCCTCTCCTGGGCCTCCTGTCACTCAAGATCGGCGGTGCGGTGGTGGCGGCGGCGTACCTCTAGAATCGCCCCGCGATGGGTCCAATCCGAGCTGAGGTCGAGATCGACGTTCCCCGCGAGCAGGTCTTCGAGCGGATTGCCGACCTGGCGCTGCGCCCGTCGTTCACCGATCACTTCCTCACCGACTTCCACCTGACCCGGATCGAGACGACCGGGGTCGGGGCGGGGGCGAGGTTCCGGGTCAAGGCGCCGCTGCGCTCGCCCTGGGAGGACACCGCGATCGTCGAGCAGGAGGAGTCGGTGCAGATCGTCGAGCGGGGGTCCGGCGGTCGCACCAACCGGATCGCCAACCACACGGTCTGGGAGCTGTCCGGCGGCAGCGGTTTGCTGACCGCGCTGCGGCTCTCCCACTGGACCGAGCCGACCAATCCGATCGACCGCGGCGTCGAGGTCCTCTCTTCCGGCTCCTACTGGCAGGAGCGCGCCTGGCGCGAGGCCCTGCGCCGCCTGCGCGACACCCTCGAGTCCGACCTGCCCGGTGCCGAGCGGATCGCCGTCGCCGGCGGCAACCGCTACCTGACGGGCATCCCCTGAATCCTCTCGATGGCGTGCGTGGGGTCGGCGGGCGGGCTCTAATAGACTCTCGCCGCCGATGCTCGTGAACCGCAGATTCACCCCGCCGCTCTTCGCCGCCCTGGCCCTTGCCGTGCTCGGGCTCGGCATCACCGCCTGCGGCTACTCGAGCGACACCAAGGATGTCTCCGAGGGCGAGACCGTCCACCTCGGCGATCTCCAGTACACGGTGATCTTCTCGCGCTACCTGAACCCGGCCGACAGCGAGGACTCCGCCTACCTGGTCGGCCAGCCGGCACCGTCCAACGGCTCGACTTACTTCGGCATCTTCTTCCAGGTCCAGAACAAGACCGAGGAGGCGCACATGCTGCCATCGACGCTCTCGATCAGCGACGCCGACGAACAACACTACGACGTGATCCCCAGCGAAAGCCTCTACCAGTTCCCCTTCGGCACCGAAGTCGAAGCTCAGGAACAGATCCCGGTCGACGACTCGACCGCCCAGCAGGGTGCGATCGAGGGCTCGGTGGCGCTCTTCCTGCTGCCGGCCGAAGCCTCCTCGAACCGGCCGCTGACGCTCCACATCCCCGGCACCAACGGCGAAGTGGCGAACGTCACCCTCGACCTCTAGAGAGACGGGCTTGCAGTAGGGAGGGGTACGCAACCTCCCTTCCGGAAGCAATCTCTTAAGAGGTCGGGGCGGCGTCCTGATTTTCGCTCCTTCAACGGGCGAGAGTTTCAGGGCTCCCGGGCGAAAATCCCAGCAAGCGGAAGGGACACCCAACCCGTCCCCGCAAAGCCCCCTCCGTGAACGAGGCCCCTAGCCGAGCCCGGCAGAGAGGACTTCGGCGGCGGCCGGCGCCGCGACTTCGCCACCGGCGGCTTCGGCTTCGATCAGCAGCACCCCGATCGCCAGCTTCGCCCCTCCGGCGGGGACGAAGGCGGAGAACCAGGCGTCCTTGATCTGCTCCGGGTTTTCCTTGTTCTCCTGACCCGGCTTCGGCCCCAGCTCGGCGGTCCCGGTCTTGCCGGCGACCTGGGCCTGGGAGATCGCGCCGGCGGTGCCGGTCCCTCCGGTCACCACCCCGACCATCAATTCGGTCAGTTCGTCGGCGATCTTCTTCGACATCACCCGCACCGGCTTGGCGTCGGGCCGCAGTTTCTTGTTGTTGACGATCGAGGTCGGTTCGCGGACGCCGCCGTTGCCGATCGTCTGCGCCACGCTCGCCATCTCCAGCGGCGTCGCCAGCACTTCGCCCTGGCCGATCGCCGAGACGCCGAGGTCGATTTCTTCGCCGATCTGTTCTGGGATCGTCGATTCGGCCGGGCCGACTTCGCGGACGATCCGCGGCGAGTAGAGGGTCGGCGCCGAGTTGAAGCCGAAGCGCTCGGCGGTGCCGACCAGGGCATTGTTGCCGATCTGGGGACCGAGCGGGGCGAAGTCGGCGTTGCAGGACTCGGCGAAGGCTTCGCGGAAGGTGCCACCGCAGAACTCGCCGTTGGCGTTGCTGATGAAGCGGCCGCCGACGTTGACGCCGTCGACGATTTCGAATTCGTCGTCGAGCGAGACGAGGCCCTTCTGCAGCGCCGCCGTGGTGGTGACGATCTTGAAGGTCGAGCCGGGCGGCTGCGGCGCCGAGAAGGCCTGGCCGGCGAGGGCGCGGACGTCGCCGTTCTTGGCGTCGAGGACGGCGATGCCGCCGGCGCGCCCGGCCAGTGCCGCGACCGCCGTTTCCTGCAGTGCGGCGTCGATCGTCGTCTTCACCGGCGCTCCGGCTTCGGGTTCGGATTCGGCCAGCACCCGCGGCGAGCCCGATTCCCCGACCGCGAGCAGCTTGCCGCCGGGCTTGCCGGCGAGACGGGCGTTGAAGGCCTGCTCGAGGCCGCTGATCCCGACCGGGGTTTCGGCGCTGAATCCGTGCCGGACGAGTTTGGCCATCGCTTCTTCGCTTGGCATCCCAACTTCGCCGGTGACGTCGATCGCGGCGCTGCCCAGAGGGTGTTCGCGTTCGTCGGCGGGGCCTTCGGCCAGCGGCGTACCGTCGCTGGCGAGGATCGCCGCCCGCGGCGCCAGTTCGATTTCGTTCGCCAGTTTCTCGCCCGCGTTGAGGCCGGGGAAGACGAGGCTCGGGTCCCACGCGACGCCGCCTTCGGCAAACGGCAGCTCCAGTTCGTCTTCGAGTCGGCCGAAGGCGACCGTGATGACGCCGAGCGGCACCGTCACCACCGTCCTGCCTTCGCTCGAGCCGGGGTCGTGGGCCGAGCCCGGGCGCAGCGCCTCCATCGTCGCCACCTGTTCGGCTTCGCGATAGGCGGCGGTGAATTCGGCGAGGCTGACCGCGGCCCGCGAGGCGTCGTTCAGTTCCGCGTACATGGCGGCGAAGTTCTTACTCGCCCAGGCCCGCGCGAAGGCGTTTGCGGCGTCCTTCTGCGGCGACCCCGGCGTCCCGACCGCGGCCCCGACCACGAAGGCGACCACCGCGATCAACGCGAGGGGAAGGGTGCGGGTGGCGAAACGGCGCCGCCGCTCCACCTCAGGTGACAACCGACTCACCAGCGGAAAGGTAATAGAGCGGTCCCCCGCATGCTTCTATTCAGTGGTGACCGTCTTGGATTGGGCCATCGTCGCCTTCACGATCGCCGTCGGGCTCTGGGGCTACAGGCAGGGTCTGATCGTCGGCGCCCTGACCCTGGCCGGCTTCGGCTTCGGTGCCTTCGCCGGCAGCAGGATCGGCCCGCTGCTGCTCTCGCAGGGGTCCGGGTCGCCCTACGCGCCGCTCTGCGCGGCGATCGGAGCGCTCGTCGCCGGCGCTCTGGTCGCCGTCGCCGTCGAGAGCTTCGCCCTCGGCCTGCGGGCGCGAATCGTCCGCCACCCGACCCTGCACCTCGCCGACGGCGCCGGCGGGGCGGCGCTGGTCGCCGCCATGGCCCTCGGCGTCGCCTGGGTCTTCGGTGCCGTCGCCCTGCTCACGCCGGCGACCGAACCGCTGCGGGGCGATGTCCAGGACTCGGTGATCCTCCGCAGCCTCGATGAAGTACTGCCGCCCTCCGGGTCGGTGCTGCACGTGCTCGATCGCGTCGACCCCGCGCCCTCGGTGACCGGACCGGCGCCGCCGGTCGGCGATCCCGATCCGGCGATCGCAACCGACCCCGCCGTCCTCGCCGACGGCGAATCGGTGGTCCGCGTCCTCAGCACCGCCTGCGGACTCGGCATCGAGGGCTCCGGCTGGTCGGCGGCGCCCGGCCTGATCGTCACCAACGCCCACGTCATCGCCGGCGCCGAAGACACCACCGTCACCACCGCGGCGGGGGTCGAGCTGCAAGCGACGCCGGTTTACTACGACCCGCAGAACGACCTCGCCCTGCTGCAGATCGGGACCGACATCCCGACCCTGCCGATCTCCTCGCACCGGGTCGAAGGCGCCGACGGCGCCGTCCTCGGCTACCCGGAGAACGGGCCCTACGCGCTCTCACCGGCGCGGGTCGGCGAGACCCGCGAGACCGTCAGCAACGACTCCTACGGACGGGGGCCGATCGATCGCGCGATCACGGCGCTGCGCGGACTGGTCCGCAGCGGCAACTCCGGCGGCCCGCTCGTCGATGCCCGGGGCCGGGTCGTCGGCACGGTCTTCGCCGCCACCACCAGCGGCCCCGCGGGGGGCTTCGCGATCCCGGCCGAGCTGGTCCGGGAAGCGCTCGGTGAGACGTCGATCGACGTCTCCACCGGTCCTTGCACGCGCTGAATTTCACCCGCCTAGCACTTACGTTCTGTAAGGTCATTTGCGATGGAACCAGTCGCCACGACCGCCCCTCATACCAACTCCTCGCCGGGGGTGTGCCCCCATTTCCATGCCGCGATCGAGTTGATCGGCAAGCGCTGGACCGGCGCGATCGTCTGCGCCCTGACCGAGCGGCCGATGCGTTTCGGCGAGCTCGGCAAGGTCGTCCCCGGCCTTTCCGACCGTCTGCTCTCCCAGCGGCTGCGCGAGCTCGAGGACGAGGGACTGGTCAAGCGCGAGGTCGAAGCCGGCTCGCCGGTGCGGGTCACCTACTCGCTGACCGAGGTCGGCCGCGGGCTCGGGCCGTCGATCCACGAGCTGAAGAGCTGGGCCCGCCAGTGGAAGCACGCGGGTTGAGCCTGACGCGGCTGGACCGGCGCATTTCGGCGTCCTCTGTCGCTCGCGTGCAGAGCACGCTTCGCTTCCCGTGTCCTTGAACTGCTTGGTCCAGCCGCGTCAGGCCTGTCAACTAGCCTGATTCTGTGGAACAGGGTGAAATCGAACTGGGGGCGAACTTCGCTGTGCCGGGATCCGATCTGCCGGGTCCGTTCCCCGTCGGGCGTTACGCCC
>JACDGU010000217.1 GCA_013821475.1 Solirubrobacterales bacterium
GGATCGCCAGCCGGGTCCGCCGCAACAGCACGTCGGCGACGCTCCGCGCCTGCTCATGGCGGGCGGCGATCGCCACCTCGGCCAGCAGGTCGGGACGGCCGGGGACGATCGCCGCCGCCAGCTTCGGGTCCTCGCGGGCGGCGGCGAGGACAGCACGGGAGGCATGGCCGTAGCGGAAGGCGAGCTGGGCGAGCGCCTCCTCCCCCACCCCGTCGGGAGCCTCCAGGTCCTCCTTGCGGGCCTCCATCCCGAGCGGGATCTCGGCGCTATGACAGGGCGCCTCGCGGCCCTCGCGCTCGACCAGGCGGTCGACCGTCTGCTTCGCCATCCGCCGCCAGGTCGTCAGCTTGCCGCCGGTGATCGTCAGCATCCCCGAGGAGGTCTCGTAGAGTTCGGCCTTGCGCGAGATGTCGACCGACTTGCGCGGGTCGCCGCTGGAGATCAGCGGCCGCACGCCGGCGTAGGCGCCGACCAGGCTCGACTCGGTCAGGGCGGTGCCGAAGAACTCGTTGGTCGCTTCGAGCAGGTAGGAGACGTCGTCCTCGGCCGGCTGGGGGTGGGCGATCTCGCCGTCGAAGTCGTTGTCGGTGGTGCCGATCAGGGTACGCCCGTACCAGGGCAGCGAGAAGATCATCCGGCCCGAGCCGGCGGGGACGATGCAGGCGGCGTGGCCCATCGGCAGGTCGGCCTGGTCAAGGACGATGTGGGTGCCGCGGCTGGGCGAAATTCGCGGCACGTCCTCCTCCTCGACCACCTCGGGGCGGATCCGGTCGGCCCAGACGCCGGTCGCGTTGACGACGTTGTCGGCGCGGACCTCGAGCCGCTCGCCCGAGTCGGACTCGACGAAGGCGACGCCCACGGCGCGGCCGTTCTCGGAGATGACCTCGCTGACGTCGGCGCCGTTGAGGCTGACGGCGCCGAAGCGTTCGGCCTCGCCGAGCACGGTCAGGACCAGCCGCACGTCGTCGGTCTGGCAGTCGTAGAACATGTAGGCGTCCTTGGGATCGCGGGCGGCCAGCGCCGGCACCATCTCCAGCACCTCCTCGCGGTCGATCGTGCGGTGGCGGTCGGGGGACCAGTAGAAGTCCTCGTCCTCCTGCTTGGAGGTGCGCAGCTCGCGGCGGCTGCGGCCGACCCGCGTCGTCGCCATCACGTCGTACATGTTCAGTCCGAGCCCGAGTTTGCGGTCGCGCCGGTCCTCACCCATCGAGGCGACCAGGAAGGGGGTCGGATAGACCAGGTGCGGCGCCAGCTGGACCATCAGCTGGCGCTCGAGCAGCGCCTCGCGGACCAGGCCGAGGTCGAAGTTCTGCAGGTAGCGCAGGCCGCCGTGGACCATCTTCGAGGAACGGCTCGAGGTCCCGATCGCGTAGTCGCCGCGCTCCAGCAGCGCCACCGAGTAGCCGCGCGAGGCGGCGTCGAGGGCGACGCCGGCGCCGGTGATGCCGCCGCCGATCACCACCACCTCGAAGTGCCGGCCGGCGATCGCCTCGATTGCGTCGGGACGGGTGAGCATCAGTCCAGGTAGGCGACGGTTTCGTCGGCGCCCGGGCGGGCCGGAACCGGGCGCTCCTGGCGCGGGTAGCCGAGGTTCAGGAGGCCGATGGCGCGCAGCTCGCGCGGCAGCGGCTCCGGCGCGAAGGCCTTGCGGGTGCGGCGGCTGCGGATCGCCGTCTCTACGTCCATCGGTCGAGGGTATCTGCCCGCCGAGATCAGCCGGCTAGACGCCGTAGCGCCAGCGCATCCAGGTCCAGCGCCCGCCCCAGGCGGCGCCGAAGAGGAGGCAGCCGGCCAGAAGCCCGAGGGCGATCGCTCCGGCGGGGCTGGTGCTCGAGTGCTCGGGTTCGCTCACCAGGGTCGAATCCTTGAAGTTGCCTCCGGGCGAGCCGGGGGCGGGGGCGGTGGACCCCTCCTGGACACCACCCCCGGAGGATGGATTTTTGGGCTTCGCCCCCGGGGAGCCTTCGGCGGGGGTGGTTGAGTGTCCAGGAGGGGTTCCACCGCCCCCGCCTGCCGGATTGCCTGGGGAAATCCCCGAGGGTTCGGTCGTGGAGGGCGGGACGGCCGAGGACGGGGGCAGCCCGCCGGACGCGGTCGGTTCCGGGGAGCTTGGTTGGGACGTGATGGTCGAGCTGGGTTCGCGGGGGGGGACGGCGACTGGGAAGGAGTCGCCCGCGGCGGCCACCAGGGCCTCGCCGGTGACCCAGATCGGGGTCTGGTCGCTGTCGCCGGAGTAGCGGTAGTGGCCGTCGCTCTGCTGCAGGCCGGCGAGGTATTCGGGGGCGCTGGCGCCGCCACGGCGGAAGGCACTCGGATCGCGGCCGGCGGCGAGGATGCCCTGGATCGCCCAGGCGGTCGTCTGCGCGTTGACCGGGTCGTTGGGCTGGGCGCCGAAGCCGCCGCCCTTGCGCTGCACCTTTTCCAGGTAGCCGACGCCCCGCTTCGACGCCTTGGAGCCGCTCGCGAGTGCCTGCAGGACGGCGCCGGTCCCGTCGACTTCGCTGCCGGCGCCGACCTCGATGCCCCAGCCACCGTCGTCGTTCTGAGCGGACTGCAGCCATTCCAGCGAGCTGCCGAGGCTGCCGGCCGCGCCGGCCGTCCGCAGGGCGATCACGGCGAATGCGGTCGAGCTCGGGTAGCCCTGGAAGGAGCCGTCCTGGCGGCGCCGGGCGAGCAGCTTGGAGACCAGGTTCTGCCCGCCGAAGTCATGCGGGTCGATGCCGGCGCCCTCGAGCGCCAGGACGGTGCGGGCGAAGTCGCCCGGCGTCGAGAGCCCGCTGAGCCCGCTGCGGAGGAAGTCGAGGGGGGTGTTGCCGGCGCGGGAGACGTCGAGCGGGTTGCGGCCGGCGGCCTCGAGGCCGAGCATCGCCCAGCAGGTGATTTCGGCGCCGGAGTCGTCGCCGGGCGAGGCGCCGAAGCCACCGTCGGCGTTCTGCTCGGAGACCAGCCAGGCGGCGGCGCGGCTGACCGGCGAGGCATCGGCGCGGGTCGGTGCCAGGG
>JACDGU010000065.1 GCA_013821475.1 Solirubrobacterales bacterium
CCCCGCAGTTAGTGCAGGGGAGGTCCACCCGACTCCCCCTCTGCGCCAGTCCTAAAAAAAACCTAACCCTCTACTTGAGAGTCAGACTTAGGCGTGAAGAGCGAGACATTCGCCAACGATCGCGTCGCTGAGCGTCTGCGCGAGGTGATGGGCTTCCTCGAGCCCGACACCCTCGACCGAGGGAATGCCGATCACGGTCAGGCCCGCCGCCCGCGCCGCCGCGACGCCGGAGGGCGAATCCTCCAGGGCAACGACCGCCGGGCCGGGCTCGACGCCGAGCCGCCGGCAGGCCTTGAGGTAGGGATCCGGCGCGGGCTTCGGCGCCGCCACCTCGTGGGCGCTGAGGACGACGTCGAAGAGGTCCTCGAAACCGGCCAGCTGCAACGAGCGCTCGACGAAGACGAGCGGTGAGTTGGAGACCAGCCCGATCGGGGTGCCGCGCTCGCGCAGCCGCTCGATCAGCTCGCGGGCGCCGATCATCGCCTCCACCCCATGCTCAAGCTCGGCGACGACCAGGGCGTTCAGCTCCTCGATCAGGTCGGCCGAGCCGCCCGGCTGGTCCAGCCGACGCTCGAGCACGGCGCCGGCGATCGCGGCGGAGGTGCCGACCAGCTCGCGCTTGTCGGAGGGGGTGAACTCCTTGCCGTGGCGTTCGAAGAGATCCTGCTCGGCCCGGGTCCAGACCGACTCGGTGTCGAGCAGGAGGCCGTCGTTGTCGAAGACGACCGCATCGGGGAGGCCTGGATCCATCGGCGGATCATTCCAATTCGCTGTCCTCGGAGTCCCTCCGAAGAGCGAAAGCGCTAGCGTCGCGACCGTGTTCCACGTCGAGATCTCCTCCGGCTTCCACCACGCCCGGGTCTTCAACCTCAACGACGAGGACCTGACCGAGAAGGTGATCGAGCCGTGGCTCGACGACCGCCGGATCGAGATGGGCGATCACGAGTGGGAACCGCGAGAGAGCCGGCTGCGGATCCTCGAGGGCCCGCGGATGGAAACGACCGACCTCTCCTTCGGGCAGGGCTGGTCGAACGCCGAACGGGCCTCGGAGGACGTCACCAAGAGCAAGATGGCCAGTGCCCCGCCGGCGCGTGTGCCCGATGCCTTCCTGATCGAAGCCGAGAACCCGGAGGCGGTCACCGCCGACCTCCTCTCCAATCACGACGGCCGGGCGATCCAGTGGGGCGAGGCGCGCCAGCGACTGGACAGCCGCGACCAGAAGGTCGCGGCTGTGATCCTCGTCGTCAGACCGCCAGAGCCCTAGGCCTCGGCGGGAGCAGCCGGCGCGACCGGCTGCGCTGCCCCGAACTCGAGGCTGACTCCGCGCGGCACGACCAGGACCGGGTAGGTCGCGGCCTCGACGGCGTAGTCGCTTTTGGCGCTGAGGACGACCCTGCCCTGCGGCGCCTCGGGGCGGGAGCCGACGACCAGCAGGTCGACGGGGCCCGAGCCGTGCTCGGCGACCGTCGCGCCGAGCGCGGCGGCGAGGCTGTCGGCGCTCGCCCTGGCGGCGGCGTCGCCCTCGTCGATGACGCCGACGGTGTTGACGCTCAGCGCCGGGTTCGAACGCAGACCCGACGGAGCGACGGCGATCGCCGCCGGTCCACCGAGCAGCAGTTTGGCGGCCGAGATGCCGGGCTTGACGGTGCCCGCGGCGGTCCGGTATTCGGAGCCGAAGACGATCACGTCGGCGTTCTCACGCTCGGCGAGCTCGGTCAGGCCGACGCTGGTCGCGGGGTTGACGACGACGTGCCGGGGCATGTCGGGGGTGCCGACCGAGGTGGCGCCCCGCTCGAGCAGCTCCTCCGCCTGCTGCTCACCGAGGGCGCCGTCGCCGAAGGAGTGACGAACGTAGGCGAGCGAGAGCTCGGCCCCGGAGATTGCGAGTAGGCGGCCAAGTGCCAGCGCGTCGCGGTCGTGGTCGGTGTCGTCGTAGGAAACGATGATCTTCAGTGCCATGAGTTGCCTCCTTGAAAGTTGGTTTGTCGAAGCTCGAGATCGATGGTTGCACCGCAGTGGCATTAGCACAACTGGGATTACTCATATGTACAATCGGTTTTACTTATGTTCAATGTGAGCCGCCTCAACGTCTTCCGCGAGGTCATTGCCCACGGCTCGTTCTCCGCCGCAGCCGAGAACCTCTCCTACTCGCAGTCGGCGGTCTCGCAGGCGATCGCGACCCTCGAGGGCGAAGCGGGGGCGGCGCTGATCGAGCGCAGTCGCGGCGGTGTCAGGCCGACTGTCGCCGGTGCCGCGCTGGCTGGGCACATCCCCGGCATCCTCGCCCAGATGGAGACCGCCGAGACCGAGATCGCGGCAATCGCCGCCGGGCGAGGCGGGCGCCTGCGCACGGCGTCCTTCCCGACCGCCGGCGCGACCCTGATGCCGCAAGCGGTGGCCGGCTTCCGCGCCTCCCATCCGGGAGTCGAGCTGACCTTGGCCGAGGGCGAGCCCGAGGAGATTGCCCCGCGCCTGCGGGCCGGCGAGTTCGACCTCGTGCTGCTGTTCGAATTCGAGGGCGTCGGCGAGCGCCTCGGCGCCGGGATGAGGCGCTTCGACCTCTTCGAGGACCCGCTCCACCTCGCCCTGCGCCGCGACCACCCGCTCGCCAAGCGCAAGCAGCTGGCGCTCGAGGACCTGCGCGAAGAGTCGTGGGTGCAGACCTCGGCCACAAGCCCCTGCGCCAGACACGTGATCCGCTCCTGCCATGCCGCCGGCTTCGAGCCCTCGGTCTCGTTCGAGAGCGACGACTACCAGACGGTCCAGGGACTGGTCGCGGCCGGGGTCGGGGTGGCGCTGATTCCCCAGCTGGCCCTCTCCACCATCAGGCCGGACATCCAGGTCCGCCCCCTCCACCCCGCCAGCCCGGTGCGCAAGGTCTTCGCCGCGACCCCGCGGGCCGCCGCCGCGACCCCGGCGGTGGCGACGATGCTCGATGTCCTACGCCAGGCCGCCCGGCGCGCCGGCGACCCCCAGGCCCAGTAGGCCCGAAAAAAAGCCGCCCCCGCCGAAATCGGCGGGGGCGGCTCGGGGACCGGGGGAACTGCGGTGCGGCTAGGCGCTCGGAGCCGCTGGGGTGGCGGCCGGCGGCGGGTAGCCGCTGGGGTAGCCGAGCGACGGGACATCCGAGGGATACACCTCGTGCCCGTGGACGGCGATGTCGCCCTGCTCCATTTCCTCGTCCGACATCCGCAGCGGGATGACCAGGCCGACGAGTTTGAGCAGGATGAAGGTGCCGATCGAGGAGAACGCGATCACCCAGGCGGCGGTGTATGCCTGGACCCAGAGGAGGTGCAGACCACCGCCGGAGATCAGGCCTTCGTGTTCGCCCGCCATCAGCTTGTTGGCGAAGATACCGACCAGCAGACCGCCGGCGACTCCGGCGAACCCGTGCGTGTAGACCACGCCGAGGGTGTCGTCGACGTTGCGGAAGGGCCGCACCCGGCTGAGGTAGTTGAGCGCCAGGTAGACGAGCACCGAGGCAACCACGCCGATGATGATCGCCGCCCAGCCGTTGACGAAACCGGCTCCGGGGGTGATCGCGACGAGGCCGACGATCATGCCGTTGACGCTGCCGATCAGGCTCGGCTTACGACCGGTGATGTAGTCCATCGCGACCCAGACCAGGAAGGCGACGGCGGTGCAGATATTGGTGTTGAGCACCGAGGCGGAAGCGATTTCCCCTGCGCTGTACCAGTCACCACCGTTGAACCCGTTCCAGCCCATCCACAGTAACCCGGCTCCGATCGCGACCATCGCCAGGTTGTTTGGAGCATCGACCTCTCGGTCACGCAGCAGGCGCGGCCCGATCACCGCCGCGGCAACGAAACCGGAGGCACCGGCGGCGAGGTGGATGACGTAACCGCCCGAGTAGTCGAGCGCGCCCTGCTGGGCGAAGAAGCCACCGCCCCAGATCATGAAGGCGTTGATCGTGTAGATCAGAAGCGTCCAGAGGGCGACGAACGGGATCCAGGCTTTGAAGTTGAAGCGCCCGAGGACCGATCCGAGCATCAGCAGTGGCGTGATCCCCGCGAAGACGATCTGGAAGTACGCCAGAGTCGACATCGGGAAGAGGAATTCTTCTTCCGGTAGATCCCCGATGTGCGCCTGTTCGAGCAGGCTGTGACTGTTGAGGATCGCTCCTGGCTTCCCCCACATATTGGCGAAGAAGCCGCTGGTCGCGCCGAAGATGTGCATCGGCTCGCCAAATGCCATCTTGAATCCGACTAGCACCCAGAGGATGAGCACGACCGCGAAGGCGACGAACGCCATCATCATCGAGTTCACAGACCAGCGTTTCTGCATAACGCCGCCGTAGAGAACGACCAACCCCGGGACGCTCATCAGCCCCACCAGGGTGGCGGCCGTGAGCTGCCATGAATTGGCCCCTTCGCTCAGATATTCCATATGAACTGGCGCTTCCTTTCTTGTCAAGCAATCGCGCTCTGTGCCCGGCCAACTGCGATCAAGGGGTTCCCCAGCCAGCCACAGTGCGCCTGTTTGGACTGGGCGTAACCCTTTCGCTACCGCCACGAGGCCGATAGGTACAACTGTCCAAAGATCGGCGGTCGCGGTTCGCCCGAATGGCGCAATCGAGTCCCCGGGGACTCGATACAGTTGCCCCGCGATGCCCCTCGAAGGTCACTACGAACGGCAGACGACGCCCCTGCGCAAGCTCTCGCCGCGTGAGTTGAAGGTCGCCTTCGGGGCGCTATTCGTGACTCTTGCCGCAATACTGGTGATCGTCCTGTTCACGGTCGGAGACAAGGGAGCGCCGGTCGCCGCGGGCTGCATCAGGTCCAGCGTCGCCGGCATCGTCGGAGCCGAAACGATCAGTGCCTGCGGCGGGGAAGCGGTCAAGGTCTGCGGTCGCGCGTCGGAATTCACCGGAGCGCGCGCCGAAACCATCGTCTCCGACTGCGAAGAGCGCGGGATCAAGTTCTGAGCCCGCCGCGCCGCTAGTCCAGCGCCGCCAGCAGTGCCATCAGCTCCTCGTCGACCTCGCCCCCGAGGCTAACCGCGGCGACGCGGTCATAGGGAGTCTCGCCCTTGGTCACGATCGCGAGCTCGCCGGCGCGCTCGATCGCCGCCAGCGGCAGCATCTCGCCGAACAGCACGACTTCGGGTCTGACCGCTCCCGAGCAGCGTGCACAGAGGGCGACGCCGGGCCAACAGCCCCGTCTCCGGGGTGCGGAAGTCAGGGATCCCCGACGGCACCGAGACCCCGGCACCGGTGAGGACGACGGTCGAGCGCGGCCCGCGGATCAGCTCCGCGAGTCGCGCCGTCGCCGCGGCGTCAGCTGCTACCTGCCGCTCCACTTCGGGCTGCGCTTGCCGAGGAAGGCGGCGATGCCCTCCCTGGCGTCCTCGCTGGCGAAGGCGGCGGCGAAACCCTGCTTCTCGGCCTCGATGCCCTCGTCGAGATCCCCCTTGTTGGAGGCCTGCTTGATCTGACCGACCGCGACCGGCGCCTGGGCGGCGAGCTTGCGGGCCCACATCAACGCCGTCTCGAGCAGCTCGTGGTCGGGGACGACGCGGTTGACGAGCCCGAGTTCAAGCGCCTCCTCGGAGAGAACCGCGTCGCCGATCAGGTTCATCTCCAGGGCCTTGTTGGCGCCGACCAGGCGCGGCAGCCGCTGGGTGCCGCCGAAGCCGGGGATGATCCCCAGCTTGATCTCCGGCTGGCCGAAGACCGCCGCCTCGGCGGCGATCCGCACGTCGCAGGCCATCGCCATCTCGCAGCCGCCGCCGAAGGCGATCGAGTTGACCGCGGCGATCGTCGCCACCGGCGCACGGCCGAGGTCGCGCAGCAGCGCGTGGCCCTGCTCGAGCAGCTCGGCGCCGGCCACCTCGTCCATCTGGGTGAAGGCCTTGATGTCGGCGCCGGCAGAGAAGACGACCGGGACCGCCGAGGCGATCACCATCGCGCCGACCCCGTCGGCAGCCTTGACCCGCTCCCAGACGGTGCCGAGGTCGCGGATCACGTCCGGGGAGACGGCGTTCATCGGCAGGTTGGCGAGCCAGGCGATCGCGACCCGGTCGCGGGTCTCGAGCTTGACGGTGTCCGCCTGCTCGCCCTCGTCGGGCTGTGGGTATGGGTAGAAGCCCTGACCGGAGCCGAGGCCGAGGCGGCCCTGGGCGACGAGGCGCTTGAGGGTGACGGGCGCGGCGAAGCGCTCGCCGTGCTTCTCCTCGAGCATCTCGACTTTCTCCAGCACCTTGTCGAGCCCTTCGACGTCGGCTTTCCAGAACGGTGGCAGCAGACCGCGGCGGGGGTCGAGGCCGGCGCCGGCCATCATCCCGAGGTCGATGTCGCGGACCGAGCAGATCCCCTCCTCGACCAGCAGGCAGGCCTCGATCAGGGCGCGGCAGGTGAACATCGCGACCAGTTCCTCGGCATCGGGATCGGCGTCGCCGGGGACCGTCTGCTCGCCGTCCTTGAAGAAGCCCTCGCCGCCACTCTTGGCGCCGAGCTTGCCGTCGGCAACCAGCTGCTTCAGGCCCTGGTGGACGTAGAAGCTCTCGCCGTAGGACTCGTTGAGGTGCTCGGCGACGTGGAGGACGGTGTCGAGTCCGAGCAGGTCGGTGAGGAAGAACGGCCCCATCGGCGCCACCTGGGCGGCGGCGATCGCCTCGTCGATCGCCTTCAGCGAAAGCCCCTGCTCCTCCTGGGCGCGCCAGATCTCACCGATCGTCGCCATCAGGATCCGGTTGACGACGAAGCCGGGGATCTCGCTGCAGACGATCGGCTGCTTCTTGATCGCCTGGGCGAAGTTGTAGGCGGCGGTGGCGGTCTCCTGCGAGGTCTCCTCGCCGACGATCACCTCGACCAGCGGCATCACCGAGGCCGGGTAGAAGAAGTGGAAGCCGCAGACCTTGTCGGCACGCAAGGTGCCTTGGGCGCCGATCTCGGTGATCGAGAGCGCCGAGGTGTTGGAGGCGAGGATCGCGTGGCCGGGAGTGGCGGCGTCGATCTCGCGGAACACCGCCTGCTTGATCGCCATCTTCTCCGGCACCGCCTCGATCACGAAGTCGACGTCGCCGAACTCGGCGTAGCTGGTGGTGCCGACGATCTGCCCCATCACCTCGGCGAGGCGGGCATCGGCCTGCTCCTGGGTCAGCTTCTCCTTCTTGACCAGGCGCGACAGCTGGTCCTCGGTGACCGCGCGGGCCTTCTCGAGGGCGGCGTCGACGAACTTCTGGTCGATGTCCTTGACGACAACTGGGATGTCGGCGGCGGCGATCGCCTGTGCGATCTCACCACCCATCGTGCCACCGCCGACGACGGCGGCCTTGGATACGAACATTGCGGGTGAATCCTCCCGTTTTGGCTTGGCGGTGCGGCGGGCGCCGCTGGGCGCAGGCTATCCGGTTGCCCGCGCCGGAACGGCCTCGAATAGGTTGCGGCGATGAGCGGCGACGCGACCATCCGACGGCGGTTGCTGGACTTCGAACTCGGGCTGCAGGCCGCGATCGCCGACACGGTGTTCGAGCGGGCCTTGGGCCGAGCCTGCCTCACCCCCAGCCTGCCGATGGTCTGGGACGCAAGTTGGATCGCGCTCGAGGAGCCGGGGATGGCGGTTGACGAGCTCGCCCGACTTGCCGACGAGGTCCTCGGGGGCGCCGGCTTCGGTCATCGCGGCGTGCACGTCTGCAACGAAGCCGACGGCCGTCGGCTCGCCGCAGCAGCCGCGAGCCAGGCGGGCTGGGAGCCGACTCGGATCGACTACATGGTCTGGCGCGAGCCGACCGACCGCCGACCAGCTGCCGACGTCGTCGAAGTGAAGCTGGCCGAGATTGCGAACCTGCGCCAGGAATTGATCCGGGAGCCGTTCCCGGCGGAGAACCCGAACCGGGAGCAGATCGTCGCGCAGCTGTTCGAACGCGATCGCCGCTTCGGCGAGGTCGCCGGGGACCGCTGGTTCGCGGCCGCCCCCGAGCAACCGGCCGCTGCCTGCCGCCTGCTGAGCCAGGGAGATCTGGGCCAAGTCGAGGACGTGGTGACGCTGGAGCGAGCGCGAAACCGCGGCCTTGCCCAAGCGGTGACGCTGGAGGCGCTGACGAAATCACGCGAGGCCGGGCACGAGATCACGTTTCGCGCCGCCGACGGTGAGGAATGGCCGCGGCTGATGTACGAGAAGCTCGGCTTCGCCAAGGTCGGCGAGCTGCACACGCTGCATCGCTATCCCTAGCTGCGACGCCCCCGGCCCGACATAAGGGACAAGCGGCGACGGGCAAAGACTGTACGCCCGTACAAAGGCGCGCTTAAGCCATCCCCATTACGCTCTTTTGGCTCTTGATCATGGGGATGAGACCCACAACCGACCGCGCCGGGCAACTGGGCGCGCCGCCAAGCGAGGAACTAGCCAAGCGATGACCCGTATCCGTCAGCAGAACGTAACCGCAGCCCAGTGGAGCGCCAACGGGGAGTCGATCGGCGCGCTTGACCTGACCCTCCCCGAGAACGAAGAATTCGGCGTCAACGTCTTCGACGTCACCGAGCAGCGCGAGCGACTGCCGGCGGAGATCTTCGAGAAACTGCAGGCGACCCTGGCCGGCGGCGAGGGCCTCGACCGCGAGGTCGCCGACGCCGTAGCCGAGGCGATGCTGGCCTGGGCGCTGGAGAACGGCGCCACCCACTACACCCACATGTTCCAGCCGCTGACCGGGTCCACGGCCGAGAAGCACGACTCCTTCTTCGAGCCGGCGGGCGAAGGCAAGCTCGAGGCCGGCTTCTCCGGCAAGGAGCTGATCCAGGGCGAGCCCGATGCCTCCTCCTTCCCGACCGGCGGCCTGCGCGCGACCTTCGAGGCCCGTGGCTACACCGCCTGGGACCCGACCAGCCCCGCCTTCCTGCTCGAGAACCCGAACGGCACCCTGCTCAGCATCCCCACCGCCTTCGCCTCCTGGACCGGCGAGGCGCTCGACGGCAAGATCCCGCTGCTGCGTTCGATGGACGCGCTCTCGCGCTCGGCGATCAAGGCCCTGCGCCTGCTCGGCGACGAGGAGAGCACGCACGTCTTCACGACGGTCGGGCCCGAGCAGGAGTACTTCCTGATCGACGAGCAGTACTTCTTCGAGCGGCCCGACCTGATCAGCACCGGGCGCACCCTGTTCGGCGCCAAGCCGCCGAAAGGCCACGAGCTCGACGACCACTACTTCGGCTCGATCCCGGAGCGGGTGCTGGCCTTCATGATGGATTCCGAACTGGAGATGAAGAAGCTCGGCATCCCGGTCAAGACCCGCCACAACGAGGTCGCGCCGGCGCAGTACGAGATCGCGCCGATGTTCGAGAACTCCAACGTCGGCTCTGACCACCAGCAGCTGACGATGCAGGTGCTGGAAAACGTCGCCCGCCGCTACGGCCTCGTCTGCCTCCTGCACGAGAAGCCCTTCGCCGGGGTCAACGGCTCCGGCAAGCACAACAACTGGTCGATGGGGACCGACTCCGGCACCAACCTGCTCAACCCTGGCGACTCGCCGGAGGACAACATCCACTTCCTGTTCTTCTGCACGGCGGTGATCCAGGCAGTCAACAAGCACCAGGGCCTGCTGCGGGCCTCGGTCGCCAACATCGGCCAGGACCACAGGCTCGGTGCCAACGAGGCGCCGCCGGCGATCATCTCGATCTTCCTCGGCGCCGAACTCGAAAAGGTGTTCGAGGCGATCGCGACCGGCGAAGGCGACCCCAACACGCCGGCCTCGTTCCTCGACCTCGGCACCACGGTCCTGCCGAAACTGCCGCTCGACGGCGGCGACCGCAACCGCACCTCGCCGTTCGCCTTCACCGGCAACAAATTCGAGTTCCGGGCGCTGGGGTCGAGCATGTCGCTCGCCTTCCCCAACACCGTCCTCAACACGATCGCCGCTGAGGCGATCGACGAGCTGGCCGGCAAGCTGCAGGCGAAGCTCGAGGCCGGTGCCGCGATGCCCGAGGCCGTGATGGAGATCGTCAAAGACTCCTACCTCGCCAACCAGGACATCTGCTTCGGCGGCGACAACTACACCGAGGCCTGGCACGAAGAGGCCGAGCGGCGCGGCCTGAAGAACCTAAAAACGACGCCCGACGCGCTGCCCGAGGTGGTCGCCGACGACACGGTCGCGGCCTTCGAGAAGTACAGCGTGCTCACCGCGCGCGAGCTCCACTCTCGCTACGACGTCTGGCTCGAGCAGTACGCGCTGCGGGCGAACATCGAGTCAGAGACCGCCCACACGATCGCGAAGACGATGATCCTGCCGGCGGCCCTGCGCTACCTGTCGGTGATCGGGGAGTCGGGAGTCGCCGACGGCGTCGCCGGCGAGGTGCGCGAGAACCTCGAGGCGATGGGCGTCGCACTGCTGGCGCTGGAGCAGGCGAACCGGTACCCCGACGATCTCGAGGGCCTTGAGCTCGCGATCCACGCCCGCGACAAGCAGCTGGCGGCGATGGCCGACGTCCGTGACGCGGCCGACAAGCTGGAGCGGATCGTCGCCGACGACCTCTGGCCGCTGCCCAAGTACGAGGAGATGCTCTTCATTAAGTAGCGCGGTGGGGCCGGTCCCGGTAGGGGTTTCGCTTAACTTTTTTGGGGATCGCCCTCGGGCAGTCCTAGATGCGCACAGCAAAAAAGTACAAGACGCTTCACCCCTACCGGGACCGGCCCCTCACGAAAGCTCAGTGACTCGTGGAGCTTCGGGGCTACGAATCGTTGTCCGGGTTGTCGTCGTTTTCGGGGTTGTCGCGGACGGCGCGGATGATGATCCAGAGGATGGCGACGGCGCCGACGACCGGGATCAGGCCGCCGAGCAGGACCGGCTCCCAGGCCTCTTGGGCCCTGACCACGATCGCCGCCAGCGTCAGCAGCTTGCTCATGCCCGCCCCGGCAGCCCGGGCCCGCCGGCGAGCGGGCTGAGGTCGGCGAGCATCCCCAGCAGCTGCGGCTCCGGCGCCTCGGAGTCGATCAGGACCGCGGTTCCCGGCCAGGCGTAGCGCAGATAGCGGGCGTAGGCCTGGCGCGAGCCGAGGTCGGGCTCGTAGATCCAGGAGCCCGCGGCGAGGCGGGCGTGGAGCCGGTCCTCGACGTCGCGGTAGACGAGATGGTGATCGTGGTTGCCGGCGAGGAAGACGAGCCGCTTGCCGGCCATCTTCGCCGCGTTCAGCTTCAGCAACCCGTCGGCGGCATCGACGGCGTCGTCGACCGAGCCGAAGAGGAAGTCGAAGAGGTCGCCGAGGAAGATCAGCTCGTCGATCCCCTCCAGCTGCGGCGCCAGGCGCTCGAGGAAGAACTCCTCCTTCGGCAGGTCGCGGCCGGTCCAGGCGCCGAAGTGGGTGTCGGAGATGACCAGCGCTCGCATCGCGGGATCTTCGCCGATCGCCACGGCTGGCGAGGTCGCGCGCGCGGGCGTCGATGGCAATGCTCGCCCCCAAACCCCGTAGACCCGGTCGCGTCCGCCAGCGACCTGACGTTTCAGACTGGAAGCGGCAGGCCCGCGCGGATGCCGCGCTTGCCGACCCGCATCTTCAGGCCGCCGACCGGGGACAGGGTCGGCATCTGGCGGACCGTCATCGTCCGGCCCGGGAGGGCGTCGAAGCGCTGGCGCTGCAGCAGCATCGTCGCCACCAGCTTGACCTCGGTCTGGCCGAAGCGTTTGCCGATGCAGACCCGCTGACCGCCGCCGAAGGGGACGTAGGCGCCACGCGGCAGCGCCGCCTTGCGCTCGCGGGTGAAGCGCTCGGGGATGAACGCCTCCGGGTCCGGGAAGACCTCGGGCAAGCGGTGGCTGGCCCACGAGCAGTAGTTGACGTAGGCACCGCGCGGCACCGTGTAGCCGCCGAACTCAAAGTCGCGAACCGCCCGGCGGGGCCCGATCCAGGCCGGCGGGTAGAGGCGGAGGACCTCATCGAGGACCATCTCGAGGTAGGGCATCTCGCGCTCGAGCTGGTCGATGGTCGGAGTGGCGCCGGCGAGCACTCGGTCCTGCTCCTCGCAGAGGCGGGCGACGACCTCGGGGTGGCGCGCCAGCTCGTGCAGCATGAAGGTCACGGTCGAGGTCGAGGTGTCGTGGCCGGCGAACATCAGGGTCATCAGCTGGTCGCGGATCTCGCGATCGGTGAAGGCCTCGCCGCCCTCGCCGCGGGCGCCGACGAGCAGGCTGAGGATGTCGCGGCGGCCCGGGTCCGGGCTGGCGCGGCGGCGGGCGACCTCGGCGAAGACGATCTCGTCGAGTACGCGGCGGGAGGCCAGCAACCGGCGCCAGGGCGAGCCGGGACCGCGCAGCAGGCGCAGCCCGTAGTCGATCCCGTAGTAATGGAGGGCGCGCTCGAAGTGCTCGGCCGCCGCCGCTCCCTTGCCCGCCTCGTCGGGATCGAGACCGAGCAGCGCGCGCATCGCGATCCGCATCGCCAGGTTGCGCATCCAGTCGTAGACGTCGACGACCTCCCCCACCGGCAGGTCCGCGATCGCCGCCTCGGTCTCGACCTCCATCGCCGCGATCGCGGCGCTGACCTGCTCGCGGTGGAAGGCCGGCAGCATGATCGCCCGGGCGCGGTCGTGGAACTCGTCGTCGACGGTCAGCAGGCCGTCGCCCAGCAGCGGGATCAGGTCGCCGAAGCTCGACTCGCGCCAGTGGAAGTTCTCCGGGTGGGCGACGGTGACGAAGTTGTTCGCTTCGGGCCCGAGCATGAAGATGCTGCGGATATGGAGCAGCCGCATGCTGAAGATCGGCCCGTGCTCTTCGTAGGCGCCGAGCAGCAGCGGCAGCGGGTCGTGGGCGATCTGGTGGGTGCGCCTCCAGCTGAAGTCGCCGGGACCCGGCGGGAAATTGCCCCGACCCCGCCACTCGGCCGCGACGTCGCCGACGACCCGGCGCACCGGGTTGGCGGACATCTGCGGCGGCCGAGGGACCGGCGCTGAGGTATCGGGCGTGGCCATCGCTGCGATCTTAACTGGCTGGACAGCCAGTTTTTCCTCAGGCCGCAGCCGTCGCCGCCAACTGCCCGCAGGCGGCGTCGATGTCGCGGCCCCGGGTGAGGCGGACGGTGGCGGTCAGCCGGTGCTCGGCGAGAATCGCGCGGAAGCGCTCGATCCGCTCCGGCGAGGAGCCGTCGAAAGCGCCGGTCGGATTGTAGGGGATCAGGTTGACCTTGTAGACGCGCGGGTCGAGCAGCGCTGCCAGCTGGCGGGCGTGCTCAGGCAGGTCGTTGACTTCGGCGAGCATCACGTACTCGACGAATACTTTGCGCCGGCGCTTGGCCCGGTAGCGGTCGCAGGCGGCGAGCACCCTGGCCAGCGGGTAGCGGTCGTTGACCGGCATCAGCCGCGAGCGCAGCTCGTCGTTCGGGGCGTGCAGCGAGAGGGCGAGGCTGACCGGCATCTCGCACTCGGCGAGGCGGTCCATCCCCGGAACCCAGCCGACGGTCGAGATCGCCGTGCGGCGGTTGGTGACGCCGAGGTCGGGCAACCGTTCGCAGGCGGCGAGGACGGCGTCGAGGTTCATCGTCGGCTCCCCCATGCCCATGAAGACGACGTGGTCGATCGCTTCGAGGCGGCGGAAGTGCAACGCCTGGTCGAGGATCTCGTCGGCGCTGAGGTTGCGGCCGAACTTCATCTGGCCGGTCGCGCAGAAGCTGCAGGTCAGCGGGCAGCCGGACTGGGAGGAGACGCAAACTGAGTGGCGGCCGTCCTTGTAGCGCATCAGCACCGCCTCGATCGGGCGGCCCTCGGCGGTGTGGAAGAGAGTCTTGACGGTGCCGTCGTCCGATTTTGCCTCAGCCTGTACCGACAGCGTCGAGAGCGGCACCGCGACCTCGAGCCGGTCCCGCAGCGTGCCCGGCAGGTTCGTCATCTCCTCGTAGCTGCCGACCCCGCGCGTCAGCCACTCCCAGACCTGGCCGGCGCGGTAGCTGGGCTCGCCGGCGTCGGCGAGAGTCGTGGCGAGAAGTTCGCGGTCCATCGGCCGAGTGTAGGGAGCGCCTGCTGCTGGACGGCTGATCCGGTGGGGGGGCCCATGGGGAGGGGTTGGGTGTTCCTCCTCACTTGCCTGACTGGCCGTATCGCCTAGGGCCGTCCGAGATGGCTTTTGGGCCAGCGGCACAAAACGTTCGGAGGAACACCCGACCCCTCCGATGAGTTCTCCACCGAACTTCC
>JACDGU010000218.1 GCA_013821475.1 Solirubrobacterales bacterium
TCCCCGGCCCGCCCGATCCCGACCCCGGCGACCTCTGCGAGCGCTTCGAGCGCGCCCACGAGGATCGCTACGGGCACCGCGACCCCGAGGGGGAGGTCGTCCTCGTCGACATCCGCCTGGCGATGGTCCTCCCCGGCCCCGAGCTGCGGCCTACGGCCGCGACGGGGCGGCTCGAGCGCGGCTCGCGCCCGGTCCGCTTCGGGGAGGAGTGGATCGAGACCCCGGTCCTGCGCGGCGAGCCCGCCGCCGGGACCGAGGCCGGGGGCCCGGTCGTCTTCGAACTCCCCGAGGCCACCCTCGTCCTCCCTCCCGGCTGGAGCGCGACCGTCGACGGGGCCGGCACCGTCGTCGCGCGGTTCCTTTCAGACGAGATGCGTGCAAAAGGAACCAGGCGATGAGTGGGCTCGACGCGATCACCCTCCAGGTCCTGATCGGCGGCCTGCGCTCGGCCTGCGAGGAGATGGGGGCGACCCTGATCCGCTCCGCCTACTCGGCCAACATCAAGGAGCGCCACGACTGCTCGACCGCGCTCTTCAACGCCGCCGGCGAGCTGGTGATGCAGGCCGAGCACATCCCCGTCCACCTCGGTTCGATGCCCGACGCCGTCGCCGCCGTGCTCGGCGAGGAGCAGCGGCCCGGCATCACCTGGATCCTCAACGACCCCTATCGCGGCGGCACCCACCTGCCCGACGTCACCCTCATCGCCCCCGTCTTCCTCGACCAGGAGCTGTTCGGCTTCGCCGCCAGCCGCGCCCACCACGCCGACATCGGCGGCCCGACCCCGGGCGGGATGCCGGCCTTCTCCAGGACCCTCGCCGACGAGGGGGTCGTGATCCCACCGACCCGCGCCGACGAGGCGACGCTGGAGCGCCTCGCCGCGCAGATGCGCTCGCCGCGACAGCGCCTCGCCGACCTCCGCGCCCAGCGGGCTGCCAACCGGGTCGGCGAGACCCGCCTGCTCGAGCTCGCCGAGCGCCACGGGGCGGCGCTGCTGCGCGAGGGGATGAGCGCGATCCTCTCCTACTCCGAGCGCCGCACCCGGGCCGCGCTCGCCGACCTCCCCGACGGGGTCTACGAGGCGGAGGACGTGCTCGAAGACGACACGGCGACGAGCGCGCGCGACGTCGTCCTCCGCCTCGCGGCGACGATCGACGGCGACTCGCTGCGCCTCGACTTCTCCGGCACCGACGCCCAGGTCAGAGGCAACCTCAACTGCCCGCTCTCGGTCACGAGGTCGGCGGCGATTTTCGCCGTCCGCGTCCTCACCGACCCCGACGCGCCCCCCTCGGCCGGCGCCCAGCGCCCGATCGAGGTGATCGCGCCGGCCGGCTGCCTGCTCAACGCCGAATCCCCCGCCGCCGTCGCCGCCGGCAACGTCGAGACCTCGAGCCGGGTCGCCGACCTCGTCATCGCCGCCCTCGCCGGTGCCCGGCCGGTCCCCGCCCAGGGCCAGGGGACGATGAACAACCTGACCCTGGCGAACGAGGACTTCACCTACTACGAGACCCTCGGCGGCGGCCAGGGCGCCTGTCCCGAGGCCGACGGGCCGAGCGCGATCCAGGTGGCGATGTCGAACACGCTGAACACGCCGGTCGAGGCGCTCGAGACCGAGTTCCCGCTGCGGGTCCGCGAGCTCGCGCTCCGCCGGGGCAGCGGCGGCGAGGGCACCCACCGGGGAGGCGAGGGCCTGGTCCGCGAGATCGAAGCGCTGGCCCCGATGCGCTTCACCCTGATCACGGAGCGCCGCCGGCGCCCGCCGCGGGGCCTCGGCGGCGGTGGCGACGGTGCCGCGGGCCGAAATTTGCTCAACGGCAGGCCCCTGCCGAGCAAGGCGGAGGGCGATCTCGAACCCGGAGATCGGCTCAGAATCGAGACTCCGGGCGGCGGCGGAAGAATTTAGGGACCAATTATTTGGTGTTTCGGGCGCGCTCGTCTAGAATCCGCAACCTCGGGCAGGCAGAACGGCCGCATCACGGCCTGGCAGCACCGTCCAGCCCCTCCACTTCCACTTCAACCTCCGCAGGTAAACACGTCAAATGCCGATCGCTTTCAAGGAATGGGCAGTAACCGTTCGCGCTCTCGCCGAGGGTGAGCAGCTGCTGACCCTGCGTAAGGGCGGCATCCGCGAGGAGAACAAGCACTTCGAACTCGAGCACGAGCGCTTCTTCCTCTACCCCACCTTCGACCACCAGCGGAACGACCTCGTCCGTGAATCCCACCACCCCGAGCTGCGCCGCGCGCTCGAGGAGGGTGTCTGGCCCGACGAGGAGCCACCGCCGAAAGCGCTGATCCAGGACGGCGGCATCCCCCAGCCCGACCGCGTCCGCCTGCGCGCCTGGGCCGAGGTGACCGACCACGTCACGATCAACGACCGTCGCACCCTCGACAGCCTCTCGCCGTATTACATCTGGACTCCGGATTACGCCGAGAAGCGGCTCAACTGGAAGCGCCGCCACCCACTTCACATCCTCCTGCTGCGGGTCCATCGCATCCCGCGCCCGGTCACGGTGCGCGTCCGCGACGAGTACCACGGCTGCCGCTCCTGGGTCGAGATCGACCGCGACCTCCCCTTCGAGGGCACTCCGGTGATGGCCGACGAGGAGTTCGACCGCGCTCGCCAGGAGATCAAGGAAGTCTGCGGCGCCTCGGAACCTGCGCTCGTTTGAGCCGTAGTTCCGGCCGTTAGTCTCGGCCCATGTCCTGGATCGAGACCGAGTCGCTGAGCTTCACCGCGCGGCACGACTCCGAGGACTCGGCCTTCGCCGAGCGGACGCTGGACCGGATGGAGAACCTGCGGCTGCGGCTGGAAGACCGCTTCGCGCAGGTCCCCGGCGAGGTCACCGTCGTCATCCACACCAACCCGGTCTGGCTGACGATGGCCCACCCCTTCCTCCCCGCCGCCCGCTGGTCGGCGGCGG
>JACDGU010000219.1 GCA_013821475.1 Solirubrobacterales bacterium
CAGTGGCGCTTCAACTGCGCCGTCCACAACCTGCTGAAGCTGCACCGGGCCGGCGGGCTCGGGCTGGCCGGGGCCACGTAGGGGACTCGCTGGCCTCACGGGTCCTGCCGGTCCCCCGGCAGGACCCGTGAGGCGGCGCCGCGGGACCGCCGCCGGGGCGCCCGCGCAAAGATCGGGCGCTCCCCGATCCGATTCACCCCCCGGTCGTTCGCTCGTCGCCTCGGATCGCGTTAGCGACCCACGCTCCTAGCCACCCGCAGCGTGCAAAAGGAACCACGGGATGGCTGGAGGGCGCTACTGCTCCGCTTCGGCGCGGGAGCGCTTGCGGTAGGAGATCGTCGGTGAGACCAGCGCCCGAACCTCGGCCAGGAGCCGGATCGAGAGCTCGGCCGGGTCCTCGTCCGGGCGCGGCTGACCGCCGGCCGGGTCGAAGAAGCGGACGCTGATCCGCGGCCGGCGCGGGAAGCCGGTCAGGTCGGAGGTGCCCTCGATCGCGACCAGGGTGATGTGCGCCTCCGGCACCTCGAGGGCGAGCCGGCCGAGGCCGCTGCGCGCCCGCAGCACCTTGCCGCGCGAGCGGGTCCCTTCCGGGAAGACGCCGATGCAGGCGCCGGCCCGCAGGGTCTCGATCGCCCGCGCCAGCGCCTGCTTGTCGCCGGCGCCGCGGTCGATCGGGATCTGACCCATGCCGTTGAGAATCGGGCTGAGGCCGCGGACCTTCCAGAGATCCGATTTCGCCAACGCCCGGATCTGGCGGTGCTTGATCGCGGCAATGCCGACCATCACCGGGTCCCAGTGGCTGTCGTGGTTGCCGACGACCAGCAGCGGACCGCTGTCCGGCAGCGTCTCCAGGCCCTCGACGTGCAGCCGGCCCCAGAGAGCGACCGGCCGGTTGAGGGCCATCGCGACGCGGTAGGTGCGAGTTCGCTCTTGCATGCGGCGACGTGAGTTCTACGCGTTTCGCCACCGCTTTGGTCAGGCGGGTACGCCGGCGGCGCGCCGGAGCAGGTCCCGGAGCGTCCTCTGATCGGCCGCCGAGAGGCCCTCCAGCCAGGCCGGCGGCTTGCGCAGCTCGCGGTCGACACGGCCCCGCAGCCGCCGTCCCTCGGCGCTCAGTGCGATCAGCTTGACGCGACGATCGTGCTCGGCCGGCAGGCGCGTCGCCAGCCCCTTCTCTTCGAGGCCATCGACGATTCCGGTCACGTTGGAGGGATCGCAGTGGAGCAGGCCGGCGATCGCGCTCATCGTCCGCGGCTCGTCGAGGAAGCGGATGGCGCCGAGGGCGAGCGGGGAGAGGCCGAGGCGCCGGGAGACGTCTAGGAAGTGGGGCGGATAGACGAGCCCGGCAAGCAGCGCCCAGGCCTCGCGGGCGGTCTCGTCTTCGGCTGGCTTCGCCATAGAACTAGTGTAGCTCAATCTTTGATAGCCTCAATTATTGAGTTTGGCAGCTAGCTAGGAAGGCGAGATGGCAGCAGAAGACAGTGGCCGCAAGGGCATCGAGGTCGAAGGGCTCGTCCGCGAGTTCAAGAAGGGGCCGAGGGCGGTGGACGGCATCGATCTGCAGGTTGCTCCCGGCGAGATCTACGGTTTCCTCGGCCCCAACGGCGCCGGTAAGTCGACGACGGTGCTGATGCTGACCACCCTGCTCCCCCCCACCGCCGGCACCGCCCGGGTGGCCGGCTTCGACATCGTCGCCGAAGGGTCGCTGGTGCGGACCGCGATCGGCGCCGCGCTGCAGGAGGCGGCACTCGACCCGCTGCTGACCGGCCGCGAGCACATGCGCCTGCAGACGGCGCTGCACGGGATCGCCAAGGACGAGCGCCAGCGGCGCAGCGACGAGCTGCTCGACCGGGTCGGCCTCTCGCAGGCCGCCGATCGCAAGGTCGGCGGCTACTCGGGCGGGATGAAGCGCCGCCTCGACCTCGCCCTGGCGCTCGTCCACCGGCCCAGGATCCTCTTCCTCGACGAGCCGACCACCGGCCTCGACATCCAGAGCCGGACCGCCCTCTGGGAGGAGGTCGCGCGGTTGGCCAGCGACGACGGGGTCACCGTCTTCCTCACCACCCAGTACCTCGAGGAGGCCGACACCCTCGCCGACCGGGTCGGGATCATCGACCACGGCAAGATCGTCGCCGAGGGGACGCCGGCGGCGCTGAAGGCGGAAATCGGTCGCCCGACCGTGGAAGCGGTGCCGCGCGACCCGGCCGACCGCGAGCGCATGGAGGGCGTCCTCGCCCGCTTCGGCGAGCCCGCCGGCGCCTCGCCCAAAGGCGTCGCGGTGCGGCTCGAGGGCGGCGAGTCGGAGCTGGCCGAGGTTGTCCGCGCGCTCGACGCCGACGACATCGCGATCGAGCACCTGCAGCTCCACGCCCCCTCCCTCGACGACGTCTTCCTGACCAAGACCGGCCGCTCGCTGGAGGGTGCCGAGGAGGCCGAGGCCGAGGAGGAGGCGGAGGACGCCGCCGCGGAGGCGAGCCCGGCGTGAACAGCAGCCTCCGCACCCAGGTCGGGCAGCTCGCCCTCCGCTCGGTCCTGCGGACCCTGCGCCAGCCGGCGCAGATCGTCCCGGCGCTGATCTTCCCGATGTTCCTGCTGGCGGTGAACGCCGGTGGGCTCAAAGACGCGACCAACCTGCCCGGCTTCCCGACCAGCTCCTACCTCACCTTCGCCCTCGCGGTGCCGTTCATGCAGGGGGCGCTGTTCTCGGTGATGAACGCCGGGACTGACCTCGCCCGCGACATCGAGACCGGCTTCCTCAACCGCCTGGCGCTGACCCCGCTGCGCGGCGCGGCCCTGCTCAGCGGCCTGCTCGCCGGCGCCGTCCTGCTCGGCCTGCTGCAGGCGGTCGTCTACCTCAGCGTCGGCCTGATCGCCGGCGCCGACCTCGCCGCCGGCGCCGGCGGCGCC
>JACDGU010000220.1 GCA_013821475.1 Solirubrobacterales bacterium
CCGTCTGATTCGGAACGCTGAAATTGCCGACGGCGGCCCCCGCTCCGGCACCAGCCGCTCCGGCGCCTGCGCCGCTTGCGCCGGCGCCGCCGAATCCGAGCTTGGTGAGGACGAAGCCCTTGAAGGCGATCAGGGGGCCGATCGGGAACAGCGCCGCCAGCGCCTTCTCGTTGGAGCGGACCTGGGAGCGGAAGTCGGCGCACTCGTCGCACTCGCGGACGTGGCGGCGGACCGGGGCCGAGACCTTGCGCAGGCCCTCGGCAGCTTCGCCGAGCTCGAGCCGGACCTCACCGCAGGTCAGCAGGCGCGCCTGGCTGGCCTCGGCGAGCGAGATCCTGGCCCGGACCAGCAGCGACTTGACCGAGGGCACCGTGGTCTCCATCGCGGCGGCGATTTCCTCGTAGGAGAGGGCGTCCATCTCGCGCAGCAGCAGGGCCGAGCGCTGGGTCTCGGGAAGCTTTTTGACGTCGCTGAGGATCTGGCGGAACTCCTCGCGGTTGTGGACCCGCTCGGCGGTGGAGGAGGCTTCGACCGCGGGCACCATGTCCATCGATTCCTGGGCGTCGGCGGTCGGTTTGCGCAGGTGGTTGAGGCAGCGGTTGCGGGCGATCCGGTAGAGCCAGGGGCGGAGGTTGATCTCGCGCTCGTCGGCGAGCATCGCCCGGTAGGCGTTGACGAAGACCTCCTGCAGCACGTCCTCGGCGTCCTCGGTCGACTTCAGCATCTGGCGGCAGAAGCCCAGCAGGCGGCCCTGGTAGCGGTCGACGATCGCCTCGAAGGCGCCGGGGTTGCCGGCGCGGGCCATCGCGATCAGCTTCTCGTCGCCCTGGAGCTTGAGCAGGGGCGAGCGGCGGGCCAAGAGTCCGCGGCGACTGGCGTGCGATAGCGCTGATGCCTCCAAGCTCTCCTCCAGGGAAGGCGTTGTTTCCTTTACTCAAGGACACCGTAACAAGGGGGTAGTTGCGCTCGGCGAAGATTTATTGCGGTTTTACCTCGGCGAAAGTGCCCGGGGCGGGACTCGAACCCGCAAGCCCCCGAAGGGACAGCGCCTTTTAAGGGCGCCGCTTTTGCCAGTTTCGCCACCCGGGCCAAGTGATGGTATCCAGAGGGAGACGGCCTCTTATAGGCTCGCGGCATGGAGGCGCACGGGGGGCGGATAGTCGCCAAGGTCTTGAAGTCGAGGGGGGTCGACCAACTCTTCACGCTGTCGGGCGGTCACCTGTTCTCGATCTACGACGGCTGCAAAGAGGAGGGGATCGGGATCCTCGACGTGCGCCACGAGCAGACCGCCGCCTTCGCCGCCGAGGGAATGGCGAAGGCGACGCGCAAGGTCGGCGTTGCCGCGATCACCGCCGGCCCCGGCGTCACCAACGGTCTCAGCGCGATCGCCAGCGCCCAGGCGAACGGCTCGCCGGTCTGCGCGCTCGGCGGCCGGGCGCCGGAGCTGCGTTGGGGCTCGGGGTCGCTGCAGGAGATCGACCACCTTCCCTTCGTCTCGCCGCTGGTCAAGTCCGCCGCGACGGTCAAGGAGCCGGGGGCGATCGCGGCGATGACCGCCGCCGCCCTGGACCTGGCGCTCGAGGCGCCGGGCGGGCCGACCTTCCTCGACTACCCGCTCGACGTCGTCTTCTCCGAGGCCGAGGTCGAGATCCCGGCGCTGCCGGTGCCGGCGGTGGCGGTCGCCGCCGAGGGCGTCGAGCAGGCCGCCGCGCTGCTCGCCGCGGCGCAGCGGCCGGCGATCATGGCCGGCAGCGGCCTCTACTGGGGGCATGGTGAGGACGAGATGCGGATGCTGGCCGAGGAGCTCGGCATCCCGGTCTTCCTCAACGGCCTCGGCCGCGGCTGCTTGCCCGCCGACCACGAGCTGGCCTTCAGTCGTGCCCGGGGGATGGCGCTGAAGGGCGCCGACGTGGCGCTGGTGATCGGCGTGCCGATGGACTTCAGGCTTGGCTTCGGCGGCAGCTTCGGCGAGGAGACGAAGATCATCCGCCTCGACGTCGCGCCCAACGCGCTCAGCGCCAACCGGGCGCCGGAGGTCGACCTTGTCGGTGATGTCAGGGCGTCCCTGGCTGCGATCCGCGTCGGCGCCGGGGTCGGCGCCGGGCGCAGCGCCCGCTGGCTCGAGCAGCTGCGCGGTGCCGAGGCCGAGAAAAAGGCGGCCGAGCGGGCCGAACTTGACGACCCGCGCTCGCCGCTGCACCCGGTGCGGATCTACCGAGAACTGGCGGAAGTGCTCGACCGCGATGCGATCGTCGTCGGCGACGGCGGCGACTTCGTCTCGTACGCCGGGCGCTTCATCGACACCTACCAGCCGGGCTGCTGGATGGATCCGGGCCCCTTCGGCTGCCTCGGCGCCGGGCCCGGCCAGGCGATCGGCGCCAAGGTCGCCCATCCAGATCGGCAGGTCTGCCTGCTGCTCGGCGACGGCGCCTTCGGCTTCGCCGGGATGGAGTTCGACACGATGGCGCGCCACGGGCTCGGCGTCGTCGGGGTGATGGGCAACAACGGGATCTGGGCGCTCGAGCACCACCCGATGAAGTTCCTCTACGGCTACTCGGTTGCCGCCGAGCTGCGGCCGGAAACGCGCTACGACGAGCTGGTCGAATCGCTCGGCTGCGATGGCGTCCTCGTCCGCGATCCGGCCGAGCTGCGACCGGCGCTGGAGCGCGCCTTCGAGTCCGGGCGGCCGACGCTGGTCAACGTCCTCACCGATCCCGAGGTCGTCTACCCCCGCAAATCGAACCTGGCTTAGAGGCTGTCTCAAACTCCGCGTGTGCGACTGGCGAGTGCCGGACCGAGCAGTTCAAGACCGTATGGAGAGCCGACCGGCCTCCACGGTAGGTAAGTCGGCACCCCGCGCATGACAGTGCGGGGACTGGGCCGCAGGATGTGCCTGCGGCCGA
>JACDGU010000221.1 GCA_013821475.1 Solirubrobacterales bacterium
GCCGCAGCTCGAGCCGTCGCGCACCCCAGGTGAGGTCGGCGACGGGCGGCGCGTCCCAGGTCCTGAAGTCCTTCTCCTCGCCCCAGCTGGACGCTGACAGGGGGCGCCTTTCGGCGCGATGCTCGGCGACCGCCTGCGGCGCGGTCGCCAGCCGCACCCCGGCGCCGGCGGCGCCCTCGAGGACGGCTTCGAGCCAGACCGGCCCCTCCGACCACCAGTGGCCGAGCAGCTCGGTGTCGATCGCGAAGACGATCAGCCCGCGGCGCTCGCGCTCGGCGGCAAAGGCCGCCAGCCGCTCGGCGATCGCGGCGAGGAACTCACCGGCCTGGCGGCGGGCCGCAGCGGCGGCGGCGGACGGGTCGTAGGCGCCGCCACCTACCCTCCAGAGCCTGATCCCGCGCAGCGATTTGCCGTCGAACTGGGCGTGGGCCGGGTCCGACGGGTAGCCCCCGAGCGACCAGAGCCAGCCGATCGCCTCCCAGTCGATCGGCAGCGCCACCGGCCCGGCCTCGGTCCGGACCGGGACCAAGGCGTCGAGCGAAGCCCCGTGGGCGCTCTGGTCGACGCAGAACCACTCCACCCCGTGCTCGGCCAAGTTCCAGTCGAGACCCGGCGCATAGGCGCACTCGGGCAGCCAGAGGCCGCCGTCCCAGCCGAAGCGGCGACGGTGAGAGCGGATACCGGCGTCGAGTTGCAGGCCAAGCCCCTCGCGCGTCGCCAGCAGCGGCAGCACCGCGTGGGTCGCGGCCGAGCTCGCCAGCGCCACCCGGCCGTCCGCCGCCGCCCGCTGGAACGGCGCCAGCGGGTCTCCCCCGGCCGCATCGAGCAGCTCCAGCGCCCGGCGGTAGCGGGCCAGCTCCGCTTCGCACGCCGGGCGGCACTCCGCGGGGACCTCGGGCAGGTCGGCTTCGGCGGCGCCGATCCGCCACTCGACCAGGAACTCGCGCAGGCGCCGCCTGGTCCCCTCGTCCTCGAGCTGGTCGGCGAGTACCGGAGTCACCGTCATCGTCAGGTCCCGAGCGACCTCGAGCACCGGCAGGTAGGAGCGGATCACCGCGTCGAACAGCCACTCCTCGCCGAAGGGATAGGTCCCGAAGCCCTCGACGTAGGGCATGTGGGAGTGGAGGACGATCGCCAGGTCGCCGGCGGTACCCCGGTCGTTCATGCCGTGTGGCAGACCGCGATGAAGTCGAGGGCGCGGTCGAGACCCGCGTCGCGCAGGGCGAAGTCGGAGGCGGCGATCGCCGGCGTGAAGCGGTCATAGAAGGGCTTGGTCAGCCCCAGCCGTTTGTGGACCGTGTCCCAACCGAGCCTGATCGCCAGCTCGTGCGCACGCAGCTTGCGGGCATGGAAGAGGCCACGGACCTCGACCCGCGGAAAGTGCGCCTCGCAGAGGGCGCGGAACTCCTCGGCGCGGTACTCGTGGACGTGCCAGGGGTTGTCGGACTTCTCCGCCCCCTCCGGCGCCAGGGTGAGGAGGTTGGGCGTCGAGACGTAGGCGACCCCTCCCGGGTCGAGCATCGACTTGAAGTGCTCGAGGATCGCGCCGGCGTCCTGCACGTGCTCGATCGTCTGCAGGAAGACGACCGCGTCGCAGGGCTCGGAGAAGCCTCCGACCAGGTCGCGCTCGAAGCGGAGGTTGGGACGCGTGTAGCGCAGCCGCGCGTGCTCGTGCGCCTCCGGGTTGGCGTCGACGCCAACGGTGCTGGCGGCGCTGACGGCCAGGACGTTCGAGCCGTAGCCCTCGCCGCAGGCCATGTCGACCACCCTCAGGCCGCCGACCCGGGCGGCGATCCACTCGTAGACGACCAGGTGGCGCCGGTACCAGTAGTTCTCCTCCGGCACGTCGGGCAGCGTCCGCTCCCCGGTCAAGGGCAGCGGCGGCACTCCGGGCGGCTGGTTCAGCTGTAGGTACTCCTCCGCGATGGGCCAGACGCTACCTGCGCTCCGTCGACTGCGCGGTTCTGCGTAGAGTTCCCGCCCGATGCCCGCCTCCCCGACCGCCACGCCGGAGCACATCAAGGACGTCAACACCCGCTACCACGACGCCGCCGCCGAGGAGTACGACGCCAAGTGGGGCATCGACTTCGGCGACATCGGCCAGCGCCAGGTGCGGCTGAAGCTGGTCAAGGCGCTGGGCGGCCTTGAGGGCCGCTCCTTCGGCGACGCGCTCGAGATCGGCTCCGGCACCGGCTACTTCTCGCTCAACCTGGTCCAGCTCGGCGCCATCGAGCGCCTGACCGCGACCGACATCTCGCCCGGGATGCTGAAGCGCCTGGCGGCGACGGCCGATGCCCTCGGGGTCGAGGGAGTCAGCACCGTCGCCACCGAGGCCGAGGAGCTGCCCTTCGAGGACGAGAGCTTCGACCTCGTCCTCGGCCACGCCGTCCTCCACCACATCCCCGACGTGGATCGCGCCTTCGCTGAATTCCGCCGGGTGCTGCGACCAGGCGGGATGATCGCCTTCGCCGGCGAGCCATCGCGCTACGGCGACCGCCTGGCGGCGCTGCCGAAGCGGACCGGGATCCTGGTCGCGCCGGCCTGGCGGCGGTTGACCGGATCGCGTCGCCGTGCCGTGCCGGAGGTCGGACAGTCGGGCGGCCACGCGCTCGAGGGCGAGGTCGACGTCCACGCGTTCGCCCCCGCCGAGCTGCGCCGGCTGCTGCGCCGGACCGGCTTCGAGCAGCGACGGGTCGGCGGCGAGGAGCTGCTCTCCAACGCCTGGGGCTGGGGCCTGCGCACGGTCGAGTCGAGCGCCGAGCCGGACTCCGTCCCACTGCGCTGGCGCCGCTTCGCCTTCCGCAGCTACATCGCCCTGCAGAAGGTCGACACCGCTTTGCTCGAGCCGCGGCTGCCGGCCGAGCTCTTCTACAACCTGCTGGTCTCGGGACGTAAGCC
>JACDGU010000066.1 GCA_013821475.1 Solirubrobacterales bacterium
GCCCGCTCCGGCGACCGAGAGGTCTTGGCAGGGGAACCCGCCGCAGATGAGATCGACCGGGCAGAGCTCGGAGCCGCCGACCTCGCAGACGTCTTCGAAGCACTCGGCTTCAGGGAAGCGGTCGGCGAGGACGGCTCGGCAGAAGGGGTCGCGCTCGACCTGCCAGGCGACCCGCATCCCGCAGCGCTCGAAGCCGAGGTCGAAGCCGCCGATGCCGGTGAAGAGCGATCCGACATTCACCGCCCACCCCTCGTCGGCTTCGCCTCAAAGCGCGGCTCGTAGGCGAGCCCCGAATCGCGGAAGCGGCGTAGGAACGCTCGCCAGCCCTTCTTCGCCTTTTGGACCGATGCCGCTCTCACCGCCAGGACTGCCCGTCCGTGATCGGCGCCGACGAGCGTGATCGCCACCCGGCCGGTGCGGTAGGGAAGGTGCTGGAGCGCCCGGTGCCCGCGAAGCTCCTGCTTGGCGCGGTGAAAGGCAGGGGTTCCCCGACGGTCTTGAGGGTCCTGGCGTCCATCGACCGGCGGCGGGCTTGCAGGCTCCGCGGAGGGCGGGGCTTCGCGGGGAGCGGGGTCCACCGAAGGCGGCGGGGCGCTCGGCCGATGAGCCGCCGTCGTCGTCGCGGTGTGCGAATCGGCCGGGACGCCGCCAATCCCACTAAGGGCGACAACGATCCCGAAGCCCACCGTCACGCACCCCGCCAGGGCGAGGACCGCGCGAGCGACACGCGGCTCGAGCGGACGGTCGAGAAGAACGCGGAGGCGGTCCATCATTGGCTCTGCACCCGCCCCCCGGAACCTTCGCTTGGCGGATGCGCGTAGCCGAAGATCGGCGCCGGCTCCCCTTCGGCCACCGCCCGCGAGGGATCGAACGGACCCACACGCTCGACCCGATCGCTGTAGTTGCCGTCGATCGTCGTGATTTCCCCGTCGGGGAAGACGCGCTCGACGATGCCGATGTGATCGCTTTCGGTCGGACCGGTTCCGTAGAGGACCGCGTCCCCTGGTGCCGGGGTGGCGTCGGGCGGCAGGACACGCGCGCCGTTTTCCTGGGCAAGGGAAAACGGGTTTTTATCGCCGGGAGCCGGACCCTTTGGGAACCCGCCTTCGTGATCCTGCGCCCATTCATAGATCGAGCCCGAATAGGCAAACGGCGCGGTCCCTCCTTCCAGCGGAACCCCCGCGTGCTCCCAGACCCAGGCGACGAACAGCGAGCACCATTCCACGCACGGCCCGTACTTCTGGCAGTTGGAGCCAAGCGGGTTCTCGGCGTGGCCAAGTTGGGACTCGGCAATTCGGACGATTTCCGAGCCGCTGGCGCCGCCGCCGACGCTCGCTTCGCAGGCCGACCCCGAGGACGGCGGCGGCGGACCCTGTTCGGGTTCAGTTTCGGGTGCCGGTTCGCTCGCGCCCTTACCGTCGAAGCCGTATTCGACCGCGCGGGCCATGACTTCGTCGGCGTAGGCGGCGACGCCGTCACCGCAGGCGCCGTAGTAGCCGCAGGCGGCTTCGCGATAGGCCGCGTAGGAGCCGCCGGCCGGAGGGGCGCCCTCGACCCGGCGGAGGATCTTCGCCGAGGTGAAAACGGCGTCGGCGGGATCGAAGATCGAAGTCTTCCCGTCGCCGTCGCCGTCGGTCCGGTAGGTCTCCCAGATCGTCGGCGCCGACGGGTCGGGGCTACACGCCGAGCCACGGACGTAGGCGATCTGCATCGGCCCGGCACAGCCCGACGGATTGATTTCGTGACAGGCGCCGTGGCCGCACTCTTGGGCGCCGATCGAGGCGAGGAAAGGCCAGCTTATGTCGATCCGCGTCCCCGCTTCGCGGTAGATCTGAAGGCGGGCTTTGGGGATTTCGCGAAGCGCCGTCATCGTCGGCGACGGGCCGGCGGCGACGGCGGTGCCGCCACCGACGCCGCAGGCGAGATCGGCACCGAGCAGCGCCATCAGGACGGCGGTGATCGTCCCGACCACGGCGACCAGGACGATCGCGGCGCCGAGGACGAATCGGCGGATACCCGCGCCGCTCACTTGCGCCTCCGCAGCGGCCGACGGGTACGCCGGGGCGGCGAGGCGGGCTCCTCCGCGCTCGGCGTCGGCTGATCGGTCGCCGCGTTCTCCCCAGCAGATTTCGGCGTCGAGGGCGGGCCGACGCTCGGCTGCTCCGCGGAGCGCTTCGCGCCCTCCCGCTCGGCCGCCAGCTCCTCGCTCAGGTCGGAGTCGGCAGGCGGCTTGGACGAGCTACCCGAATCATGGCGCTCGGCGGGCTGGCGGACCTCCGGTCGGGGCCGCCTCACGGGCGTCGAGGCCTCAGGCGTTGGCCCGGCCTCTGCTCCGTTTGAGCGGGCGGCGGTCTCGGCGACGTTCGGCCTCGCTCGCCGCGCTGCCCCTCGCTCGGCCGCGTCTCCTTCCTCTGAAGGTTTGTCTGCGTTCGGCGCAGAGCCTCGTCGCGTCCCGGCCTCGCGCGACCGATCGGCGGCGGCTCGGGGCGAGTCCTCGCCCCGACGACGGTCGCCGTCCGTATTCACGGGAGAGCCCGAGCCCGGCGCGCCCGAGCGTGAAGGCCGCTCGCGCCCAGAGTCCTGCCCGCCGCCCTCTTTATCCGACTCCGTCTCGGTTGCCGCGGGCGAGCCTTTCGCCTCCCCCTGTGAGTCCTGCTCGTCGGCCGGTGCGCTTCTCTTGGCGCCCTTGGCGCTCTGCTCGCCGGAGGTCTTCGGGGTCTCTGCCGTGCCGCGCCCGCTCGTCTGATCCGACGAGCGGGTTTGCGCGTCGGCGGTCTGGGCGCCCGCGCTCTGGCCGTCACCGGATTGGGCGGTCGCGTCGGTGGCCTTTTGATCCCCGGCGCCACCGCTCGCGACGGTATGACTGACGCCGCCGAGAGGAGCCTTGTGTCGGTCCTCGCTCCCCCGGCTACCGCGCAGGCGCGAGACCGCAGCGCCACCCATCATCCCCGCCCCTCGCAGCGGCCCGCGCAGAGCCAAGCGCGCTCCCCCGTATAGGGCGAGGGCGTCAAGGGCGCGGTCGTGACCGGGGGTCCTGGGGCCGGTCGCGATCCCGATGATGCCGTCGGTCAGCGTCCGGCGCTGGATCAGGACCATCCAGAAGAAGACCGATTGCAGACCGAAGGAAAAGAGCCAGCCGAGCGAGGCGGTCGCGTCGAGGAGCGCCCCGTTGATCGCCAGCAGCACCGCCAAGACGAGCGAGTAGGCGGCCTTTCGCAGCAGGTAGCCGGCGAGCTTCCCCAGCCACACCTTGAAGAAGTCGTGGCCGCGACCGGGGATCGCCGCCGCCACCAGCGCCACCGGCGAGAAGGCCAGCAGCAGGAGAAGCATTACCTGCGCCAGGATCACGCCGATCGAGAGCGCGCCGAGCAGGATGAAGGCGCCCAGCTCGCCGATGGCGACCAGCAGCGCGATCACCAAGCGCTGGTACTGGCCGCCCTCCTCCATCGCGTCGGTCGCCGGCTTGTCGGCGACGCCGAGCTTGTAGCCCGCCTTTTCGGGATCAGCGTCAGGGAGCTTGCCGGAGTCGCCCTGGTCGAGCGCTTCGTACTCTTCCTTTCGTTCATCGCTCCCACCTGAGAAGCGGAGGAAGTGCTGGGAGTACTTGTTGGCGTTGTTGACGCAGACCTTGCCGTCGGCGCTGACCTCCGTTCCGCTGGCGAGGCGATGGGCGAGCTCGGCGTCGCGCGAGGGTTCAGAGGAGAGCGGGCGGACCGGCGCCGATTCGGGATCGGAATCTTCGTCGCCGGTGCCGGAGACGGCGCAGTGTTCGAGACCGCCGAACTCCAGGACCGCCCACGGCTTTTCGATCAGCAGGCCGAAGAGCTGGTCGGCGTCATCGGCGCTCGCCTGTTCGCCCCCCGACGGGTCGCCGTGGGAGGTGATCGAGAGGAACGCTTGGCTCATCTCGTTGGTCCAGCGCGACGCCTGCCCGATCGTCTGTCCCGGCTCGGCGACGAAGAACAGCGCGATCACGACGTAGATCAGCGACAGCGCCAGCGCTCCGGCGGTCTCCGAATACCGCCGCTGCACCAGCGCTTTCCACATCGCCCAGAGCCCCACCAGCGAGATCGCGAGGACGAGCCAGGGCGCCCCGAAGACGTTTGCGTAGATCGAGTGGATCGCCGCCGAGACGGGGCCGAGCGCCCCGGCGCCGCCGGTCGCCTGCGAGCCGTTGACGAGATCGAGGTTGAAGGCGAAGGAGAAGAGTTCGACGACGACTTTCGCCAGGAAGCTGGTCACGAGCCAGGTCATCGCGGCGAAGAACCAGGCGATCTCCGGCAAGAGGCCGGAGACGTCGACCCCGCCGGTCAGCGAGGCCGAGATCACGGTGAAGTGCTGGTCGAGCGTGTAGCTGCTGAGCGGAAAGCGCCCGAAGCTGGCGCCGGCGAGCGGCGAGGCCGGGCCGATGTTCTGAAAAACGTCGGTGCCGGCCCGCCCGAGCGGGTGCGCGAGAAGCGTCAGGACGCCTGCAAGCCCGGAAACGGCAGCTGCCCTTCTCCCCCACCACCGCCGCTTCATGCCGCCGCCGCCTTCGGCGTCGTATCGAGGGCTTCCAGCAGCGAGTCGAAGACGAGGTCGAACTGAACCTCGCCGACCCGGCCGTCGAGGTCGCGCATCAGGCACAGGCCCCGCCGGTACTCGGTCAGCCGCCCGCGCAGCCCGCGATCGGCCGGGTCCAGGCCGACCATCGCGAGTCCGCGTTCGGCCTCGGCGACCGAGGTCTGACCGAACAGGAAATAGGTCCCGATCAGGTCGGAGAGATCGCCGAGATCGGCGAGCCGCTGGGTCGCCAGCAGCACCGCCGCGTTCATGCTCCGGCCCAGGCGCACCAGCCTGTTGAGGAGCAACCGGCCTTGGGTGGAGGCCAGGAGAAACCACGCCTCGTCCAGCAGCACGATCTTTTTTCTGTGTCGGTTCGTGCTGACGAGGCGCAGAGCCAGCGCCGCGACCAGAGACAGGGTCGCGACGGAAATTCGCTCGACGCGCGTGTAGGTCTCGCGCGAGGCGCCGGGGTCGGGCAGGGAGAGACCCGGCGTCCTGATCGTGAGGACCGATGAAGGAAGCTCGATCTCCTCCTCGCCTCCGGCCGAGAAGCCGAGGCGGGCGAGGCCGAAGTCGGAGAGGACGTCGAGGGCCTCGGCGGCGTCGCGCGATGCCTCCGCCTCGCTGCGCGCGAGCCGCTCGACGACCCGCAAGAGGCTCCGCTCCCCGGCCCTGACCGCGTCGCGCACCGCGCGATCGATCGCGTTCTCCCAGGCGGGAGGCGGATCGCGCAGGAGGTCGAGCAGGTAGGAGGAGGCGATCTCCTCGCGCAGCTCGGCGGGGGCGATCGCCAGCGGGTCGAGTTTGCCGCGGTGGGCCGGATCGCCGGAGAGGTCCAGTACCTCGACCCGGCCGGCGAGCTCGGGGATAGCCTCCAGGCGATGATCGGGCTTGGGATCGAAGTCGACGATCAACGAGCCGCGCCGCTCGGCGGCGAAGACGATCGCCTCTGAGGCGAGCGTCTTCCCCGAGCCGAGGGTGCCGGCCAGAAGGACGCCGGTCGGCCGCGCGGTGCGGCTCGCCTCGGTCGGATCGAAGCGGACCGGGCGGCGGGTCCCGGCGGGGGTGTAGCCGATGTAGGTGCCGGTCGCCGAGCCGACCTCGGCGGTGGCGGTCGGGACCATCGCCGCGAACTGCTCGATCGTCATCTGCTGTCGGTAGTCACCGACGGCGCCGCCGTCGGTTCGCGGCAGGTGGTCGAAGAAGAGACGGTGCTGGAAACCACGCGGCCGATGCAGGACCACGTCGCCGAAGCGCTCGCGTATCGTCGCGACCCGCCGCTCGAGCTCGACCCGGCTGGCGGCGCCGAGCGAAATCCCGAGCGAAGCCCGCAACATCGGCGGGTGCGCCGAGGACTGAAGCACCGCCTCGTATTCGCGGGCCGCTTCGCGGTCGTCTTCGCTGCGCCAGCCCGGCCCGCCGTGGGAGCCGACCGCCTCGCGGTGGGCGTGCTCTACGTCGAGGATGCGTTTGCGAATCTGCCCGAGCGCGTCGCGGTTGCCGATCCAACGCGCGTGCAGCACCGCGTCGACCGGGAACCCGACGCCTTCCAAGGGATCGAACAGGAGCTCGGCGGCACCGGGGAACTCGGCCTCCTCGGCGAGGGCGCCCGCGCAGAGCATCGCCTGGAAGTTCGGCCCCGCCTCGGCCTGCACTTCAAGCGAGGGCGGCTCGGCCGGGTCCTCGACCATCGGCTCGTTGGCGAGGCGCCAGAGATCGGATTCCAGCGGCTCGTAGCTGAGCGCGCCGTCGGCTCCGGCGAGGACCAGGGCGTCGGGCTCCCAGGCGCCTTCCAGCGCAGGCTCGGCGACGCCGCGGGTCGCGCCGCGCCGCAGGAGCCATTGAAGCTCAGGCGTCTGCGCTCGGCGCAGGCCGATCGTCCCGGCCAGGCGGCCGAAGACACGCTCCTCAGCCGCCGCCAGGTCGGCCAGCTCGGAGCCGGAGATCGGCGCGGCGGCGCCGACGCCCGCCAGGTCCTCAAGGCGACGGCGAGCGCGATCGAGCGAGCGAAAAGCGCCCCGCGATTGCCCGCCGAGGGAGACGGATACATAGACCTCGGGCAGGTGGGAATCGAGATCGCGGAGCCTCGCTTCCTGACCGGCGAGGAACCCGCGCCAGCCCGCCGCGTCGGCGTGGTCGGCATCTGCCTCGCCCGCCAGGGCCCCGGCGTAGCGCTCAGCCGGGTAGGAGCGCTGGACCCGCCAGAGCGAGAAGTCGGCGCCGACCAGATTCGCGAAAAGTTCAAGGCGGCCGAGGTGCGTCCACTTCTCCCCCACCGGCAGGAACGGATAGGAGGCGGGCGTGGCGCGGTAGAGGGCTGAGCACTCGCCGCCCCGCCCGATCAGGAGGTTGCGACGCGCGTAGCGCAGCGGAAACTCGCTCACGGCCGGACCTCCACGGTCTCGCCGTCTGCGACCGCGAGGCGCGTCGCGGCGATCTCTGCCCGACGGCCCCTGCCGCCGTGGACGCGAACCAGCATTCGGCGCTGGCGAAGCCGCGAGCGACGGGCGGCGATCGACGTCGAAAAGGCGATCGTGCCCTCGCCGCGAACTCGCCCCGCCCGCAGGGTAGGAGAGTGCTCGTCGGGGGCGACCCAGACCGAGGCGTCCTCGACCCGCGGGGTGTCCTCGGGGGGTAGCGCCCGCCCGAGCGAGCGCCGCCGGGGCGAGAGCCGCAGGGCCAGCCAGGAGAGGGCGAAGCGGTCGGCGCGGCGGCCGTCGGGGGTCGCCTGGGTGCCGAGCGTCGCGACCCCGGCGGGGATCACGACCAGCCGCAGCGGCCAGTCGAGAAGCCCGAGGACGTGACCGCCGAGCCAGGAGCCGGCGAGCGCCGAGATGCCCGCGACCGCGGCCCCCTCGCGCCTGCCAACCGCGGCCCCGGCGATCGCCGCGCCGACGGCCAGTCCCACATAGATCGTCACCGAGCCGGCGGCGAGCATCAGCACCGCCAGCAGCGATGCGCCCGCGTAGCCGAGCCAGCGCAGCGGCACCCCGCCGGGGACCGGCAGCGCCCGACCCTCGATCTGGTGCAGGCGCCGCTCGGGGCGGAATATCCGCTGGTAGGAGCGGATCGTCTCGTGGCCACTCATGGCAGCACCTGGTTTCCGATCGCCCTTGCTGCGTTCGCGACCTGGTCGGGGCTAAAGACCAGCCAGCCGACGACGATCGCGGCGACGAAGTAGGTCCCGAGCTCGACGAAGCGGCGGGTGAACAGAAACGGCAGGGCGAACAGCGCGACGAGCCCGCCGTAGATCTCCCCGGCGTATTTGCGTAGCAAGCTCCCGAGGTTCAGAGCCACGTCATTGCCCCCCGCCGCCGCCGCGACCGGCGCCCCGATCAGCGCGAGGCCGAGCAGACAGAGGAGTGCCGCGGTGAGGAGAAGCGCCCGGCGACTCATGCCGAGACCCCCTCAAGGGCGGCGACGTACCAGCGACCGTCGGCGCCGCCGCGCTTGACCTGGAGGCGGTAGACCAACGGATAGGTGCCGCCGCCGCTCGGGTCGGTGACTCGGACCGCTGCCAGCACGGTGCGACGGCGGCCTTCGCCGTCGCCGATCTGGCTGAGAGTGCCGATCGACTTCAGGGCGACCGCGCCGCCCAGCGGCTGGATCACCGTGCCGGGAAGCAGGAGGTAGGAGAGGTCCCCGGCTTCAGCGGAAGAGAGATAGGTCGGCAGGAACTTCGAGACCAGTGACTCGATCCCGCCCGCCTCACCACCGGCGAGCGGCTGAGGCCGATCTGCATCGGCCCCAGCCGCGATCCCCGGTGCCGCGACTATCGAGGGCGCACCCAGCGCCGCCACCTCGCCCGCCCCTGAGCGAGCGATCGGGACGGCCAGGTAGAGGGTGCGCGAGTCGCGGAGCTCGCAGGCGACGGTGAGGACCGCTTCCCCGCCGCCCAAGTCTTCGGTGCCACTGACCTCGGCTTGCTGAACTTCGGCCGTCTCGACCTTGGGCGCGGTTCCGGTCCCGACCCGCGCCCCTTCGGCCAGATACGGCGCCAGCGATTCCGCACTCGGATTCGCCAGGTAGGTGCGGGCGAAGCCGACTGCGAAAGCGTCGGCGGCCTGATCGCTCGCTGGACTGATCGCAGGGGCCGCAGCCGCCCCGGTTCCGGCTGGGGACACCACCGCCCCGACGCCCCGCACCAGAAGCAGCCCGAGCGCCGTCCAGATCGCTCCTCGCCCGAGGGTCCGCACCAGGGACCGCCCGGTCGAAGTTCTCCTTACTTTGCTTCCCGACTCCTCACTCACCTTGCATTCGCCTCCTCCGGTCCGCCGGGGGGGCGAGTGTGTTTTTCACCCCCCCGGCGGGTTTGGTTTTCGGTTGACGGCGAGAGGAGTACTGCGGAGTCAGAGAAAGGTCTACAAATCCGCGTATGCGCATACGCGGATTTGCGAACCGACAGTGTGTGTGTGATATGCGGCGAACGGTGAACGGTGAACGGCTCCCAGAGCCAGATCCCGTTGTCGCTCGCCTCGTGTCAGCAGGGCCGGCCGACACTTCCCGTCCCGCCTCTCGGCGGTCTTTCTCAGCGGGCAAAGAGCTGGCGAGCGCGGCGCGGCGCTCGCATCAGGCATCGTCGTCCGATAGCGACTGTGCCACCTGTTCGATCACCCAACTAGAGCTCCAGTCATCAACCGCGTAGACGGTCGCCGCTCCCTCGCGGCGGCGAGAGAGCAGTCCGCCGCGGTAGAGGACGGCCAGATGGTGAGAGGCCATCTGATGCGTGAGCCCGACCAGATCCGCGAGCTCCTGAACGGTCGCCTCGCCTGCCCGCAGCGCGTCTAGAAGCGCGACACGATTCGGGACCGCGAGAGTTGCCAGGCGTTCGGCGACGGCCGCGATCATCGACGCCGACAAAGGCTCTCCACGCTCCCTCGCTCGCTTTGCCCCCATATGAGTAATGGGGAACTCGCGGGCCGAACGCCCCGGCAAATTGACCCGGTTGCCGGCAGCGCGCGGTTGGACGTCCGAACCTCGCGGTGGATTTGCAGGAGCCGCCCGGCCGCAATCGAAGTTGGCTAGCGCCGCCCGACGCCCAAAAGGCGGCCGGCCGCTTATCAGACTGAGGGTCCGTTCTTCCGGCCGCTTCGACCGCTCCCGCAAATAACGGCAAAAGGATTCTGAACTTATCTGAAACCTACTGTGTGTGAGCGAGTCTGACTATGGAACTTGTCGGAATCCTTTGCAATTTTTTCCTTCTTAAAACAGTCAGTCTTTTTCGGGGTACCGTCTGCCAACTGCTGTGTTAGTCACAAGCAGCCGACCGTCGGAACGCCCCCTCCGGCCGTCCATTTCGTCTCTGGGCGAATTGGACTGAGCGGGAGGCAGGAGGACTGGGAAGCCTTCCTTGAGCCCCGATCGGCTTAGGGAATGGAGATAGGTATGAGTTCACGACTCTGTCGAGGAGCGCGTGTGCGCTCGACCTCGATCGCGACGGTCATCGTCCTCGCCCTGGCGGGCCTTGCCTGCCTGGGCGCGCAGAGGGCCGACGCGAGCTACTACAAGCTGCTCCTGTGCGCGGGAAATGTGGGGGCGGGCGAATACACCATCGAAAGCAACACCGGGACGGATGCCAACCCCGGCGGACTCTTTCGCTACGAAAACCACTGTGGACCCGCTCCCGATCCGGCAGGCAACGCGGCATTCGTGCGAGTCGTCGAGAACCAGGAATCGGGCAACGCCGGCTACGGCGCCTTTGGGCGCTTCAACTGGTCGGCACCAGAATCTGTCCAGATAGCGGCGGCGGGCGGCTACACCCGCGAGCCCAATGCCTTTAACGAAGGCTGGCGGGCGCACTACTTCGTCGAAGGCTACGACGGCTCGGTCAATAACATCCTCTACCAGGGGACCGGCGCCGCCGATCAAGAAGGACCGTTGTTCGCTCCGCGAACGACCACCTTCGCCCCCCATCTCTGGCCGTACTCGACCTACGGCGCCTACCGGCGCTTCAGCTTCGAGATGGTCTGCGTTCGCATGGCCGGCTGCGACCGCGCCAACTACAACGCCGCCGACTCCAACACGATGCTGCTGACGCTTAACGATCCCTCGCCGCCGAGCGTCGCGATCGGTGCGGGGGCTCTGGCTAATGGCGGCTGGGTGAAAGGCGCCCAACCGATCTCTTGGTCAACCTCTGAGGCCGGTTCGGGGCTCCGGTGGGAACGGCTGCGCCTCGACGGCGCCGATCAATCCGTCGCCAACTACGGCTCGCAGTGCGACCTCGCCGCCAACGATGCCAGCGGGGAATACGCCCGCTCCTTCCAGCCGTGCCCGCGGGGCGGACCGTTTCCGCATTCCTTCACGCTCGACACCGCCGCGCTGGGCGACGGCGTCCATTCGGCGGCGGCCTGCGCCCAGGACTTCGGGCAGGCGTCGGGGATCGCCGGCAGCGGTGGTGAAAGCTGCGACGTGCGAACGGTCCGCACCGACAACACAGCGCCCGCGGCGCCGCTGTCGCTGGCGATCGGGACGCCGAATGCCGCTCGCTACGAACCACGGTTCTCGGCGAGCTGGGGGTTGTCGGCCGACTCTGGCTCGCCGATCACCAGGGTCCACTATTCGGTCACCGATGCCCTCGGGAACGTGGTCGTGCCGGAGAAGGTGGTCGCGGCCACCAACCCGACCAGCTTGCCGCTGATCGAAGGTCCGTCGACCCCCGGCGACTACCGGCTGAACGTCGCCCTGGAGGACGAAGTCGGATTCGTCGGCCCGGCGGCGAGCGTCGCGATCCCGCACGACACGGTGCCGCCCGCCGCGCCGCAGGACATCTCGGTGACGCCGCCGAGCTCAAGCCGATCGGCGCGCGGGTTCGACGTGCAGTGGCAGAACATCGTCGATGCCGGTTCGCCGATCAACGCCGTTCACTACGAGGTGCTGGGCGACAAAGGCAGGGTCGTCGTCCCCGAACGAATTGTGCCCGGCACCAATCCCCAGGCGATCGCCGATCTCGCCACCCCGCCCGGCCGGGGCCGGTTTACCTTGCGGGTGTGGCTCTCTGATGCCGAGGGCAACGTCGGCGCTCCGGTGAGCGCGCCGCTGGCCTTCGACTGTGTGCGCTCAGGCGTGAAGGGCGGCAGCGGCATCTCGGCCACCCTCGGTCAGCATCACCGCAACCAGCTACTCGTCCCCTACGGCTCGGGTGCGCCGCTCTCCGGCCGCCTGATCGGCGGCGGCGAGCGGCAGATCGGCGGCGCGCCGGTCTGCATCTACAGCCGGATCGTCACCGCCCGCAAGCGCCACTTCCTCGGAACGGCGGTCACCGACGCCCAGGGCGGATACGCCTATCCGGTGCCAAGCGGCGCCTCGCGCGAGTTGAGCGTCGAATACCGACCCGGCGCGCGGACGATCCGCTCGCGCGCCACCCTGGTCACCAAGGCGCGGCCGACCCTGCGGCTGGTCAGCCGCACCCCGGTTCACGACAAAACGACTGCGGTCTTCCGGGGTCGACTGCCGGGTCCCGAGGCGGGCGGCGTGGCGATCGTCCTGCAGGTGAAAAGCGGCAAGGGCTGGATGGTCTTCCGCGAGGTCGTCACCCGAGCCGACGGCAGCTACACCGTCCGCTATCCGTTCACCCAGGCGTTGACCCCGGTCACCTACACCATGCGAGCCCAGATGCCACCGCAGAAAGGAGTCCCGTACCACTCCGGCTCCTCGGAACTGATTGACGTTCCGGTCCGGCCGTAGGCGCAACAGACACGGATGAGACGGGGCGGGGGGAGAACTCCCCGCGCCCCGCCCACCGGGGCGTCCACAATGGCGCGGGTCCAAAAAGATCGCCTCGCTCAGCGGAGCGGGGGCGGCATCACCGGGGCAGAGCTCCGCGAAGCCGAACGCGGCCTACGGGTGATCTTGGCTCGGAAGTACTCGGGCGCATGGATCGCCAAGAATGCCCCCGAGCTGCTGAGCCAAGCGGTGGCCGACTACACCGCGTGGCTCATAGACAACCGGCCCGCGCGAAACCCGGTGGGCTGGCTGTTGTACAACGCCCGGTGGCGAGCCAAGGACCTCTACGCCAGCGAGAAGCGAAGGCCACAAATGGCGCCGCTCGAATCGGCCTCCCACTTGGTCGACGAAGCCACCCCCACGCCCGAGGACGTCGTCCTCGAGCGCGACCGCAGCAAGCGGGTCGCCAAGGCGGTCGCGCGGTTGAGCCTCAAAGACCAAAAGCTGATGGCGCTCGTCTACTACGAGCGACGCTCGGTGCGCGAGGCCGGGCGCCTGCTCGGCTGGGGGAAGTCGAGCGCCGATCGCCACCACGCCGCGGCGATGAAAAAACTTCACGAGCTGCTCGGCGACCGGAAGCTGCTCTCGCCCACCAGCATCGGTTTGGCGGCTCAAGCGGCAGTCGCCCGCAGGCACAGCCTCGGGGGCATCGCCCGCTTCGTCTCCGCTCGGATTGAAGCCGTCGCCGAACTTGTCTCGGGTCGTCTCAGCGCCGCTCTGCGCGGCACGACGGAGGCCGCGCGACCACTTGCCCCCTACGCCTATTCCGGCAGCGCCGCCGCATCGAGCGGCCCAGGACGGGTGCTCGCCCAATGTGGTGCTGCGGCGGCCGTGGTGCTGTGCGGCATCTTGGCGGCGGGTCCGATCGAACACGGCATCGAAGCCATCGCCCACCATCACAGTGCGATCAAGCGACAGCCGGTCAAGGCCAGTCTGCCCGAACCGACCACGCCGGAACCCTTCTCAAACAGCGGACCGCCGCCGGAAGCGGCGGCGCCGGCCTCGATAACGCCATCGGGGCCGACGCCGGCCGAAAAGGCCCGATCGCGGCGGCGAGCGCGGCGAGCCCAGCGGCGACACCGCGCGAAGGTGAGACGGAGCGCGAGGATCGCTCGCCGTCACCGCGCACGGGCAGCTTCGGCTCGCGAAGCGAAGGCCGAACCGGCCCCCATCGAAGAACCCGCGCCTACGCCCGAAGCGGAACCCGCGCCCGAAGAAGTGGCGCCCGTTGAAAGCGAACCGGCGCCCGAATCCGAACCGGCGCCCTCTGGGCCACCCCCGGCTGCGACGGGTGCGCAGACCCGCGGCCAGTTCGGGCTCTAGATGACCTGCCTCACCACGTTCCGAACGCCATGAAGTAGATCCGGGCCCGCCGAGAGGCTGTGGGTGTTGACGCCTACGACCTCAAGGAGGACCCGGATGCAGCACCGTAATGCCCCGCTCACC
>JACDGU010000222.1 GCA_013821475.1 Solirubrobacterales bacterium
CTGCCGGTCACGGTCAAGATCCGCTCCGGGATCGAGGCCGGCGACCGCTCCGGCTTCGACCTCGCCGTCCGCCTCGCCGAGGAGGTCGGGGTGGCGGCGATCGGCTTCCACCCGCGGGTCGCGACCAAGGGCCACAAGGGCGCTCCGGACTACGCGCTGACCCGTGAGCTGGTCGAGCGGGTCGAGGTGCCGGTGATCGTCTCCGGCGGCCTCAGCAGTGCCGCCGCCGCGCACTCGGCCTACCGCGAGTCCGGCGCCGCCGCCGTGATGATCGCCCGTGGCTCGCTCGGCAACCCCTGGCTGTTCGAAGAGCTGACCGGTGCGCGCAGCGAGCCCCCGAGCCGGGAGGAGGTCGTCACCGAGCTGCTCTGGGTCGTCGATCGCGCCGAGGAGCACCTCGGCGCCGAGCGAGCGGAGCGCTACCTGCGCAAGTTCTATCCCTGGTATATGGAGCGCCTGCAGGCGCCGGCGGCGATCGCCGAGGAGCTGCAGCGCAGCGCCGATCTCAGCCGTGCCAGGGAGCTGATCGGCTCCCTCGCCGAGCCCGTTCCGGTTGCCTAGAACAGCCTGATTTGCCGGTTTGTGACGCTCGCTATAATCCCGCGACTCCGTGCCCGGGTGAGGCGAAGTATGCGGCCACACCGGGGCGTTTTTTTCGGTCTGGGAGGCGTTCCTGCCTCCCCCCAAATCCCAAAAGCGAGGTTGTGCAAGTGAGTCGTCAGGCGGTAGTCACCCCCGAGGGTCTCGAGAAACTGAAAGAGGAGATCGAGCACCTTTCGACGACCAAACGTCGCGAGGTCGCGGCGCGGATCAAGGAGGCTCGCGAATTCGGCGACATCTCCGAGAACGCCGAATACGACGACGCCAAGAACGAACAGGCGCTGCTCGAGGGGCGGATCGCCCAGCTCGAAGAGCGGCTGCGCCGCGCCGCCGTGATCGACGAGAAGGCGCTCGGCACCGACGAAGTCGGCTTCGGCTCGGTCGTCCACGTCAAAGACCAGAAGACCGGCGACTCGCAGAAATTTCAGATCGTCGGCTCGACCGAGGCGAATCCGGTCGAGCACAAACTTTCCAACGAGTCGCCGATCGGCAAAGCCCTGGTCGGCAAGAAGCGCAACGACGTGGTCACCGTCGAGGTCCCCCGCGGGCCGAAGAAAAAACTCAAAATCACCAAGATTGAGAAGGCCTGACGGCCGATAGGCTCGCGCGATGAGCGAGCCGACCGAGCAGCCGAAGCTCTCCGACGTCCTCAGGGATCGGCGCGAGAAGCTCGATCGCATCAGGGACTCGGGGATCGAGCCGTTCCCGCACGAGTTCTCCGGGCGCGAGGACATCGCCGAGGTCCGCGCCGCCCACGAGGGGCTGGTGGCGGGAATCGAGACCGAGTCGCGTCACCGCGTCGCCGGTCGCATCGTCGCCCGCCGCGGCCACGGCAAGGCCTGCTTCCTCGACCTCCGCGACGGCAGCGGCCGGCTGCAGCTGCACGCCCGCGAGGACCTACTCGGCGAGGAGGCCTACGCGCTGCTCGTCAACCTCGACCTCGGCGACATCGTCGGCGTCGAGGGGACGGCGCTGGCGACGCGCCGCGGCGAGCTCTCGCTGGCGCTCGATCGCTGGCGGCTGCTGGCCAAGAGCCTGCGCCCGCCGCCCGACAAGTTCCACGGTCTCGAGGACACCGAGACCCGCTTCCGTCGCCGCGAGCTCGACCTGATCGCCAACGAGGAGAGCCGGCGCATCTTCAGGGTTCGGGCGGCGACGATCAGCGAGATCCGCCGCTGGCTCGACGAACACGCCTACGTCGAGGTTGAGACGCCGGTCCTGCAGCCGCTCTACGGCGGCGCCCTGGCGCGTCCCTTCACCACCCACCACAACGCCCTCGACCGCGACCTCTATCTGCGAATCGCGACCGAGCTGTACCTCAAGCGGCTGGTGGTCGGCGGCATCGACCGCGTCTACGAGCTCGGCAAGGACTTCCGCAACGAGGGCGTCTCCCACAAGCACAACCCCGAGTTCACGATGCTCGAGTGGTACGAGGCCTACGCCGACTACGAGAAGACCGCCCACGATCTCGAGTTGCTCGTCTCCGAGGTCGCCGAGAGGGTCCTCGGCACGACCAAGGTCAAGCGCGGCGAGGTCGAGATCGACTTCGCGCCGCCGTGGCGGCGGATCACCCTGCGCGAGGCGATCCTCGAGCGCGCCGGGATCGACATCGCCGAGCACCCGTCCCGCGAGGCGCTGGCCAAGGCGATGGGCACCGAGCCCGACCCGACCGAGGGTTGGGGCAAGCTCGTCGACGGCCTGCTCTCGCGTGAGGTCGAGCCGGGCCTGATCCAGCCGACCTTCATCCTCGACTACCCGGTCGAGCTCTCGCCCTTCGCCAAGGCACACCGCTCCGAGGAGGGTCTGGTCGAGCGCTGGGAGGCCTTCGTCGGCGGCGTCGAGATCGCCAACTCCTTCAGCGAGCTCAACGACCCTGACGAGCAGCGCCGCCGCTTCGAGCAGCAGGCGCGCGAGTCCGAGCGCGGCGACGAAGAGGCACAGCCCTACGACGAGAGCTTCGTCGAGGCGCTCGAACAGGGGATGCCGCCGACCGGCGGCGTCGGCCTCGGCATCGACCGCCTGGTGATGATGCTGACCGGGACGGCCAGTCTGCGCGAGGTGCTGCTGTTTCCGGCGATGAAAACCTGAGCGGGTAGGGGCGAGGCGGGCAGGGATCGGGTGGACCTCACCTGCACGAACTGCGGGAGGTTTGGCGAGGTCCACCCGATCCCTCCTCACGTCGCGCCTTCTCTGAGGTTCTTGATCATGGACGCCCGCTGGAGAGGTTCCGTCCTTCGGAAGCTGGGTGAGTTC
>JACDGU010000067.1 GCA_013821475.1 Solirubrobacterales bacterium
CTCGGAAGTCTCGCGGACCCGCAACACCTTCGCCGCCGTCCCCGACGCCCCGGTCTCCAAATTCATCCTCGAGCTCAAGGGCGGCAAGCAGGGCCTGCTGCAGAACAGCGCCAACCTCTGCAAGGTCAAGAACGTCGCCACCGTCAAGTTCGGGGGACAGAACGGCAAGGTCGCTGAATCCAACGATCAGATCGCCAACAGCTGTAAGAAGAAGCGCCACGCCAAGAAGCACAAGCACCACGCCGCCAAGAAGAGCGCGAGCCGGGTCGGAACCTCCCACCGGTGAGCTCCCTCCCCGGGCGGCGCAGAGCGCCTGCCCGCCGCGCCCCACCGACGCTCCGCTCACCTTGCAGGGGACCGCGTCTCCTGGGCGATCGTCCGGCTCCGCCGACCTGATGCCTGACGATCACTGCCGACCGCGATCTGGGTGTTGAGCCTGCCCGCCGGGATCACCTCGCGTGCTTCCTCGCCCGGTGAGTCGGCACCTGCACTGCGCCGACGACGTTGGGCCAGGGCACTGGCATCGTTTGCGATCGCGGGCCAGGTCTCCTTCGTCCTCGCCTGGATCATCGCCGGGGCGCTTGAACCGAGCTACTCGCCCCTACACGAGTACGTCAGTGAGCTGGGGCGCCGCGACGCCGCCCACCCTTGGATCTTCGATCTCTCGACGCTGATCTGGGGCCTCGGTTTCATTTCTCTAGGCGTTGCTCTGCTGCCGTCAGCGCAGGCTCGTAGGGGGTCGTCGATCGCTCCTGGCCTGTTCATCCTCGCCGGCCTTCTGGCAATCTCCCTCGCTCCGCTGCGCCTCGACTGCGCCGCCTCGGTCAACCAGCTCTGCGGCGCGCGCCAGCACGCCGGTTCGCTCTCCTGGCAGGAGTACGGCCATGTCTGGGCCGCCTTCGGCCTCGAAGTCGCCCTGCTGCTGACCCCGTTCGCACTCGCCTTCTCCCTGTGGCCGGGTCCCTTCGCCCGCCTGTCACTCATCGGTGGCTCTGCGGTCGTCGCCTTGCTCGCGGTCCTTCTGATCTCCGGCATCGCTGCCGGTGCCCACACCCATGACGCCGGTCTGGACGGCCTCTGGCAGCGCTTCTGGCTGGCGGTGACCAATCTCTGGGTGCTCGTCTGTGCGATCGCCGTCATCCTCGGGGCGATCCCGTCGAGGACGGTCCCGGCTTCGGGCGCAGCAGCTCCGGTCGACGAACCACCACCCCCGGTCGAATGTCCCGCTGGGTGAGGCGACTCAGGATCGCGTCTGCATTGATCGCGGTGACGTTGTTGATGGCTGTGACATTGTTGGCTGGCTGCGCGGGGACGCCGACGTTACCCCGCGGGAACATCAAGGGGGAGCGGTGTGACGCGGTGTGAGGAAGCCGCGGGCTTCTCCTTCCGAGGCCGGGTGGGACCTCGGACGGGCCTGGCGAGCGGACCGACGCTCCTCAGCCGTAGCGGGTGAGCAGCATCGCGGTATTGCTCGGGCCGTTGCCGCCACCGCGATCGATCTGCACCCACCCCCCGGCGACGACCTTGCCGTCGGGCTGGTTCAGGGCGGCGCGGGCGAGGCTCTGGGAACCGGGGGGGTCGGTGTGCCAGACGCCACCTTCGCCGAAGGAGCGGTCGCGGCGACCGTCCGGCAGGAAGCGGCGGGAGGTGAAGTCTTCGTGGCCGGGTTCCTTCTGGCCGCGGGTGTAGGGGGCCGATTCCCCGCCCGTCACCAGGATCCGGCCGTGGCCGTCGATCGCGACCGCCAGGGGCGAGAAGGAGAAGTATTGGACGCCGGGCTCGCGCCGCGCCGGTTCCTTGCCGTCGATCGGCGCCCGTTCCATATATGGGGAGCGACCGAAGGAGGGGTCGCGCCGCCCGTCGGGGAGCAGGCGCTCGAAGGCGATCGGCTCTTCGCCCCCTTCCGGGAAGAGCGGGACGCAAACGACGATGCGGCCCCGGGAATCGACGGTGAAGGGCGCCTCGAAGAAGGAGGTGAACTTGACCGCCCGGGCTCCTGGCTTCGCAAACGCGACCCGACCGTCGTGGCCGAAGCTGCGGTCGATTCGGCCGTCGGCGGTGAGCCGGTAGAGGACGTAGCGCTGGTGGATGTAGCCGGAGATGAGAAGCTTGCCGGACGGCAGCGCCTTGACCTCGGTGAAGCCGGTATAGCCGCTGTAGCGCCCCTGATCGCTGACCAGGAACCGCAGGCGGCCGTCGTGACCGAAGGCCCGGTCGATCTCACCGTTGGGGCGGTACGCCACCACCACAGCGCCCGGGCGCCGCGGGCCTTCGCCGATCCCGCCGATGATGTCGCCGACACCGACGATCGTCCCGTCCGGCTCGATCGCCACGTCGCGAAGCCGTTCACCGCCGCCCTCCGTCGAGATCGGCCGGCCCCCGTAGGACGGCAGCGGGAGGACCTTGCCGCCGTGACCGAAGCGGGGATCGAGCCTGCCCTTCGCGGTGAATTGGGCCAGGGCTGGGGCGAAGACCCCGAGGTCTTCGTCGTACCCGGCGACCAGGACCTTGCCGTCCTTCAGCCCGGCGACGGCTTCGGCCTGCAGCACCCCGGCCGAGTCGCCGCCCTTACGGTTGGCCGCGTTGATGTACGGGGTGAAGCCGTCCTTGCCAAAGCTTCGGTCGAGGGCGCCGTTCGGGTCGATCCGCGCGGCGGCGAAGAAGTGGCCACGGATGGCGATCGGGTAGACGGCGGCCAGCATCTTCCCGTCCCGCGTCGGTTGCAGGTCGGCGATCCCGCCGACCTGGCCAGCGTCTTCCCGGGGCGCGGCGCGAGCTTCGATCTCGGCGATGCCCTTCGTGCCGAAGCCCATGTCGGTGGGGTCGGCGGCGAGCGCCGCCGCGGCCGTGACCGCGAACAACACGGCGAAGCCGATCAATGCTGTCTTCAGTCTCACGACGCTCCTCATTGCCTTGGTTGTAACCCACTCGAACCAGAAAAGTCACGCTAGAACGGCGGTAGCTGCCCGCCCCGGAAGTTGACTGCCTGCCTGGCTCGCACGACGCTGCTCCTCCGGGAGCTACCGGTAGCGAGTGAGCAACATCGCGGTGTTGCCCGGGCCGTTGCCGCCGCCGCGGTCGATCTGGACCCAGCCGCCGGCGACGACCTGGCCGTCGGGCTGGGTCAGGCCGGCACGGGCCATGCTCTGAGAGCCGGGGGGGTTCGTGTCCCAGACGCCGCCATGGCCGAAGCTCCTGTCTCGACGGCCGTCGGGAAGAAAGCGTCTGGCGGCGAAATACCGATAGCCGGATTCGCCCTGGCCTCGGGTGTAGGGGGCAAGTTCAATGCCCACGACGACAGGCCGGCCGCGGCCGTCGATGGCGACGCCCTGCGGTTCGAAGTTGAATCCTTGAACACCGCGTCTGCGTGGGTGGGATACCTGCCCATCAGTTGGCGCCGGTTCCATGTAGCGCGACCGACCGAAAGAACGGTCACGGCGTCCGCTGGGGAACAAGCGCAGCAGGGCGACCGGTTCTTCGAACCTACCCCCGTCTGGGTACAGAAGGCCGCAGAGGACTATGCCGCCGCGTGCATCGACTGCGAACGGTGCCCTCAAGTAGCCGCCGCGAGTAATGGTCGGGGAGTCCGACGGCCCTCCCACAGTCACCCTGCCGCCCCTGCCGCCCCTGCCGAAGCTGCGGTCGACCCGCCCGTCGGCGGTCAGCCGGTAGAGGACGAGGCGCTGGCGCAGGTAGCCGGAGACCAGGAGCTTCCCCGAGGGCAGGGCCTTCACCTCGGTGAAGCCGGTGTAGGCACCGCCGCGGGGAACCGAGATCCGCAGGCGGCCATGGTGGCCGAAGTTGCGGTCGATCCTCCCATCGGGGCGATAGCCGATCACCAGGGCGGCGGGCCGCTCCGGGCCCCGCCCGGCGCCGCGATAGGGCTCGGCGATGATGTCCCCGACGGCGACGATCGTCCCGTCGGGCTCGACCGCCACGTCGTGGAGCCGTTCGCCTCCTTCAACCACACGACTACCTTCGTAGGTGGGCCGCGGGGTGATCCTGCCACCCTGGCCGAAGCTCGGGTCGAGCCTGCCCCGGGAGGTGAAGCGGGCCAGGGCGGGGGCAAAGGCGGCCCTCACTTCGCGGTAGCCGGCGAGGAGGACGCTGCCGTCCTGCTGGTCGGCTACCGCTTCTGCCTGCAGCACTCCACCCCCCGCCACTTCGCTTTCGCTGCCGAAGTGGAACCGGGGCGTGAAGCCGTCCTGGCCGAAGCTCCGGTCGAGCCGCCCGCCCGGAAGGATCCGCGCGGCGGCGAAGTAGTGGCCGCCACGGGCGATCGGGTAGACCGCGGCCAGCATCTTCCCGCCGGCCGCGGGTTCGAGGTCGGCGATCCCGCCGACCTGGCCCGTCGCCGGGATCCGCGCCTCGATCTTGGCGATGCCGTCGCTGCCGAAGGTCGTGTCGGTCGGGTCCGCGGCGAAGGCCGCGCCGACCGCAAGAAGAAAGAAGACCACAGAGACGACGAACGTGATGGCGGTCCGCCGGGGAAGCGGCTCGTTTCTAATGGATCGCTCCGTGTGCATTGCGCACAGGATATCCCGCGCGGTCGGCCTGACCCGGGCCAACGAAACCCCAGACTGTCCTTCCGGCCGTGGCGACTCCTCACGCAGCTCTGCCCCATGGAAGGTCCGACCTGCCGAACGACGAGCGTGACCTAATGGCCCGTGAGCATCGCCCAGTGACCGTCGACGCTCGATTGCATCGCGGTGCTGGGCGACTCGGCTTCATCGTGACGCCGGCCGAGCTTTAGGGCAGACGAATTGTTGGTTAAGTCGGCGGCGGGTCGTGGAGCGCACTCAGCCCGTCGGCTAATTTCTCGCTCGGTGAGGGGACTTGGAATCGCGTCTGCGTTGATGGCGGTGACATTGTTGGCCGGCTGCGGGGGTTCCGGCGGCACTCAGGACTCCGCACACCGACAGGCAAAGAGCTTTGCGCTCGCCAAGGAAGTTTGCGAAATGGGCCGGCCATGCTCGCCAGGCCCCAGAGCCGATGAGAGGATCGCACCCATGCCCCGCATAAGCACTTTCTAAGGCATCGCCAGGCTGGCGATGTACTTTCGCGACCACAACCCGCCGCACTTCCATGCTGCCTACGCCGAGCATGCGGCCAAGGTGGAGATCGCGACCGGTGCGGTCTTCGAGGGCGAGTTGCCCCGCCGCGCCCAGCGCTTCGTTGCCGAATGGGCAGAGCTTCACCGGGCCGAGCTGCAAGCGAACTGGGAGCTCGCACGGTCCCGCCAGACCCTCGCTAACATCGACCCACTGCCATGACGGTCAAGACCCGGCTCATAAGCGTCACCCAAGTCGAACCCGTCGACGGCTTTGAGCTCCGCTTGCGATTCAGCGACGACAGCGAGCGGGTCGTCGACCTCGAGCCCGAGCTCTGGGGGCCGGTATTCGAGCCGCTCAAGGCCGACCCCGACCTCTTTCGTCAGGTCCGGGTCGACGCCGAGATCGGCACCATCGTCTGGCCCAACGGCGCCGACATGGACCCCGACGTCCTTCACGGCTCACACGAGCCTGCATAGGTTCCCCCGAGTGCCGTAGGCCCCTCGGCTCTTCAAGACTGATCGGTCGCCGTCGAGGAGATCGCCGGGAAAATCACTCCCAGATCGGCTTCAGAGAATATTTTCGATCGATGCTCTACTGGCCTGACGACCTGACCGACGAGGAACGATCGAAGCTTTTGGAGGCAGCAGTGCCGATCGATGCCGACGATCCAACGTCGTGACGTTTCAATCTCCGACGTAGGCTCGAGGATCTCGGCTTGTTCGACGCCAGTGCACGCAGGGGTTGATGGCGAAGACGGCCTCATTGGTTCGCTCCCGCCGATCGCCGGCGGCACCGGCATCCCGATCTCCGGCCAGCTGCGGATCGGCCGCAAGTGGACCTTCAAGGGCAAGGTGCACAGCTACCTCAACGCCCGCTGCGAAGTCGGTCACTTCGACGCCAAGGGCAGCTTCAAGTTCAAGGACGGCACGTTCCTCAGCGCCGCCTTCTTGCGTCCGTGCCAGGTCCGCGGCTGAAGCTGCACCGCTGGTGCAGAGCGACGTCGCCTTCCCCCGCCTCAGCTCGCGAGAGTTCGGGCGATCCTTGACTCACCGGAACGCTTTCTGCGGATGCGCGACCTTGTCCGCAACGAGCTTGAGCACGGCGTCTCTCGCTCCGAGGTGCTGGGCCAGCTCGAGTCGCTGCGGATCGAGCTTCGTGGCGGCCATCGCGAGCAGGACGAGGACGTAGTCCTAGAGGTGATGGACTTCGTCACCGGCTGGTCCAGTCCACACCTCCGCGTCTAGCGCCTCTGCCTGGGATCGGGCACTCGCTGCAGGGCCCGCTCAGGGTTCCAATATGCGCGAAACTGAGCGAATCTCGTACTACCTGAACCGCTCTGTAGAGCCATATAGAACCCCGCAGACCCCCCCGGCCACGATCCACGAAACCGAAGTCAAAGGTTCGAATCCTGTCTGGCGCATTCGCGTGTGTTCCGGCCGGTGCCGGGTTTTGCCCGGCCCAGGGCCTGATCCTCGGCTTGGGGTGTGGTCTTCCTGGCAAGGAAGCCGGGGTAGGAGGATGGGTGTGGAGCTGGCCGAGGCAGCGAGACGCTAGTCCGTTCACTCCTGCTTCGCCAGCTCTTCCAGAACAACCGCGTCGAGATCGGCGTGTTCGTCCGAGGTGGCGTTCCACCAAGCGCCTTCGTAGCGATCAAGGTCGGCCAGGTCGACGAGAGGTTGGAGGCCGTCGAGCATCAGGAGGTAGTTCCGCAGATGCCAGGTTGCCCGCGTGTTTCCGTCGATGAATGGGTGAACGTCATATATGCGGACCGACAGCGTGTTCGCTTCCGTCACAATGAACTTGATCAGCTCCGGGTCATCGCTGGGTTTGAAACGCTGACGGCGCCAGCTCCAGTTTCAGAGGCATTTTGGACAGCGGGAAGGATTGCCTCGACCTCCACCGCGGTGCTTTTGCGATTCAGGACCATCTCCGTGCGGAACTGGCCGGCGTCGGCGGGGAAGGTGGTCTCGAACCAGCGGAAGTGGATCTCCTGCACGAGTTTCAGATCTACCCCCCACGGTGCCTCGGAGGTGGCTACCGCCTCCAGCCAGCGAAGGACGTCTTCGCCGCTGTGCTGGATCGCCTCGGCCGTTGCTAGCGGATCGTGGTCGAACTCTGCCGACGCCTCGAACGCACCTGGCATGCAGCCGCTGCCTACGCAGGCAGGGTCGTGCTAGCGTCGGCCCGTGCTTCGGCCTGCGACTTCGACGCATCGGCCAACCGCATAGCCGTCTTGGTCGAGTGCTCGATTTCCTCGCCGGTCAGATCGAACCGAGGGCGACCGTTGCTCTGCAATCGGTTCCGACGACCGGTTGCGAGGATCCTCAAGGTGTCGCGCTCTTGAGCCATGTCGGCAGAGTACTCCTAGCGGTAGTCGATACCTCCTCGACGGGCAAATTGGCCGATCAGGACCAGATTCGAGTGATCGAAACCGAAGGTCACAGGTTCGAATCCTGTCTGGCGCATAGGGAGGCCTGCGGGCTCCCTTCCACGTCACTTCTCCTCGAAGCGGCGTTTGTTCTCAATGCAGTACCAGCTGATGCCGGAACAGCGATGCTCGCAGCCGATCGCCGGCTCTCTTCTCAAAGTCTGCGACTGGGATGCGATCGACGCCCTCAATCGCGACGCAAACCCAGAGGCGAGCCGCCGGGGGACTTCCTCGCGGCGATCACGGTCGAAGACAACCGCAGCGAGGCGAGGGCCCGGCTCGGCACCTGCTCGCTGTTCGTAGCCTGAGGGCGGGCGATGCCCGAGTTCGGCGCGTGGCGCGAGACTTCCTCTCAAGAAGGCTGAGTGACCGAGCGGGGGATCACCGAACCCGCCGCACCGCCTGTCCGCGCCACCGATGACGTCGACGTTGTCTGCGAGGTGTCGACCCGGGCCGAGTACTACCGGCTGGGCAAGCGCTTGCGCGAGCGTGGACTGCAGGAGGCGGAGGGTGAGCCGGTCCTGTGCCGCTGGAGGAGTGCCCAGCCAAGACTCGTTCTCGATGTGATGCCGACCGACCCGGAAATCCTTGGCTTCTCCAACCGCTGGTACGACGAGGCGAGCGCGACGGCGGCGATCGTCGCGCTCGCCTCCGGTGCCGAGATACGCGCTGCGACCCCCGCCCTGCTGCTCGCGACCAAGCTCTGCGCCTGGAGGCGGTCGTGGCAAAGGAACCGCGCCGTTGTCGTTCAAGACCGGCTCGACGCCCTCCTGCAACGGTAGGAGAAGCAAGACCCCACCGGACTCGGCGAGTCGCCGGCGGCCGGAGTGGTAGAACTGACGATCGTGAGGAGCAACGGGGTTCTCCGGGGATGGCGGCGCTCGGCGCTCGATTGCGCGCTGCTCGCCCTGCTGCTGACGGTCGGCCCGGCCGCACTCGCCCAGGCCGCGCCGTCATTCGAAGCGCACGGCAGCGTCGAACAGGTCTTCGCGACGGGACTGGGTTCCGGCCAGCAGGCGACGCTCTTCGACAGCCGTGGCCGCAAGGTCGCGACCGAACCCGCCGACGGGCTCGGCGGCGTCCTCTTCCGCAAGGTGAAGCCGGGCGGGGGATACCGGGTCGGGCTCGCCTCCGGCGGCTCCAAGTCGGGTCCGCTGCAGGTCCTCTCGACCCAGTCGGCGCCGCTGAGCACCGACATCTACAACCAGTCGATACCGGCGCGGGGCTACGGCTACCTGACCACCCGCGACGGCACCCAGCTGGCGATCGACGTCCACCCGGCGCAGGACGTCGCCAACGTCGCCCCGGGGCTGCCGGCACTGCCGACGGTCCCGACCGCGCCGACCCCGACCCTGATCGAGTACTCGGGCTACGGCTACGCCGACCCGGCCGGACCGCAGAGTGGGCTGGCGCTGATCGCCAACCTGATGGGCTTCACGGTGGTCGACGTGAACATGCGCGGCACCGGCTGCTCGGGCGGCGCCTACGACTTCTTCGAACCGCTGCAGAGCCTCGACGGCTACGACGTGATCGAGACGATCGCCCGCCAGCCCTGGGTGGCGAACCACCAGGTGGGGATGATGGGGATCTCCTACGGCGGCATCAGCCAGCTCTTCACCGCCGCGACCCAGCCGCCGAGCCTGGCTGCGATCTCGCCGCTCTCGGTCCTCGACAGCACCCAGACGACGCTCTATCCGGGCGGCCTCCTCAACACCGGCTTCGCGGTCCCCTGGGCCGAAGAGCGGGTCCACGACGCCAAGGCGGCGACCGCCACCGAGGGCCAGGCTTGGGCCTACAAGCGGATCCAGGAAGGCGATGCGACCTGCGCCGGCAACCAGGTCCTCCACGGCGAGGCGGTCAACCTCCTCGACTCGATCAAGGCCAACAGCCACTACCGCCCCAAGGTCGCCGACCCGCTCTCGCCGATCACCTTCGTCAACAAGATCGACGTTCCGACCTTCATGGCCTGCCAGTGGACCGACGAGCAGACCGGCGGCCACTGCCCCGACCTGGCCGAGCACTTCAGCGCCACCACGAAAAAGTGGTTCACCTTCACCAACGGCACCCACATCGACTCGCTCGACCCGGCCACCTTCAACCGCTGGTACGACTTCCTCGAGCTCTACGTCGCCAGGGAAGCGCCGATCCTCCACGCCGCGACGATCCAGGCCGGGGCGCCGTTGATCTACCAGGAGGCGATGGGAATAACCGGGGTGACGCTGCCGCCCGATCCCGTCCAGCTGCAGCCGACCTACGCCGGGGCGCTGGCCGCCTTCGAAAGCCAGCCGTCGATTCGCGTCCTCTTCGACAACGGCGCCGGCTCCACGCCGGGCAAGCCGGTCCCGGGCTTCGAAGGGTCATTTGCCGAATTCCCGATCCCGGGCACCCAGGCCCACGCCTGGTACCTCTCGACCAAGGGCGCCCTGCGCGACAAGCCGCCCGGCCGGAGCCCGCATGCCGACGGCTTCACCTGGAACGCGAGCGCGCTGCCGAAGACCGACTTCAGCGGCGACACCAGCGCCGGCGCGGGGGGCCTCTGGACCGCGACGCCGAGCTACGAATGGGCGCAGAGCCCGGCCGGCAGCGCCGCCTCCTACCTGACCGCGCCGCTGGCGGAAAACACGACCGTGATCGGCGCCGGCGCCGTCCGGGTGTGGGTCCGCTCCTCGGTCCCCAACGTCGACCTGCAGGCGACGATCAGCGAGATCAGGCCCGACGGCCTCGAGACCTTCGTCCAGAACGGCTGGGTGCGCGGCAACGAGCGCAAGCTCGACAGCAAGAAGAGCACCCCGCTGGCGCCGGTCCTCAGCCTGCGCAAGTCCGATCTCTCGCCGCTGCCGCGCGGGCGCTTCGTCAAGGTCACGATCCCGCTCTATTACGAGGGCCACGTGTACCGCGCCGGCTCCCGGATCCGGGTCACGATCGCCGCCCCCAACGGCACCCAGCCGGTCTGGTCCTTCGCCCGCACCCAGCCGAAGGGGACCGCGAAGATCGCGATCGGCCACTCGAGGAAGATGCCCTCGAAGCTCATCCTCCCGGTCGTGCCCGGGGTCGGCGTGCCCACCGGACTGCCGCCCTGCCCGGGGCTGAGGGGCGAGCCGTGCCGCGGCTACCAGCCCTACGCCAACCGGGTCGCCAAGCCCTGACGGGCGTGATCAGGGCCGTGGTCGCCGGCTCTCTTCGCCCCAGTGCTTGTCGGCGCCGGTCGCGAACATCGAGAAGACCAGACCGAGGACGGCCGCGATCGCGGCGGTGGGGGCGGGGTGGTCGGCGATCCAGCCGATCTCGTTCCAGCCCGAGCCCGGCACCGCCAGGCTCCAGATCGCGAACCCCACGGCTGCCAGTACGCTGCGGATCCTCACGCGCCTGGTGAACCAGCCCTTCTCCGAGGTGTTCGAGAAGGCGGCCAGGGTGACGAATCCCGCCGCCAAAATCACACCCGCCACCGTCAGCACGATCGACCCGGTGTCCCCGATCGCCTGTTCTTCGTTCTTGACGATGATGGTGGTGATCGCCGCGTAGAAGGCGATCACTTCCCCGGGAATCCACTGCAGGACTTTCCCGGCGAAGTCCTGCAGCTTGGCTTCGGCTTCCTGCTGCGCGGCGAGATTTGCCGGTTGCCCCGCCGCCACGGCCTGCGCTCCACTCCCCTCGAGCGTCGCCACGTCGCGTCCCAGTGACCATGCTCCCATCGTGCGCCTCCCCGTCGGTGGTGTGTGTGGGGAGAAAATATACGTACTAGTCCCGAGTAGTCAAGTGAACTACAGCATGTACTGCTCTGTCACCTTCCGCGCCCTCCGGATCTCCTCACGAGGCCCTTTTCCCCGACTGCCGAGTCTGCTTCAATTCCCGGACCAGAGAAAGGAGGTGGTCCTATTTTGAGTCACATGCTTGAGGGGACTCTGGAGGTGCAGGGCCGCTAGGCGCCGCACTGTTCTCGGCGCCCGGCGGAATCCACCCCGGGCACCGGCGAGCAAAGGAAGACCGGGCGTTGTCCCACCCGGCCGCTTTTTCCGCGTTCGTTGACACGCACCTGGCGAGGGCCGCTTTCGAGGCGGCCCTCGTCTTTTCTGGCCACGCGTCGCCGCGGTCGAGCAGGCTCCCGGGTTGCCGAAACGCGGAGGTTCGGGTCGCGAAAAGTGGGGCGGCGGGCAGCGCCGGCGCTACATCCGGAAAACCGGCGCGGCGGGGTCCGCCAGCGGGGCGTTTGCGCAGGCGCCGAGCGCGAGGCCGAGGACGCGGCGGGTGTCCAGCGGGTCGACCACGCCGTCGTCCCAGATCCGGGCGGTAGAGAAGTAGGGATTGCCCTGTCGCTCGTACTGCTCGCGCAGCTCGGCGCCGGTCTCGGGCTGGCCGACCTCGGTCATCACCGTCGCCGCCTGCTCGCCGCCCATCACCGAGATCCGCGCGTTGGGCCACATCCAGAGGAAGCGGGGCGAGTAGGCGCGGCCGCACATGCCGTAGTTGCCGGCGCCGAAGGAGCCGCCGACGATGAGGGTGAGTTTGGGGACGCGGGCGGTGGCGACGGCGGCGACCATCTTGGCGCCGTCCTTGGCGATGCCGCCGGCCTCGTACTCGGGGCCGACCATGAAGCCGGAGATGTTCTGCAGGAATAGCAGCGGCACCCTGCGCTGGTCGCAGAGCTCGACGAAGTGGGCGACCTTGAGCGCGCTCTCGCTGAAGAGGATGCCGTGGTTGGCGACGATCCCGACCGGGTGGCCGTGCAGGTGGGCGAAGCCGCAGACCGCGGTCGTCCCGTACTCGGCCTTGAACTCGTGCAGGCGGCTGCCGTCGACGATGCGGGCGATGATCTCGCGCGGGTCGTAGGGGGTGCGGCTGTCCGGCGGGACCGCGCCGTAGAGGGTCGCCGGGTCGACCGCGGGCTCCTCGACCGCGGCCCGCTGCCAGGGCGCCGCCGCCTTCGCCGGCAGCGTCGCGACGATCGAGCGGACGATCGCCAGCGCGTCGTCATCGTCCTCGGCGAGGTGGTCGACGACGCCCGAGGTGCGGGCGTGCAGCTCGCCGCCGCCGAGCTCCTCGGCGCTCACCTCCTCGCCGGTCGCGGCTTTGACCAGCGGCGGGCCGCCGAGAAAGATCGTGCCCTGGTCGCGGACGATCACGGTCTCGTCGCTCATCGCCGGCACGTAGGCACCGCCGGCGGTGCAGGAGCCCATCACGGCGGCGATCTGGGGGATGCCCCGCGCCGACATCGTCGCCTGGTTGAAGAAGATGCGGCCGAAGTGCTCGCGGTCGGGGAAGACCTCGTCCTGCATCGGCAGGAAGGCGCCGCCGGAGTCGACCAGGTAGACGCAGGGGAGGTTGTTGTGGAGCGCGACCTCCTGCGCCCGCAGGTGCTTCTTCACCGTCATCGGGTAGTAGGTGCCGCCTTTGACGGTGGCGTCGTTGGCGACGACGACGACCTCGCGGCCCTGGACGCGGGCGATGCCGGAGATCATCCCGGCGCCGGGCGCGGCGCCGTCGTAGAGGCCCTCCGCCGCCAGCGCCGAGAGCTCGAGGAAGGGCGAGCCGGGGTCGCAGAGGCGGTCGACGCGCTCGCGCGGCAGCAGCTTGCCGCGAGCAGTGTGGCGCTGGCGGGATTTCTCGCCGCCGCCGGCCCCAGCACGGGCGATCCGCTCGCCGAGCTCGGCGGCGAGGCGGCGGTGCTCGGCCTCGTTGCGCTCGAACTCCGGCGTGCCGGGCCGGGCGTGGGTCCTCAGCCGGGTGCTCATCCCGTCTCCTCCTCGGCTGGTGGATCGGCGCCGTCCGCCCCCGCCGGCGGCGCGTCGGTCAGGGCGATCAGGGTCTGGCCGCGGGCGACCTGATCGCCGTTCGCGACCAGCACCCCGGCGACGGCCCCGGCCCGCGGGCTCTGGATCGCGAGCTCCATCTTCATCGACTCGAGCACGATCAGGACCTCGCCCTCGTCGACCTCGGCGCCGGGCTCGGTGCGGACGTCGACCACGACCCCCGGCATCGGCGCCTCGAGCGAGCCGCCGACCGCGCCGGCAGCGGCGTCGGCCCGCTCGGCGATCGCGAAGCGCACCGGCTCGGCGGCGCCATCGACGAGCCAGACTGCGTCGCCGTCTCTATATAGGCGCAGCGGCCGGGACTCGCCGTCGACCGTGAGCGCAACCCCGTCGAACGAAAAGCCCCCCGAGTCATCGCCCAGGCTCCACTCCCAGGCCCCGCCGTCCTCCACGAGTCC
>JACDGU010000223.1 GCA_013821475.1 Solirubrobacterales bacterium
GCGTCGCGCAGCGGAGACCGGCGAGGACTTCGAATCGGTGCTCGACGCCCAGCGCCGCCGCGACGACCGCGACTCGGGCCGCGAGCACGGCGCCCTGCGCGCGGCCGACGACGCCGTCGAGCTCGACACGACCGGCCTCGGCCTGGAAGAGGTCGTCGGCCGCGTCGTCGCGATGGCCAAAGAGCGGGGGCTGGCATGAATCGGCTGCCCACCGTCGCCGTCGTCGGCTTCCCGAACGTCGGCAAGAGCACCCTGGTCAACCGGCTGGTCGGCGGCAGCGAGGCCGTGACCGCGGCCGAGCCCGGCGTCACCCGCGACCGCAAGCGGCTGGAGACCGAGTGGAACGGAGTCGCCTTTGAGCTGATCGACACCGGCGGCATCGACCTCGAGGACGAGGCCGAGCTGGCGCGCGACATCCAGAGCCAGGCGCGGCTCGCGATCGCCGAGGCCGACGCCGTGCTGCTCGTCGTCGACGGCCGCGCGGGCCTGCGCGCCGGCGATGCCGAGCTGGCAAAGACGCTGCGCGGTGGCAAGGTGCCGGTCCTGGTCGCGGTCAACAAAGCCGACCGCCCCAATGACTTCGGCTTCACCGCCGAGTTCCACGGCCTCGGCCTCGGCGAGCCGCTGGCGATCTCGGCCAGCCACGGCCTCGGCACCGGCGACCTGCTTGACGCGATTGTCGTCGCGCTCGGCGATCTGCCGCCCCAGCCCTTCGACGACGAAGCCGTCCGAATCGCGATCATCGGCCGCCCCAACGTCGGCAAGTCCTCGCTCGTCAACGCCTTCCTCGGCTCCGACCGGGTGATCGTCTCCGATCGCGCCGGCACCACCCGCGACGCGATCGACACCGAGCTCGACGTCGACAACCGGCGCGTGATCCTGGTCGACACCGCCGGCCTGCGGCGCCGCTCCAAGGTTGCCGGGACGATCGACTACTACGCCCAGCTGCGCTCCGAACGCGCCGTCGACCGCGCCGATGTCGCGATCGTCGTCTGCGACGCCTCCGAGGGGATCACCTCCGAGGACCTGCGCGTCGCCGAGATGGCGATGAAGGCCGGCTGCGCGAGCCTGCTCGTCCTCAACAAGTGGGATAAGACGGAGACCGATATCGACGACGCCCGCGCTCGAGTGGCGCGCAAATCACGCCTGCGCCCGGCCGTGATCACCGCCTCGGCGACCCGTGGGCGCAACGTCCCGGCGCTGCTGCCGCGGGCGCTGCAGCTCGCCGACCGCGCCGGCGAGCGGATCCCGACCCCGGACCTGAACCGGATGGTCGCCTCGGTGGTTGCCAAAACGCCGCCGCCCTCGCGCCGCGGCCGCCGCCTGCGCCTCTACTACGCCGCCCAGGTCGGCGAGCGGCCGGTCCGGGTCGCGATCCAGGTCAACGACCGCAAGCTGATCGTCCGCGACTGGGCCTACCACCTGGAGAACCGGATGCGCGAGAACTACGAGCTCGAGGGGGTCCCGCTGGTGATCGACTTCGTGCCCCACACCGGCCGTCGCGGCCGCCCGAACTGACGACGTGACACGGCGCATATCTGCGTCTTCGGTCGCTTGTGTGCAGAGCACACGGCGCTCCCTGCATCCTTGATCTGCTTGGTCACGCCGCCAGTTCGGCACGGTCGGCATTTCCTTTAGTCTTCGCCGATGCCGATGACCAAGCCGCTCGCCGAGAACGAGCATCTCTTCACTTCCGAGTCCGTAACCGAGGGTCACCCCGACAAGGTCTCCGACCAGATCTCAGACGGGGTGCTCGACGCGATCATGGCGGAGGATCCGGGCGGCCGCGTCGCCTGCGAGACGCTCGTCAACACCGGGATGGCGGTGGTCTCGGGCGAGATCTCGACCGACGTCCACCTCGACATCCCCGACATCGTCCGCGAGACGATCCGCGGGATCGGCTACGACCACGGCGACTACGGCTACCACTGCGACCACATCGCGGTCCTGGTCTCGCTCGACAAGCAGTCGCCCGACATCGCCCAGGGCGTCGACGTCGCCCTCGAGGCGCGGGTCGACCCCACCGACGACGACGAGCTCGACCTCGCCGGCGCCGGCGACCAGGGAATGATGTTCGGCTACGCCAGCGACGAGACCGAGGCGCTGATGCCGATGCCGATCCACATCGCCCACCGGCTTGCCGAACGGCTCGCCGCGGTGCGCAAGGACGGCACCCTCGACTACCTCGGCCCCGACGGAAAGACCCAGGTCAGCGTCCGCTATGCGGAAGGCCGCCCGGTCTCGATCGACAAGCTCCTGATCTCCACCCAGCACGCCGAGGGCGTCGACTCGCAGTCGCAGATCCGTCCCGACCTCTGGGAGCACGTGGTGCTGCCGGTGCTCGCCTCCGAGGTCCCCGGCCGCTACGACGCCGACGAACTGCGCGAGGGCTTCCTCGTCAACCCGACCGGCAAGTTCGTGATCGGCGGCCCGGTCGGCGACGCCGGCCTCACCGGCCGCAAGATCATCGTCGACACCTACGGCGGCATGGCCCGCCACGGCGGCGGCGCCTTCTCCGGCAAGGACCCGTCCAAGGTCGACCGCTCGGCCGCCTACGCGGCCCGTTACGTGGCCAAGAACGTCGTCGCCGCCGGCCTCGCCGAGCGCTGCGAGGTCCAGGTCGCCTACGCGATCGGCGTCGCCCACCCGGTCTCGCTGATGGTCGAGACCTTCGGTACCGGCAAATTGCCGGACTCGCGGATCTCGCAGCTGGTCGAGGCCGAGTTCGACATGCGCCCCGGCGCCTTCCGCCGCTACCTCGACCTCCACCGCCCGATCTTCCAGAAGACCGCCGCCTACGGCCACTTCGGCCGCTCCGACGCGGACTTCACCTGGGAGAAGAC
>JACDGU010000224.1 GCA_013821475.1 Solirubrobacterales bacterium
GAGCCTGGGAGCGCGGCGACACCGCCCGCGGCGAGCGGCTCGGGCGCCGCCTGCTCGACGCCTTCGGGCCGGGCAACTTCCGGGTCGAGCTGCAGCGCCCCTACTGGCGCCACGACCGCGCCCGCAACCGCTGGCTGGAGCTGCTCGCCGCCCGCCTCGGCGTCCCCTGCGTCGCCAGCGGCAACGTCCATGCCCACAGTCGCCGCCGCTCCCGCCTGCAGGATGCCTTCGTCGCCATCGGCCTCGGGCAGACGCTGGAGGAGTCGGAGCCGCGCCGGCGCGGCAACCGCAGCTCGGCGCTGGTCTCGCCGCAGGCGATGGTCGCCCGCTTCGCCGAGCACCCGGAGGCGGTGGCCGAGACCGTGCGCCTCTCCGAGCGCCTCCAGTTCGACCTGACGACCGAGCTCGGCTACCGCTACCCCGAGGAGGAGGACGCCGACTTCAAGCTCGCCGAGCTCTGCCGCGAGCGGTTGATCGAGCGCTACGCGGGTGAGAAGCACCGGGGAGAGGCGGAAGGCCGCCTCGGCAATGAGCTGGCGACGATCCGCCACCTCGGCCTCTCCGGCTTCTTCCTCCTCCACCACGACCTGCTGGAGCTGGCCCGCGAGGTCGCGGTCGAGGTCCGCGGCCGCGCCTCGGCTCGCGCGGTCCTGCCCCCCGGCCGCGGCCGCGGCTCCAGCGTCAGCTCGATCGTCTGCTACCTGACCGGCCTCTCCCACATCGACCCGGTCGAGAAGCGCCTCTTCTCCGGCCGCTTCCTCAACGACGAATCGCAGGCGCTGCCGGACATCGACATCGACTTCCCCCGTGACATCCGCGCGGTGCTGATCCCGCGCATCCACGAGGTCTACGGCGCCGACCGCTCGGCCCTGGTCGCCGCCTTCCCGACCTACCGCCCACGCGGCGTCGTCCGCGACCTCGGCAAGGTGCTGGGCCTGCCGCCGGAGGAGATCGAGAAGGTGGCGGGCACGGTCGGCTTCCACGAGTCCGCGGGCGAGATGGAGCAGGACGTGATCTCCGCGATCGGCGCCCGCCGGGCCGCTGCGCCGCGCTGGAAGGCGCTGCTCTGGCTCAGCGAGGACGCGATCGGGCTGCCGCGCGGCGCCTCCCAGCACTCCGGCGGAATGGTGATCTCGACCGCGCCGCTGGTCGACGTCTGCCCGATCGTGCCGGCGGCGATGGAGGGACGGCAGATCGTCCAGTGGGACAAGGACTCCTGCGCGGACGCCGGCCTGCTGAAGATCGACCTGCTCGGGCTGGGGATGCTCTCCGCGCTCGAGCGCTGCGTCGACGAAGTCAAGGCGACCCGCGGCGAGGACCTCGATCTCTCGCGGATCGACCTCGACGATCCCGAGACCTACCGCTCCATCCGCGCCGCCGAGACCACCGGCGTCTTCCAGATCGAGAGCCGGGCGCAGATGCAGATGCTGCCGCGCACCAAGCCCCGCAACCTCGACGACCTCACCGTGCAGGTGGCGCTGGTCCGTCCCGGCCCGATCCAGGGCGGCGCCGTCCATCCATATATAGAGCGCCGCAAGCGGCTCCTGCGGGATCCCTCCTACGAGGTTCCCTATGAGCACGAGTCGCTGGTACCGGCGCTGGCGGAGACGCTCGGCACGATCGTCTACCAGGAGCAGGTGCTCGAGGTGGCGATCGCCTTCGCCGGCTTCAAGCACTCCGCAGCCGAGCAGCTGCGGCGGGCGATGTCCCGCAAGCGCTCCCGCGAGGCGATCGAAGAGCACCACCGCAACTTCATCGGCGGCGCCGAACGCGAACATGGGGTGGCGGCGGAGCTGGCCGAGCGGATCTGGGACCAGATCCAGGGCTTCGCCGGCTTCGGCTTCCCGAAGGCCCACTCCGCCGCCTTCGGCCTGCTCGCCTACCAGTCGGCCTGGCTGCGGGTCCACCGCGCCCCCGAGTTCCTCTGCGCGCTGCTGAACGAGCAGCCGATGGGCTTCTACCCTCCCGACGCGCTGGTTCAGGAGGCGCGCCGCCGGCAGCTGCTGATCGCGAAGCCCGACGCCAACCGCAGTCGGGTCCTCTGTCACGTCGAGCGCGTCCAGGGCGGTTTGCAGACGCGGATCGGGCTCGGTTACGTCAAGGGCGTCCAGGCCGAGGAGATGGAGGCGCTGGTCCTCGAGCGCGAGCGCGGCGGGCCCTACGGCGGGATCGCCGAGCTCGCCTCGCGCTCTGGCGTCGGCATCGCCGGCCTCGAACGGTTGGCCTGGGCGGGGGCGCTGGACGGGATCCCGGTCGGCGCCGGTGGCGAGCGGCGCGAGGCGCTCTGGCGGGTCGGCGTCACCGCCAACGGGCGCGGTAGTCGCGGACGCACCCAGCTGGCGCTGCCGATCGAGCCCCCCGAGGCGCCGCCGCTGGAGCCGCTGGGGGAGTGGGGAAAGACGATCGCCGACTACCGCTCGACCGGGATCGCCCTCGGCAAGCACCCGCTGGAGCTGATGCGCCCCGGCCTCGACCCGCAGCTGTTGCGCAGCGCCGACCTGGAGAAGGTCGCCGACGGCAGCAGCGTCGAGGTCGCCGGCATGGTCGTCGCCCGCCAGCGCCCGGAGACCGCCAAGGGGATCGTCTTCATCACCCTCGAAGACGAGTGCGGGGTCGTCAACGTGATCGTCCCCAGGCACGTCTACGAACGCCACCGCACGACGGTCCGCTCGGCGGTGACGGTCCGCGCCTGCGGCCGCCTCGAGCGTCGCGAGGGCGTCGTCAACGTCCTCGTCGAGGAGGTCCTGCCGCTGGAGCAGGCCCCGCCGCCGGACCCACCACCGCCGCCGCCGGGGCAGGGAGACCGCCGC
>JACDGU010000225.1 GCA_013821475.1 Solirubrobacterales bacterium
GTCGATCACGACGCGGCGCTTTTTGGCGCCACCGCCGCCGCCCTGCTGGGCACCGGCCGGGGGGACCGGTTTGCTTGAAGTCGATGCTTTGGCCGCCGGAGCGGGCGCCGCGGCCTGGGCGGAGGGTACAGCCGCGGCTTTCGGCGCCGGCGCCGAAGCGGGCTGTTTTGCGGCGGCGGGCGCGGCTTTGGCCGGCGCCTCGGCGGGAGTCGAGGTTTTGCCGTTGCTCCCCTTGGCGGCCGCGACCGCCTGCATCGCCGCGTCCTCGTCGACGTTGGAGGCGGCCGCCTTGGCGTTGATGCCAGCCGCTTTCAGCGCAGCAAGGACTTCCTTGCTGCTGACGTTCGACGCTTTCGCGATCTCGTGAACCCGCTTCTTAGCCACTAAGCCTGCTCAGCCTCCTCGACGACCGGGGCGTCCTCGGTTGCCTCCTCGGCGATCTCCCCTTCGATTGCCTCCTCGACGACCTCCTCCGCAACTGCATCTTCGACTATCTCCTCGGCGACCGCCTCCTCCATCGCCTCCTCGACGAGCTCCTCCTCGACCTCCTCGACGAAGGCGGCGGTGGCGCGCTCGACGACCTCGTCGACCTGGCCCTGGTCGGCGTCGGGGTCGGCGAGGATCGCGACCTCGGTCTCGGAGACGTCGGCCAGCACCGCGACCTGGCTGGTCTCGAACCGGGTCAGCGCCTGGTGGGTCGGCAGCCCGCAGTAGGTAGAGCTCGGGATCGCCGCGTTGGGGCAGCGGCGGCCGTTCGAGAGGACCGCCATGCAACGGCCGTCTGACTGCTCTTCGCCCTCGTACTCGACCTCGGTGTCCTCGGAGGCGAACTCGGTCTCGGACTTGATGTCGACCCGCCAGCCGGTGAGGCGGGCGGCGAGGCGTGCGTTCTGGCCATCGCGGCCGATCGCCAGCGAGAGCTGGTCGTCGGGCACGATCACGGTCGCCTGGCGCTCCTCGTCGTCGACGATCACCTCGCGGACCCGGGCCGGAGAAAGGGCTTTGGCGACGAAGCGGGCGGGCTCGTCGTTGTGGGGAATGATGTCGATCTTCTCGCCGCGCAGCTCGGAGACGACCATCCGCACCCGCGAGCCGCGGGGGCCGACGCAGGCGCCGACCGGGTCGACGCCGTCGGCGTGGGAGACGACGGCGATCTTCGAGCGGTAGCCGGGCTCGCGGGCGACGCCGACGATCTCGACCAGCTTGTCGGCAATCTCCGGCACCTCGAGCTCGAACAGGCTCTTGATCAGCTCCGGGCTGCGGCGCGAGACGACGATCGCCGGGCCTTTGGTCGAGTCGGAGACGTCGGTGATCACGGCCTTGACCCGCATTCCGTGGTCGTAGCGCTCGTTGTAGACCTGCTCGGACTTGGGCAGCAGCGCCTCGACCCGCTCGCGCAGCTGGACCAGCGTGTAGCGCTTGTCGGACTGCTGGATGATTCCGGTGATCAGCTCGCCGACGCGGTCCTGGTACTCGTCGTACATCATCTGCCGCTCGGCCTCGCGGATCCTCTGCAGGATCACCTGCTTGGCGGTCTGGGCGGCGATCCGGCCGAAGTCTTTCGGGGTGACGTCGCGGGTCGTGATCTGATCCTCATAAGGGGCGATCATCTCGGGGTCGAGCTCGGGATCCTCGGGCTCGCGCATTTCGCCGGTCTCGGGGTCGACCTCGGGCTCCTCCTGCAGCTCGGCGGCCTCGGCCAGCAGCTTCTCCTCCAGCTCCGGCGGCAGGATCAGTTCGAAGACGAGGAAATCCCCGGTTTCGTGATCGAGATCGACGCGGGCGTATTTGGCGGCCCCGGGCGTCTTCTTGTAGGCCGAGAGGAGCGCGTCCTCGAGGGCGTCCATCAACGTGTCGGCGGAGATTCCCTTCTCGGCCTCGAGCGCTTTGACTGCGTCGACGATCTCCTTACTCACTGGGCGACTCCTTGGTCTCGGCACTGGTGCTGGGGCGGCGGTACTTGGGGCCGGGCGAAGAGACCTCGAGCGAGTACTCGGCCAGCAGGTGGTTGAGGTGGCGCGTGACCTGCTCGCAACGGGCCAGATCGACGCCCTCGGGGTGGTCGATGAAGATGCGCAGCGCATCGCCGCCCGGTTTCTCCAAGGCGACGACGTCGAGCTCGGAATCGAGCGCGGACAGCTGCTGTTGAATGCTCTGCTGAAGGTCGGTCATATCCGTTTCGGGCCGTAAAAAAAGTGGGCCAGGCCCACTTCGAGGTACTGCTCAGGACGTACAGCTTGGAGCCAGTATAGCCCGCTCAGCCAGCCGGCTGGGCCGCCTCGGCGCGAAGCTCTTCGACGCGCGCCAGGATCGCCTCGGCGATCTGGTCCTTGGAGGCGATCGGCAGCTCGGTCTCGCCCTCTGCCCCGATCAGGGTGACCGCGTTGTCTGCGCTCTCGAACCCGATCGCGGGATCGGAGACGTCGTTGAGGACGATCAGGTCGGCGTTCTTGCGGCTCAGCTTGGCGCGGGCGCGGGCGACAGCGTCCCCTCCGTGCTCGGCGGCGAAGCCGATGACCGTCTGCCCCTCGTGGCGCTGCGCGGCAAGCGAGGCGAGGATGTCCTCGGTCGGCTCCAGCTTCAATTCGAGGCCGTCGGCGCGGGCCAGCTTGCCGGCGCTGACGTCGGCGGCGCGGAAGTCGGCGGGCGCGGCTGCCATCAGTAGAACGTGGGTTTTCTGGAACTCCTCGGCAGCGGCGTGCGCCAGCTGCCCGGCGCTCTCGACGTCGATCCGGAGCACGCCCGCAGGCGTCGGCAGAGCGACATTGGCGGCGATCAGCGTCACCTCGGCGCCGCGCCGGGCGGC
>JACDGU010000226.1 GCA_013821475.1 Solirubrobacterales bacterium
GGCCGAGATCTCCAGCAGCGGCGCCCCGTCGGCGTCTCGCCGCTCGAGTCCGCCGCCGTCGTGCCAGCCGCGCAGGCGACCGCCGATCCCCTTCGCGGTGCGGTCGCGCAGCAGCTGGCCGGCGCAGATCGCGCCCTCGCAAGCGAGCGCCCGCAGGGCGAGGCCGGGGTGGGACATCACCCCGTAGCGGCGCAGCATGTAGCCGCGGCTCCAGCCGGTGCGGGCGTACTTGGCGCCGCTGGCGGCGCCGAGGCTGGCCGAGTAGGCGTGCAGCGCCCGCGCCTCGCCCGCCAGGCGGCAGCACCCGCCGCCTGGCGTCAGCCGCAGCGCCAGGTCGAGGTCCTCGTAGTAGAGGAAGATCCGCTCGTCGAAGCCGCCAACGGCCTCGAACGCACCGCGCCGATAGAGGGCGGCCCCGCCGGTCGGGCCGAGCGGATCGGCGGCGCTCAGCGCGACGGCGGCCGGCTGGCCGTGGAGGTAGTCGAAGCCCATCAGGGTGCGGTCGGCGATCACCCCGGCGGAGTCGATCAGCCCCGGCGAGCCTTCCTGCAGCAGCACCCCGGCAACCGAGTCGACTCCCTCGCCGAGCTCCGCCAGCAGCGCCTCGAGGAAACGCGGCTCGCACTCGACGTCGTTGTTGAGCACGATCACCGCATCCGCCGGATGGGCGGCGACGGCGCGGTTGAGCGCCGGCCCGAAGCCGATGTTCTCGCCCAGCTCGAGCAGCTTCACCTCGGGGAAGTCGCGTCGCATTATTGCCACCGAGTCGTCCTCGGAGCCGTTGTCGACGACGACCACGTCGGCCGGCCGGGTCTGCTCAGCGAGGCTGCGCAGGGTCCTGCCGACGTGCTGGGACCCGTTGAAGTTGGGGATGTAGACGGTGGTCTTCAGACGATCTGGCCCTGGGCGAAGGCCGCGAATCGACGCAGGTCGTCGAGGCGGCCCAGCGCGTCCCAGACGGCACCGTCGTCGACTTCGAGGTAGCCGTGGACGAGGATGTTGCGCATTCCGACCGCGTCGCCGAGCCGCTCGGAGAGCTCGGGCTCGAGGCCCGCCGTGCGCAGGCTCTCGAAGACCGCGCGGTAGTCGGAGGGAGCGGCCCGAATCGTCTCCAGCTGCTCGAGCAGCTGGGAGAGGCGATCGAGACGAGCGGCGACGCTCTCAGCGTCGACCAAAGCGCCCCTCTTCGATTCGATGGCGGGTGCCGCGGGCGAGCTCGGCGCGGAGCGGCTTGGTGTCGAGGTAGTCGAGGATCCCCCTCGCCTCCAGCCGCACCCTCGCCTCGGGGTCGCGCTCGACCAACCGCCTGGCGTCGCGGATCGCTCGGTGTCGCATCAGCGGCGTCGCCCGGTTGAGGAGGACGACGTCGACCTCGTCGCTGCGCAGCGCCGCGGCAGCGGCCGCGGCCAGCTCCAGACGCAGCTCCAGGCGCTCGCCCGAGTCGAGATCCGGCGCGTGCCAGACCCCTACGTCGACGTCCGAAAGCGGCCCGGCGCTCGCTCGCGCCCGCGAGCCGATCAGCATCGCGGCGACGACGCCGTCGCGATCGAAGGCAGCGGCGAGGCGTCGCAGCGCCTCCGCGTCCAGCGGCGGCACCTTGGCCCGCTCGTCGACGATCGTCATACCCACATTGTCGCCGATCGGCCGGATCGGTCCAGAGCCCGCCCGATGGCGCCGCATCGCTTTGCTCCCAGTAAGGTTGCAGCCTCGCATGGAGCCGTTAAAGGGATTGATCCTCTCCGGCGGCGCAGGGACGCGGCTTCGACCGATCACCCACACTTCGGCGAAGCAGCTCGTCCCCGTCGCCAACAAGCCCGTCCTCTTCTACGGGATCGAGGCGCTGGTCGACGCCGGCGTGACCGAGATCGGGATCATCATCGCCCCCGAGACCGGCGAGGAGATCCGCGTCGCGGCCGGCGACGGCAGCCAGTTCGGCGCCGAGATCACCTACATCGTCCAGGACAAGCCGGCCGGCCTCGCCCACGCGGTGCTGACCGCGGCGGACTTCATCGGCGACTCGCCGTTCGTGATGTACCTCGGCGACAACCTCCTGCGCGACGGCCTGCGCGGCCTCGTCGCGACCTTCCTCGCCGACGAACCGGAGGCGCTGATCCTGCTCACCCCGGTCGACGACCCCAGCTCCTACGGCGTCGCCGAGCTCGACGGCGAGCGGATCGTGCGGCTGATCGAGAAGCCGAAAGACCCGCCCTCGAACCTGGCGCTGGTCGGCGTCTACCTGTTCAGCTCCTCGATCTTCGACGCCGCCCGCGGCCTCGAGCCCTCCTGGCGCGGGGAGTACGAGATCACCGAGGCGATCCAGGCCCTGATCGACGACGGGCAGCGGGTCCAGTCCGAGGTCGTCAGCGGCTGGTGGAAGGACACCGGCCAGCTGGCCGACATGCTCGAGGCCAACCGCCTCGTCCTCGAGGAGCTGCAGACCCGGCTCGAGGGCGAGATCGACGAGGAGTCCAGGGTCGAGGGCCGGGTCGTGCTCGAGCCCGGCGCCTCGTTGGTCCGCTCCGTCGTCCGCGGCCCCGCGGTGATCGGCGCCGGTGCGGTGATCGAGGACTCCTACCTCGGCCCCTACACCTCGATCGGCGCCGAGGTTCAGGTCCGCCGCGCCGAGATCGAGCACTCGATCATCCTCTCCGGCTCGGTGGTCGAGGACCTCGGCACGCGGATGGAGGCGAGCCTGTTGGGCCGCAACGTCAAATTGACCCGCAGCGACGGCCCGCCGAAGACCCTGCGGCTCCTGGTCGGCGACAGCTCCGAGATCGAAATCGTCTAGTGGAGGCGGTGCCATGA
>JACDGU010000227.1 GCA_013821475.1 Solirubrobacterales bacterium
GGAGCCGACGCCGCAGCCGCCGCCGCTTCCCCGCGCTCACCGGCAGCAGGTCGACGCAGACGTAGGCGAGGTCCCCGCCGGCCGGGTCGAGGGCGTTGATCGCGCGGGCAAATCCCGAAAGCGGGTCGGGGTCGAGGCCGACCGCGCGAAGCGGCTCTGAGCTCGGCCTCGCGAGGACCAGCTCGGCCCGCGCGACCTCCGCCCCATCGGGCTCGCTCGCTGCCGCGCCCTCGCTGCTGCGCAGCTCGACCCCGCTGTAGGCGCCGAGTGCCGCACGGAGGGAGGCGCTTGCGTGCTCGGGTACTTCCAGCCGGTAGCGCAGCCTGCCCTCGGGGTCGGCGTCGAGCCCCAGTCGCACCGCGCTCGCCGGGGCGTCGAGGAGACCGCGGATCGCGCGACGGGAGCGGCTGAGGCCGGAGGCGAAACGCAGGACCGACTCGATCGACGGGTCGAACGAGTCGGCCGGCAGGGCGAAGGTCACGACACGTTCAGCGAGGGTCCGGCGAGTGACAACGAGCCGGGCCGCCAGCAACAGAGAGGCGAAGGTCAGCAGAGCCACGGCGAGGATGACGGTTGCGGGGCGCCCCGCGATGAGCTCGATCGAGTGAGCCCACCGAGCTGCACTGGTGATGAGGAGGACGATCGCGATCGAGGCAACGATGAGAGCGAGCGGGACTGCGTCCCGCGGATCAGACCGTTTCACGGTGAGACCCCCTTTCGGGGATACAAGTCAGCAAAGCCGAAAGGCGGCAACGCGAGTCCCGATGCGGGCTGGCGCCGTTTTGCGAGCAGGGGCGTGTGAGCCCCGATGGGAGCCCCAATGGGAGCCCCGATGGGAGTGGCGATGGGAGCCCCGATGGGAGCCCCCGCACGCTGAGCGCCACAGCGGCTCATCGCCCGCCATCGCTTTCGCCGCTGCGGGCCGCTGCCTCGATTACCAGTCGTGCCAGCGGCGGGCAGACGGCGTTGCCGATCTGCAGGAAGCAGCGGTGCCGCGACCCCTGCCAGGGATAGTCGGAGCGGAAGCCCTGGAGGGCGGCGGCGTCCTCGACGCTGACCCGCACCGCGTTCTTGAACTGCGGCGGCCACTTGTCGCCCGGCCGCCAATCGGGGTCTCGATCGAGGGCGGTCGGCGCCGAGATTCGCGGCGTCGAGAGCACCGTCGTCGCCGGTCTCCGCGTCGTCCAGTCCGGCGGGCGGTCAGGCATCCGCCTCACCCTCCTTCGCGCTCCCAGGCTCGACCGTCCAAGACCCCGAGGCGGTGTCGATCGTCCTCGCCGGGCAGCTCATCGGCCGAGCGAGTCCACGCGGTCGGCGCCCGTTGCCGGTCTGGTTATTGGTCCAGGTGACTCCGTCGCGCCCCCAGCCGAGGCCGTCGGCCATGCTGACCCAGGGAAACAGGTCCGCCTCGTCCTCGCGGACCTGATCGGGGCGGCGCGGGTTGTAGGAGCGATGGGTCGGCTCGGGCAGCGCGACCGGGCCGTCGAGCGAGGCGATCAGGAAGGCGCGCTTGCGGGTCTGGGGAACGCCGAAGCGCTCGGCGCTCAAGACACCCGCGCTCGCCTCGTAGCCATGAGCGGCGAGCAGGCCGGCGAAGAGCGACCAGAGCTCGAGGACGGGGGGCACCTGCTCGAAGGCGATCCACCGCGGCCGCAGCGCCAGCGCCCAGCGCAGCGGCTCGACGGTCAGCAGCGAGCGCGAGTCGCGGCAGGCGGCCAGGTGCTCGGCGCGAGAGTCGTGACCGGCGGCGAGCTCATGGGCGCAGGCGAAGACGTGCGGCTTGTCGAGCTTGCCGAGGCCCTTGCCGGCGTTGGAGTACGCCTGGCAGGGCGGCGAGGCGATCAGCCCCCAGATGGGCGCGAATGCCTTGGGGTCGAGAGCGGCTACGTCGGCTTCGATCCGCTCGTGCCCGGCGGCGCGCGCGGTCGCGCAGGCCCAGCGGTCGGAGTCGATTCCGAGCGCCGAATAGCCGAGCTCCCGCAGTCCCTCATCCCAGCCGCCGGCACCGGCGAACAGATCGACGATCCGACGCCCGGCGTCGCGATGTCCGACCCCGACCGAGCCCATCAGATCACCGCTCCCCTGCCGCGCTCGTAGTCGATGATCCGCCCGCCGATCCATTCCGCGATCTGAGGGACGAGGGCGTTGCCGAGCGCGGCAAGGCGGTCCACCCGGTCGGGAACCCCATCAGCCACTCGACCCACGTCGGGTTCAACTGACCAGGGGTGCGCTGGGTCCGTGCAACCGCCGTCGGCAAGTCGTCGCCGCCGCTGCCCTTCCGATTCGCGCGGGCAAAGTCCGGTCCGCTCGGGCTCGCCTTGGGCGTCGGCCAGGTGCGCGACTGGACCCGGCCCGAGAGGGTTTCCCGACCGCGAGCGTTCGTCGGACCGGGCGGTGAGGCGTAGCCCTTCCTCGCGTCGGTCGCCGTCGGCGTCGGAAAGCGCTCCCGCTCGGCTCGGAGCACCGCCCGACCCAACTCGTTGCCGCTCGGTCCCGGGTTGCGTCGCTGCCCCCGCTTCGCCATCCCGTGAGGGGTAGGCCACGATCCAGACTCGCTGTCGCAGGTGGGGTGCGCCGAACTCTCGAGCGGAAAGGCGCGACCACTCCGCGTCATACCCCACCTCGGCCAGGTCTCCGAGTACTCGGCCGATCGGGGCTCGGTCCCAGCGCTTGCCTTTCCCACTGAGAAGGACGGGCACGTTCTCCACGACGACGTAACGCGGTCGTAGCTCGCGAACGATCCGTGCGAACTCAGACCAAAGACCCGAGCGGGCGCCGTCGATGCCGGCGCCCGCTCC
>JACDGU010000228.1 GCA_013821475.1 Solirubrobacterales bacterium
GCCCCGAACGCGGCGTCGTCCGCGTCGCCGCCAGCCGCCCGGCCTCGCCGGAGGCCCTGCGCCACTCCTTCCACGAAGCGCGCTGCGCCCTGGAGGCGACCGCCTTCGCCAACGGCTCCGCCCCCGAGGTCGCCTCCTGGCGCGACCTCGGCGCCTTCACCCTGCTGCTCTCGATTCAGGACGACGAGGCTTTGAGCCTCTATTGCGACAGCGTCCTCGGCCCGATCGAGCAGGGCGACGATGAGTACGGCGGCGAGCTGCTGCGCTCGCTGGAGGCCTTCATCGAGCAGAACGGCCAGTGGGAGAAGGCGGCGCGTGAGGTCTACTGCCACCGCCACACGCTGCGCTACCGGATGCGCAAGGTCGAGGAGCTGACCGGCCGCGACCTCTCGCGCGCGCACGACCGGATCGAGTTTTGGCTGGCTCTGCGAGCGAGGGAGTTGATCGCGTGAAGATCGGAATCCCGACCGAGATCAAGTCGGACGAGTACCGCGTTGCCGTGACCCCGGCGGGCGTTCGGGAAATGACCGAGCACGGCCACCGGGTGCTGGTCCAGGCCGGCGCCGGCAACGGCAGCGCGATCGCCGACGCCGAGTACGAGGCGCAGGGGGCGGCGATCCTCGCCGACGCTGCCGCGGTCTTCGGGCAGGCCGAGATGATCCTCCACGTCAAGGAGCTGCAGGCGAGCGAGATCGAGATGCTGCGCCCGGGCCAGTTGCTCTTCACCTACCTGCACCTGGCGCCCGACCCCGAGCAGGCCCGCGGCCTCTGCGACTCGGGCGCCACCTGCATCGCCTACGAGACGGTCGAGGACGCCAAAGGCCGGCTGCCGCTGCTGGCGCCGATGAGCGAGATCGCCGGCAAGATCGCCACCCAGGCCGGCGCCCACATCCTCGAGAAACCGCGCGGTGGGCGCGGCATCCTGCTCGGCGGCGTGCCCGGCGTCGCCGCCGCCAACGTGATGGTGATCGGCGGCGGCGTGGTCGGGATGAACTCCGCCTTCGTCGCGATCGGGATGGAAGCCGACGTCTTCGTCTTCGACCGCTCGATCGACCGCCTGCGCGACCTCGAGGTCGCCTTCGGCGGACGCTGCTCGACCGTCTACTCGACCACCCTCGCGGTCGAGGAGATGCTGCCGCGGGTCGACCTCGTGATCGGCGCCGTCCTCGTCCACGGGGCGCGGGCGCCCTACGTGATCCGCCGCGAGCAGCTGGCGCTGATGAAGCCCGGCGCGGTGCTGGTCGACGTCGCGATCGACCAGGGCGGCTGCTTCGAGACCTCGAAACCGACGACCCACCACGAACCGACCTTCGAGGTCGAAGGGATCATCCACTACTGCGTCGCCAACATGCCCGGCGCGGTGCCGATCACCTCGACCCACGCGCTCACCAACGCGACCCTGCCCTACGCGATCGCACTCGCCGACCACGGCGTCCCCGATGCGATCCGCCGCGACCCCGGCCTGCGACCGGGGATCAACGTCGCCGCCGGCAAGGTGACCCACCCCGCGGTGGCCGAGGGAGTGGGGATGCCCTACGTGCCGGTCGAGGAGGCCCTCGGTCTCGACGGGTCCGCGGCGTAGGCTTCCCGCCCCGATGAGCCCGATCAGAGCAAGCACGCTTCGATCCCGCCTGGGTTGGATCTTCAGCGTCGCGATCGCCGCCGCCGGCCTGGCGATCGTCGCCACCGCCGGGGCGGCGACGAACGCGGGGATCGAAGCGCCGCTCTGCCACGGGCGCCAGCCGATGATCGTCGGCACCGACGGCAACGACGTGATCCACGGGACCCCGAGCCGGGACGTGATCTGGGGCGGCAAGGGCGACGACACGATCTACGGCAGCCTCGGGAACGACCTGATCTGCGGCGGCCCCGGGGCGGACCTGATCCACGGCGGCCGCGGCAACGACGAGGTCGACGGCGGGGCAGGCGGCGACGACCGCGTCTACGGCGACCTCGGCGACGACAAGGTGCTCGGCGGCGCCGGAGCCGACGACGAAGTCTCCGGCGGCCTCGGGATCGACGGCGCCAACGGCGGGCCCGGCGACGACGACGTCGTCCACGGCGACTACGGCTGGGACCGGATGTCCGGCGGTGCCGGCAAGGGCGACATCGCCTCCTTCGCGACCGCGATCGCCGGCGGCAAGGGCGACGGCGTCTGGGCCTCGCTGAAGGCGCACCGGGCCTTCGGCGACGGCCACGACAAGCTGTTCGGCTTCGAGAGCCTCGAAGGTTCGGCCTTCCGCGACACCCTGATCGGCAGCAAGCAGGACAACGTCATCGACGGCGGCCCCGGCGACGACCGCCTCGTCGGCGGCGGCGGCCACGACCTGCTCGAAGGTGGCCAGGGCAGCGACGCCTGCACCGGCGCCAAGGGCCACACGCTCTCCTGCGGCAAGGAAAAGCCGCCCAAGGGCTCCGCCTACGTGCAGCTGGCGGCGGCCCCGGTCGATGGCGCCGGGCTGCAGATCGTCGGCGGCGGCGCCGCGGATCACTTCTCGGTCGCCTTCGACGAAGCGAGCGAGACCTTCGGCGTCACCGGTAAAAAGGCACTCGCACTGGGGCCGGGCTGCGTCCACCCGCCGCACCGTCCCGACGTTGCCAGCTGCCCGGCAAAAGGCCCCGGTCGCTGGCTGATGGCCGACCTCGGCCCCGGCAACGACAGCCTCACGGTTGAAGGCTCGATGCTCGCGGTCGGCTTCGTTCGCGTCGCCGGCGGCTTCGGCGACGACATCCTCCGCGGCGGCCCCGAGGACGACCTGCTGCAGGCCGGCCCCGGCGCCGACAAGCTCTACGG
>JACDGU010000068.1 GCA_013821475.1 Solirubrobacterales bacterium
CCCGGGCGCTGCCGGCGCAAGGGAGCCTCGCTTTCCGCCTGCGACCCGTGCGCCCCGTCGGCTGCACCGGCGGCACGGCCGGGCTCGACACCAACGGCCCGCGCGAGCGCAAGGTCGTCGCCCTCACCTTCGACGACGGCCCCAGCGAATACACCCCGGGCTTCCTCCAGGTGCTGCGCGAAAAGGGCGTCCCCGGCACCTTCTTCGAGGTCGGCCAGGAGATGGCGGGCCGGGAAGCGACGATGCGCCAGATCCTCGCCGAAGGCAACGAGATCGGCGACCACACCGAGAACCACGTCGAATACCCTGGCTACGAGCAGATCGCCGCCGCCGCGCAGCGGATCGAGGAATACACCCACTTCAAGCCCTGCCTCTTCCGGCCGCCCGGCGGGGCCGTCAACTCGAGCGTCATCGCCACCGCCGCCGGCCTCGGGATGCGGACGATCAACTGGGACGTCGACCCGCGCGACTGGTCGACCCCGGGCACCAGCTCGATCTACAACACGATCGTCGACACCACCCAGCCCGGCTCGATCATCCTCATGCACGACGGTGGCGGCCCCCGCGGCGAGACCCTCGAAGCGCTGCCGCAGGTGATCGACACCCTGCGGGCCCGCGGCTACAGCTTCGAGACCGTCAGCCAGCTGCTCGGCTACCGGCTGAACTACAAGCCCTACGGCTGATGCGCGCAAGCGGGGAATCGGGCGAGCCGAGGCAACCGATCGGCGGGCGCGCCCGTATTCAACTGCCGATGAAGATCGCGATCGTCGGAACTGGAATCTCAGGCCTGGTGGCGGCCCACCGGCTGCATCCCGAGCACGAGATCGTCGTCTACGAGGCGGCCGACCGGCTCGGCGGCCACACCAACACGGTGCGAGTCAACACCGGCGCCGAGTCGCTGGCGATCGACACCGGCTTCATCGTCTTCAACGACCGCAACTACCCCAACTTCGAAGCGCTGCTGGAGCAGATCGGCGTCGCCAGCCAGCCCTCCCACATGGGCTTCTCGGTCTCCGACGGCAAGGGCGTCTTCGAGTACTCCGGCACCCCGCGCGGCATCTTCGCCCGCCGCTCGCACCTCGTCTCCCCCAGCTTCCTCGGCATGCTGCGCGAGTGGCGCCGTTTCAACCGCGAGGCGCGGGCGCTGATCGGGATCAACGGGACCGCGCCCTCGCTCGGCCACTGGCTCGAGCAGCGCGGCTTCTCCCAGCGCTTCATCGAGCGGCTGATCGTGCCCCAGGCCTCCGCCGTCTGGTCGGCCGACCCCGAGCAGATGTGGAGCTTCCCGGCCAGCTTCATGGCCGAGTTCTTCGAGAACCACGGCATGTTCAGCCTCCGCGACCGGCCCGCTTGGCGGACCGTCGCGGGCGGCTCGGCCAGCTACGTCGAGGCGATCTCCGCGCCCTGGCGCGAGCGGGTGCGGCTGAGCGCGCCGGTGCGGCGGATCGAGCGCCACGCCGACGGCGTCCGGATCGAGGCCGACGGCTGTGAGAGCGAGGAGTTCGACGAGGTCGTCATCGCCACCCACTCCGACCAGGCGCTGGCGCTGCTCGGCGACCCCAGCCAGGCCGAGCGCGAGATCCTCGGCGCGATCCCCTACCAGCCCAACGAAGCCGTCCTCCACACCGACGCCTCGCTGATGCCGCGCCGCCGCGCCGCCTGGGCGAGCTGGAACTTCCACCTCGCCGAGGGACCCTCGCGCGGCAGTACGGTGACCTACTGGATGAACAAGCTGCAGAATCTCGACGCCGAGCGCCAGTACTTCGTCACCCTCAACCGCGGCGAGGAGATCGACCCGGCGAAGACGATCCGGCGAATCGAGTACAGCCACCCGATGTTCACCGCCGCCGGCGTCGCCGCCCAGGCCCGCCACCACGAGATCAGCGGCTTCGACCGCACCCACTACTGCGGCGCCTACTGGGGCTGGGGCTTCCACGAGGACGGCGTCGTCAGCGCGATCCGCGCCTGCGCCAGGATCACCCCCGGTGCCAGTCCCGTCCTGCCTCCCTCCCGGGACGTGTCTGAGCTTACGGGGGCTATTGGCCCCGAAAGCTCAGACACCCCCGAGGCGCTGGCCGCATGAGCGCCTCCGCGGTCTACGAGGGCTGGGTCCGCCACCGGCGCTTCGAGCCGGTCGAGCACAGCTTCCGCTACCGCTTCTTCCTGATGTACCTCGACCTCGCCGAGCTGCCGGGCACGCTCGATCCCTACCCGCTCTACTCGGCCCGCCGCGCGGCGCCGGCGCGCTTTCGCCGCGCCGACTTCATCGGCGACCCGAGCCGGCCGCTCGACGAGTGCGCCCGCGACGCGGTCGAGGCCAAGACCGGCACCCGCCCCGCCGGCCCGGTGCGGCTGCTGACCGGGCTGCGCTACCTCGGCCACTCCTTCAACCCAGTCAGCTTCTACTACTGCTTTGACGCCGACGGCCGGCGGGTAGAAGCTGTGGTGGCCGATGTCGAGAACATCCCCTGGGGAGAGAGCCATCCTTACGTCCTCGCCCGCGGTGAGAGCGAGGGCACGGTGCTGAGCGACGAGCTCGAGAAGACCCTGCACGTCTCGCCGCTGATGGGCATGGACCAGACCTACGCCTTCCGCGCCTCCGAGCCCGGCTCGCGCCTCGCGGTCCACATCGAGTCGCGCCCGCGCCGGGGCGAGGGGGGCAAGTCCTTCGACGCCACCCTCTCGCTGCAGCGCCGCGAGCTGAGCCGGCCGCTGATGGCGCGGCTGCTAGCCCGCTACCCGGCGATGTCGCTGCAGGTGGTCGCCAAGATCTATGCCCAGTCGCTGCGGCTGAAGCTGAAGGGCGCCCGCTACTTCCCCCATCCCGACGGCTCGCGGCCGAAAGGGTTTCTCTCGCCATGAGGAACGCACTTGCCCGCGCCGGGGTCTCGACGGTGATGAGCCGCGGCGTGCGCTCGGGCCGGATCGAGGTAATCGAAGGCGCCCGCAGCCGCGGCTTCGGCCCCGCCGACGCCGACCTGCGGGCGACGGTCACGGTCAACGACCCGGCCGCCTGGCGTGGCCCGCTGCACGGCGGCCTCGGCCTCGGCGAGGGCTACATCGAAGGCCTCTGGGAGACCGACGACCTCGTCTCGCTGATCCGAATCGCCGCCCGCGAGCTGCGCGACCTCGACGGGCTGCGCGGCGCCGTCGCCAAGCCGCGGGCGCTGCTGCACCGGGCGCGGAAGCTGGTTCCGGAGAACACCCGGCTCGGCGCCCGCCGCAACATCTCCGCCCACTACGACCTCGGCAACGACCTCTTCTCGACCTTCCTCGACGAGCGGATGATGTACTCCTGCGCCTACTTCCCACGGCCCGACGCCAGCCTCGAGGAAGCGCAGGTGGCGAAGCTCGACCGGATCTGCGAGCAGTTGCGGCTCGGCCCCGACAACCACCTGCTGGAGATCGGCACCGGCTGGGGAGGGATGGCGATCCACGCCGCCCGCAAGAGCGGCTGCCGGGTGACGACGACGACGATCTCCCGCGCCCAGCACGAGTTGGCGAGCGAGCGGGTGCGCGAGGCCGGGCTCGAGGGCCAGGTGACGGTGCTGCTCGAGGACTACCGCGACCTGCGCGGCCGCTTCGACCGGCTGGTCTCGGTCGAGATGATCGAGGCGGTCGGCTGGCAGTACTTCGACGACTACTTCCGCCGCTGCGACGAGCTGCTCACCAACGACGGCCTGATGCTGCTGCAGGCGATCACGATCGACGACCGCATCTACGAGGTCGAGAAGGCCTCGCGCAGCTTCGCCAACACCCACGTCTTCCCCGGTGGCTGCCTGCCCTCCGAGGGCCTGATCGCCGCCAGCCTGGCCCGGGTGACGAGCATGCGCCAGGTCTGGATCGACGACATCACCGACCACTACCCGCCGACCCTGGCCGCCTGGCGCGAGCGCTTCCTCGGCGCCTGGGAGCGGCTCCGCGGCCACGGCTACGACGAGCGCTTCCGCCGGCTGTGGGACTTCTACCTGAGCTCCTCCGAGGCGGGCTTCCGCGAGCACCGGATCGGGGACGTGCAGGCGCTGTTCGCCAAGCCGGGGTGGAAGTGAGGCAGGGCAGCGGCCCGCCGCTGCTCCTGATCCACGGGCTCGGCGGTTCGAAGCGGGTCTGGACGCCGGTGTTCTCCCTGCTCGCCGCCGAGCGCGAGGTGGTCGCCTTCGACCTGCCCGGTTTCGGCGACTCGGCCGGGCCGGCGGACGGGATCGAGCCCAGCCCGGCCAACCTCGCCGCGGCGATCCACGAGCGCTGCGAGACCCTCGGCCTCGACCGCCCCCACGTCGCCGGCAACTCGCTGGGTGGCTGGGTGGCGCTGGAAATGGGGCGTGAAGGCTGGGCGTCCTCGGTCACGGCGCTCTCCCCGGCCGGGCTCTGGAGTGCGCCGCTGGGGCCGCGCAAAGGCGACACCCGGCGCTGGGCGCGGCGGCTGCGGCCGCTGGTCTCGGTGGCGCTGCGGACCCGGGCGGGGCGGATGCGGATGCTCGCCACCTTCGCCGCCCACCCGGAGCGGATCCCCGCCGCCGACGGGCGCGAGCTGGTGCTCGGCTGGATCGACTCGCTCGGCTACGACGGCGCCAACCGGGCGATGCGGACCCACCTCTTCGACCCGGCCGGCTACCCCGAGGACGTGCCGGTGACGATCGCCTGGGGCGAGCACGACCGGCTTGTCGGCCCGCCGAAGGCGACGCGGCGCCCCGCCGGCGCCCGCTTCCTCGTCCTCCCCGGCGTCGGCCACACGCCGACCTGGGACGACCCCGAGCTCGTCGCCCACACCCTGCTCGAGGGAAGCGCAACCCCGGCCGCCTCGATTTGAGATCGTCAGGGGCTCCGAGAACCCCGAGCGAGGAGCTGTCTTGATCGTCGAGAGGACCGAGAACCCGATGTGGCTGTCGAACGCCTACCTGGTCGCCGACGACGAGCGGCGCAGCGGGGTGCTGATCGACGGCAACGACGAGCTCGGGCCCCTGCTCGCGAAGGCCGAGCGGGAAGGGATCGAGATCACCCACATCCTCGTCACCCATCCCCACGGCGACCACATCGCCGGGCTCGACGAGGCGCGCAAGCAGCTCGGCAACCCGCCGCTCGTGGCCCATGCGGCGACAGGCGCCGAGCTCGACGAAGAGGTCGAGGTGATCCTCGGCGACGGCGACAAGCTCGACACCGGGGCGCTCCAGATCGAGGCGCTCTACACCCCGGGCCACGCCGCCGGCCACCTCGCCTTCCTGATCGACGGCACTGACGTCTTCACCGCTGACGTCCTCTTCAAGGGCACCGTCGGCGGCACCATGGCCCCCGGCGCCAGCGGCTTCGACGACCTCCAGGCCTCGGTGATGCGGCTGATGGAGCTGCCGCCGGAGACGACGGTCCACCCCGGCCACTGCGAGCCGACGACGATCGGCGCGGAGCTCGCTGACAATCCCTTCGTGCGGATCTGGCGCGGCGTCGACGCGACCGGCGAGGAGGAGGTCACGGTCTGGGGACGGCCGGCGACGATGAAGCTCTGGGCGCCCGACTACGACGGCGGCAACAAGGCCTGGATCGTCTTCGGCGATTCCGGCGAAGAAGTGATCGTCGGCGGCTCCCAGGTCGAGCGCTCCTGACGCGAGTTCGCGGTTACGTCCGCTATACGGACACAACCGCGAACTCGACGCTGGCTACAGCTCGCGCGAGTTGACGACACCCGACTGCAGCGCCCGCTCAACCAGGGCGACGCGCTTCTGGTTCTGCGGCAGGTCGCCGACGCCGAGGCGCTCGAACAGGGCCCGCATGTGGGTCTTGACCGCGTCGACGCTGAGGTGCAGCGCGGTGCCGATCTCCTGGTTGGTCGCCGGCGTCGCGAAGCCGGCGCCGTCTTTATAAGGACGGCAGAGGACGAGCAGGACCTTGCGCTGCGCCGGCGAGATCAGCGCCGCGGCGGGGGTCTCGGTCGCGATCGCCGTCTCTTCGGCGCCGCCGTCGGTGTTCGGACGACGGTAGCGAACCGCGGTGCGGCCGAAGCGGATCGTGTCGCCGTCGCGGAGGTGGCGACGGCCGTGGACGCGCTCCTCGTTGACGAAGGAGCCGTTGCGCGAGAGCCCGTCGTCGACCAGGGTGCACTCGTCGCGGACGACCTCGATCTGAGCGTGCAGCGAGGAGACCTCCTCGTCCCAGTGCAGCCGCAGGTCAGCCGACTCGCCGCGCCCCACCCAGAGCTCGCTGGCGCCGGGAGCGACCGCGACGATCTCCTGCCGATCCTCCCCGTCGCGGAAGACGAGGAACGGCCGGCCCTCGCGTTCGGCTTCGATCTGAGCCTTCAGCTCGGGAGCGCTCGGCGGGCGGGGGTCGTTCACGCCGCGGATCCTAGGAGCAATGGCTGGGCGATTGCGAATCACAGAACGCCGGGATCTTTAGCGGCAAGGTGCGGTTCTGGACGTATGTTTGATTCAAGTTGGAAAGTCAGATCACCAAGATAAACCGATGCTAGCCACCGAAATACAGGAATTCGCCTTCGCCTGGTACCCCGTCTTCGGGGTTGTCTTCATGGCGGTCCTGCTCTTCATCTTCGTCAAATTGCTCGGCAGCACGGTCGGCAAAACGAAGCCCGAATACGTAAAAGCGAGCGACACGGCGCCGGTCCTCTGGGAGGACGTGCAGGGGGTCGACGCCGCCAAGGACGAGCTGATGGACGTCGCCGAGTGGCTGCGCGAACCCGACCGCTTCGCCGCGCTCGGCGCCCAGCCGCCACGCGGGGTGCTGCTCTACGGCCCGCCTGGAACCGGCAAGACGATGCTGGCGCGCGCGGTCGCCGCCCAGGCCGGGGTCGACTTCTTCGCCGCCTCCGGCTCGAGCTTCGTCGAGATGTTCGTCGGCCGCGGTGCTGCCCGGATCCGGCGCCTCTTCAAAGAGGCGCGCAAGTCCGGCCGCGCGGTGATCTTCATCGACGAGATCGACGCCGTCGGCGGCCACCGCAGCAGCAGTGGCGGCGATGGCGGCAGCGGCGAGCGCGAGCAGGCGCTGAACCAGCTGCTGGTCGAGCTCGACGGCTTCGAGAAGGACCCCGGCACGGTGATCGTGATCGCCGCCTCCAACACCGTCCACAAGCTCGACGAGGCGCTGCTGCGCCCCGGGCGCTTCGACCGCCAGGTGCTGGTCGCACCGCCCGACCGCGACGGCCGCGAGGCGATCCTCCGCGCCCACGCCAAGCGCAAGCCGCTGGCCGCCGACCTCGACCTCACCGATGTCGCCCGCAAGACGACCGGGATGACCGGCGCCCAGCTCGCCAACGCGCTGAACGAGGGTGCGATCATCGCCGGCCGCGCCGGGCGCTTCGCGATGACCCGCGACGACCTCGACGAGGCGCTGCTGCGGCAGTCGGTCGGCTCCCAGCAGGCGCGCCGCTTGAGCACCAAGGAACGCCTGATCGTCGCCTACCACGAGGCCGGACACGCGCTCTGCCGCAAACTGGTCTGCGCCGACCCGCCGGAGATCCTCAGCGTCGTCGCCCGCGGCGGCGCCCTCGGCTTCGTTGCCCACTCGCCGCAGGAGGACAGCTACATGGAGTCGCGCGACGAACTGCTCGCCGAGGTCGTCTGCCTGCTCGGCGGGCGCGCCGCGGAGGAAGAGGTGATGGGCGAGTCCTACTCGGGCGCCTCCAGCGACCTCGCCCGCGTCCACAAGGTCTGCAAGCAGATGGTCACCGAATTCGGGATGGGGGTCGCGCTCGACCACGACGGCCCGCCGCCGATCGCGATGCCGACCGAGGACTACTCGGTCTCCGACGCCACCCGGCGCGAGGTCGACCTGGCCTCGATGACGCTGGCCCGCGAGGCCCACCGGCAGGCGCGGGCGCTGCTCGCCGCCAACCGCGACTGCCTCGACGACATCGCCGGCACCGCGCTCGAGCGAGAGACCCTGAGCCGCGAGGAACTGGACGAGATCTTCGCCCGCCACGAGTTGCGCGCCCTGGTCGACTCGCGAGGCTCCGGCGCCGCCCTGGTGGCGATGACGCGGGAGAAGCGCGAGTAGCCTCCGCTGCATGGGTGCCGGCCGGGAGCAGGTCCGCTGGTGGTCGATGCGGCCGGCGCAGAATCTGAAGCCGGCGACCTACCGCTGCCCGCTCTGCGGCAAGCACCTGCCGGCGCTCAGCGAGCACGTCCTGATCGCGCCCGAGGGCGATGGCTCCAAGCGCCGCCACGCCCACACCGCCTGCGTCCTCGCCGCCCGTAAGGCCGGTCGGCTGCCGAGCCGGGAAGAGTGGCGCCGGGCCCAGCCGCGGGGGCCGTCGGCCTGGGAGCGCCTGCGGGGGCGGCTCGCGCGAAAGGGCTGATCTCGGTTTGAGGTCGCTCAGGCCGGGTACCCTGACCAGAGTGATCCGCCGCACCCTCACCCCATTGCTGACCCTGCTGCTGGCGCTGGCGCTGCTGGCGCCCACCTCGGCCCTTGCGGTCGAACGGACCGTCTCGGTGACCGGCACGGCAACCCTCAAGGTGCCAAACGACTCCGCCACCCTCGGCTTCTCGGTCGGCCTCGAACGCCGCACTCGGGGAGCGGCGCTGAGCGCTGTTTCGGCCGACCTCAAGGGCGTGATCGCCGCCGTCCAGGGCATCCCCGGGGTCGGCGCCGGCGACGTCAAGACCGGGCGGATCTCCGTCCGCAAGACCTTCCGCGGCAAGCGCCCCGTCTACAAGGCGGCGGAGGGAATCGGCGTCACCCTGCACCAACCCGACCAGGCCGGCAGCCTGGTCACGGCAGCGATCGGCGCCGGTGCGACCGGGGTCAGCGGTCCCAACTTCTTCGTCGGCGATACCGAAACGGCTTTCTCCAGCGCGCTCGCCGCCGCCTTCGCCAAGGCCAAGGCGCGGGCGACCATCCTCGCCACGCAGGCCGGCGCGTCGCTCGGCCCGGCGCTCGAGATCGACGAAGGCGAAGGCCCCGGGATCGAATTCACCGCCGACGGCAAGACGGTGCCGGCGGGCGCCTGCGGCACCGCCGGCCCCACGGTCACGGCGACCAAGCGGGCTGGCAGCGCCTGCTCCACCCCGCCGCCGACCAAGCCCGGCAACTCGACGGTGACCGCCACGGTCCACGTCATCTTCGCCCTCTAGTAGCCGGACCGGCGCCGGGCCGGATATAGGATCCCGGCCCCTTGCTCGCCGCCTACGCATCGAAGATCGACCCGGACGACCCGCTCGCGGGGCTCGCGGTCGGTGAGGTCCCGGACCCGACGGTCCCCGAGGGCTGGGTCGAGGTCGAGGTCCACGCCGCCTCGCTCAACCACCACGACGTCTGGTCGCTGAAAGGCGTCGGCCTGCCCGAGGAGCGACTGCCGATGGTGCTCGGCTGCGACGCCGCCGGCGTCGACCCCGACGGCAACGAGGTGATCGTCCACGCGCTGATCGGCGACCCGAGCTGGCGCGGCGACGAAGCGATGGACCCGAAGCGGACGATCCTCTCCGAGGTCCACCCGGGGACGCTGGCCGAGAAGCTCGCCGTGCCCCGCCACAACCTGGTCCCGAAACCGGCCTCGCTCAACTTCGAAGAGGCGGCCTGTCTGCCGACCGCCTACTTGACCGCCTACCGGATGTTGTTCACCCGCTCGGGCCTGGTCCCGGGACAGACGGTCCTCGTCCAGGGCGCCGCCGGCGGCGTCGCCAGCGCCGGCATCTCCCTCGCCCGCGCCGGCGGAATGCGCGTCTGGGCGACGAGCCGCGACGAGCGCAAGCGCGAGTACGCGAAGGAGCTCGGCGCCCACCAGGTCTTCGAGTCCGGCGCCCGCCTCCCGGATCGCGTCGACGCCGTGATCGAGACCGTCGGCGAGGCGACCTGGGCGCACTCGCTGCGGGCGCTGAAGCCGGGTGGGCGGATCGTCGTCGCCGGTGCGACCAGCGGCTTCCAGCCCCCCGCCGACCTCTCGCGGGTCTTCTTCCGCCAGCTCGAGGTCGTCGGCTCGACGATGGGGACGCGGGCGGAGCTGGCGCAGCTGATCTCGCTCCTGGAGAGCACTGGGATGCGGCCTCGGATCGACCGCACCCTGGCGCTCGCCGACGCCGCCGAGGGCATCGCGGCGATGATCGACGGCAATGTCTTCGGCAAGATCGTCCTGCTTCCCTGAGCGGGCCGCCTTCGGCGATCCCGGGCTCTTGGCGCGGCATTGGCCGGGCCGCCGAGCGGAGCTCGCTCCGGAGTGGGCGGTACTGGGCTCGAACCAGTGACCCCCGGCTTATAAGGCCACTCTTGGGCGGCTTGAACAAGCGCCTCAGACGCGTATAGGGGCGGACCGGGGGGCATCCGGCCCGATGTGGGCTGAGATCGACGGCTGCTGCCCAAACGCCGCCCGGATGCCTCCCATCAGGGCCTGATCCGAATCGGCAATTCCGGCGGTCACTGATTCGAGCCCCGGCACGCCGCAAGTGGGCGTTCTCAATGGATTTCTGTCCAACTCTCGGAATCCGACGCCCTCTGGAGTAGGTTCGATGGACTAGTCCCCCTTCCGGGGACCCGGAGAATCATGAGAGGGAAGACATGAAGAAGCTCAACCTACGACGCCCTTCAGCGTCGCTCGTAATCAGCTGCTTCGCGCTGTTCATCGCCCTCGGGGGTGCCGCATATGCGGGCACCACGCTGGGCAAGAACAGCGTCGGCACCAAGCAGATCAAGAAGAATTCGGTCACCACCAACAAACTGAAGAAGAAATCGGTCACCACCGCAAAAATCAAGGACTCTGCTGTGACCGGAGCAAAGATCAATTTGGCGACCGTCGGTCAGGTGCCGAGTGCCGCCAACGCGGTCAACGCGACCAACGCGGTCAACGCGACCAACGCGGTCAACGCGGTCAACGTCAGCAGCGTCGTGCCCTTCTCTGTGGGTGCGAATAACGAGTCGATGGTGAGCCTCGTCAAAACGGCGAACTTCGAGCTCATGGGGATTTGCGATACGGCTGGAACCTTTGACCCCCCCGGCACCCAGTTCGAAAACACCGGCACCGCGTTCGTGATCTACAACCGAAGCACCGTGCCCGCCTTCGCCGAAAGCGAAGACGATGAAGATGACAACCTGTCGCTGAACCAGGGCATCGTCTTCAACTACGACGACAATGGTGACGGCGGCATGGCCATGTCGACTGACGGGCACTTCCTCTCCTCTGCCAGCTGGGCCAACATCCAGGCCGACACCGAAGACGCCGGTGAACCGAAAGCGGAAGACAAATATCCGTTCCCGACCACCTGCCACTTCGCTGGAGCGGCGCTGGTCGGCTAGCTGAAACCTCGTTTGTGACGGATGCCCAACGGTGCGCGAGGAGGAGCAACAGCCCCCTTCCTCGCGCACCGGGGGGGACCGCGGGTCAGCCCTCGCCAGGAAGACCTGGCAGGTGTAGGGAGCAGATCCCAAAATCGCCTCGGTGGTCAAGTCGCCTCAGTCGGGTCGCGCTATCTCCCACTCATGGCCGAACGGGTCGACCACCCGCCCGATAGTCCAACCGTGTTCCGTTTGGACTGGGGACAACTCGCGGGCCCCGGCCGCGATCGCCCGGTTGAAAGCCTCCTCCGGATCGTCGACCGCGAGAAGCAGTCGCGCGGTGGCCCCGGCCATCTGGGCGGGATGGTTGCGCCCGATCGATGGATTGGAAGGGGCGACCCAGAACCGCGCGCCGTCGACGTCAAGGCGGGCGACTATGTCTGCCCCGTCACCCGCCTGGTGAATGACTACAGCGCCGAACGCGTCCTGGTAGAAGGCAACGGCACGCGGTGCGTCACCCACCCACAGCTCCGGCTCCACCTCGCTCATCCCGACGAAGTATCGCTGTCCCACTCGCCTCCGCGCAGCTTCGTTACCGGGCGCAAACGGGCGCAAAGCGGGGCGCGGGCGGATCGAACGGACCGGCTACCGACGATCTCCTGACGCGGGAAGCCGCTCCCAGCGCGGTTCCCGGCCGATGGGCGGTACTGGGCTCGAACCAGTGACCCCCTGCTTGTAAGGCAGGTGCTCTCCCAACTGAGCTAACCGCCCGCAACGGCCATTATTGCTCGCCTGCGGCTGAGATGATGCCGAGTCCGTGGTCTCTCTCCCCCGCAACCACCTGATCGCGATCGTCGTCGGCGTCTGCATCCTCAGCGCCGGCATCGGTTCCGGGCTGGCGCTGCTGGCCCAGACCGGGCCTTCGGGGGCGAAGGGCGCTCGCGGCCCGGCGGGGCCGAAGGGACCGGAGGGTCCCGAAGGGCCGTCGGGGGCCGCCGAAGTCGAAGGCCTCGAAGCCGAGGTCGAAGAACTGCAGGGCCGGGTCGAGCAATCCGAAGAACTCGAAGGCCGCCTCGAAGCGCTCGAAGCCGAACTCTCCGGTCTGCCCGGGAGCAGCGAAGAACTCTGCGAAGAATTCGGCGTCTGCTGAACCGCGGCGCCGCCGGGCGCGTATCTCCTGGCGATGACGACGACTGCGAGAAGCTGGCGGGGGTTGCGGTGGGTTGCGATGGCGGCCGCCTTGGCACTGATGCTGCTGGCTCTCACCGGGCTGCGCGGCGAACTCGCCGCTGCCGGGCCGGTCGCCGAGGCGAGCGCGACCAAGCGGGTCGAAATAAACCACTTCGCCTTCCACCCCCCGACGCTGACGATCGCCAGGGGAACCACTGTCAAGTTCGCGAACGCCAGCCAGGTGACGCACACGGCGACCGCCGGCGGCGTGTTCAACAGCGGCCACATCGGCCCCGGGATGTCGATCAGCATCCGCTTCAACCAGGTCGGCAGCTTCAGCTACCACTGCATGATCCACCCGCTGATGCACGGCAAGATCATCGTTCAGTAGCCTCGTTGGATATGGATGTTCCGACCCTCTGGCGGGTTGCCCTGGTGCAGTTTGCCGCCGTTGCGATTCTCTCGATCGCCCTCGCCCTCGCCCTTCCTCACGACTTCTTCGACGACTGGGGGGCGATCGCCGGGCCGGGCGCCTGGATGCTCTGCGCCGCCTTCACCGCCCGCGTCCTCGGGTTGCCGCTGGTACCGACCCTGATCGGCGCCGTCCTCGCCGGCCTGGCGAGCCTCGTCGCCGTGCTGATCCACCTGCACTGGGAGGGAGCGGTCCTCGCGGTCGGCCTCTTCGCCCTCTGGTGCGCGCGACTGCCGCGCGCCGAGCCGCTCTCGGGCTGAGCTCGGCGGATCAGCGCACGCGGACGCGCCGCTGCGGCTTCCGCACTGGGCGGACTCGCGGCGAGGAGGCGACTGCCGGCAGCGCCACTGCGCGCACCGCCGGCC
>JACDGU010000229.1 GCA_013821475.1 Solirubrobacterales bacterium
GTGCGGCAGAGCCCGCGCCCGGCGGCGAGCGTGTCGGCAGCGTGGGCGTCGGGGCTGTCGCCGGGCTCGAGCGCGGCGGCGAGGCCGCCCTGGGCCCAGAAGCTGGCGCTCTGGGAGAGCGGAGTGCGGGAGACGAGGCAGACCCTGCCGCCCATCTCTGCCGCTCGGAGGGCGGTCCAGAGGCCGGCGGCGCCGCCGCCGACGACGGCGACGTCGAACTCCGCGTGCGGCGTTATCTCTTCTCAGCCTCTCGGCGGATCGAGTCGATCTGGCCCCGCAGCCAGGCGGCGGCGGCTTCGCGGGCCCGCGCCATCTCCTCGGCGACCATCCGCTCGGACTCGGCGGCGCGGCGCTCGGCGGTGGCGATCCGCTCCTCAGCGGCGTCAGCCTGCGCCTCGATCTCGCCGAGGCGCTCCTCGGCCGCGGCGATCGCCTGGCGCTTGGCCTCGCGCTCGCGCTCGAGCGCTTCCTCGTGGGCGAGGCGCAGCTTCGCGATCTCGGCGTCGCCGTCGGCACGGGCGCGTTCGAGGTCGGCCTCGAGCGCCTTGATCTCCGCTTCGGCGCGCTGCTCGGCCTTGGTTGCGAGGTCGGCGGCGGCCTGCAAACGGCGCTCGGCCTCCTCGATCTGCGGCTTGCTGGCCGCGCCCGCAGGCTCGCTGGTCTCCGCGCTCATAGCGTCAATCTAATGCCGGGCTGCGGGTAACGTCGCGGTAGGCCTCGATTGCACGCTCGGCCATCCGCGCGGCGGAGAGGGAGGCGGCCCGAGCGGCGCCCTCCACGCGCGGGTCGGGGACCCCGAGATGGCGCTCGGCCAGCGCCCCCCAGGTGTCCGAATCGAACTCGGCGCAGAGGCAGCCGTCGATGCCCTCCAGCGCGTAGGGAGCGACGCCGACCGGGGTCGAGAGGACGGGGACGCCGCAGGACAGCGCCTCGACCGCGGCCATCCCGAACCCCTCGTAGTCGGAGGTGACGAGGACCGCATTGGCGGCGTTGATCCAGAGCGGCATCCGCTCGGGCTCGATCGAGCCGCCGGTCAGCAGGTCTGCCCCGCAGCTTGCCGCCAGCGCTGCGGCGCGGTCGTGGCGCTTCTCGGGCCGGGCCGGGTCGGCGGGGAAGAAGAGGTAGCGACCGTCGGGGTCGAGGTCGAGCGCGCGGCGCGCCCCCTCGCGCGGCATCGGCTCGAAGCGCTCGAGGTCGGGCCCGCAGGGGAGCACCGCCGAGCCCGGGACCGGCGGCAGCCCGGGCCGGCCGTTTTCGGGAGCGAACAGTGCCCGCGAGGCCGCGGCGACGAGGTCGACCCGCCAGGCGAGGCGGCGCGAGAGTGGGCCGACGACCCCGTGGCGGACGTCGGTGCCGTGGAAGGTGACGATCAGCGGCCCGGCGCCGGCCAGCTTCGCGCACCAGCCGGGAAGCCCGTAATGGGCGTGGACGAGGTCGAAGCGCTCGCGCCGCAGCAGCGCCCGCAGGCGCCGGGTGGCCGGGACGTACTCGCCGCGGCCGGGAGGGAAGCTGAAGACGTCGACCTCGATCCCGCGCCGGCGCACCTCGTCGATCTGGTCGCGGACCCAGCGCCCGCGTTGCGGCGCCGACTCGTCGGGCTCGAAGTTGGTGACCACGAGGACGTGCACGCGGCTGAGGGTACCCTGCCCGCAGCCCTCCCCGAGGGCCTCGCCGGCCGAGTGACAGGAGCGCTCCTATCTCCCTTTCCGCACTTCTCGCATCGCCCAACCCGCGCTTCGGCCTCGGGTGGGTCGCCGAGCTGCTGGCGAGCGCCTGGGGGATCGAGGGAGAGGTCGCCGAGCTGGGCAGCACCCAGGACCAGAACTTCAGCGTCACCACCACCACCGGCCGGTACGTGCTCAGGATCGCCAATCCCGAGTCGGACCGGAGCGGGCTCGAGCTGGAGGCGGCGGCGATGAGGTACCTGGCCGACCGGGAGGCGGGCTTTGAGCTGCCGGCTTCGGTCCCGAGCCGCGATGGAGACGAGTTGGTCGAGGCTGATGGCCATCTGGTCCGCCTCGTCACCTGGGTAGAGGGCTCGATGCTCGCCGATCGCGGCCACCTCGAGCAACGGACGCTGTTCGAGCTGGGAGCCCTCGCCGGTCGCTGCCAGGCGGCCCTCGCCGAGTTCCAGCACGGTGGATTGGACCGCGAGCTGCAGTGGGAGCCGCGGCAGGCGCCGGCGCTCTTGGCCGAGCTGGGACCCAGGCTGGACGAGAACGAGCGCCGCGAGATGGTGGCGACGGGAATCGGCGCCCTCGATCCCCTCCTCCACGACCCGGCGTCCCTGCTGCCCCTGCAGGCGGTCCATTGCGACGTCACCGACTACAACGTCGTCGGCCGCCGCGACGGCGCCGGTCGGCTGCGCCCGACCGGCCTGATCGACTTCGGCGACGTCTGCGAAAGCTGGCGGGTGACCGAGGCCGCGCATGCGGCGATGGCCGCGGTCATCCACGATCTCGGCGACCCACTCGGCGGCGTGCTCGAAGTTCTGCGCGGCTTCGACTCGGTCACGCCGCTGGGCGAGCGCGAGGCGGAAGCGGTCTGGTCGCTGATCCTCGCGCGGTCGGCCGTCTGTGCGCTCTCGAGCACCCACCAGGCCGGGCTGGGGGAGGGCAGCGCGCATCTGGCCCGAGCCGTCGCCGAGGACTGGGCGACGCTGGCGGCGGTGCTCGCGGTGCCGGCGCCGCTGGCGGTCGCCGCCTGCCGCGTCGCCTGCGGGTTCGAGC
>JACDGU010000069.1 GCA_013821475.1 Solirubrobacterales bacterium
CGCTGGTCTCGATCGGGATGGGGTCGATCACCGGGCTGAGCACCAGCGACTACGCGATCGGGGCGCTGGCGCTGCCCGAATTCGCCAAGCCTGCGCTCTCGGACTTCGGCTGGACGATCCCGCTGGCGCTCTTCATCGCGGTCATCTGCTTCGCCGTGATCCGGCTCGGTCTTCTCGCCTACGAGTTCGTCCGCCGGCGCCCCTTCCTGCTGCTGCCGGTGGCCGGAGTCGTCATCGCCCTGCTGGCAATCGCCTTCCATGCCACCAGCGGCCGCAGCGCCCAGGAAGTCCTCTTCTCCGGCCAGAACGCGCTGCCGAGCCTGGTCGCCGAATCCGGCAGCTGGTCGATCTCGGCCCTGCTCCTGGTCCTCGCCTTCAAGGGTCTGGCATGGGGCGTCTCGCTCGGCGGCTTCCGCGGCGGCCCCACCTTCCCGGCGATGTTCCTCGGCGCCGCCGCCGGCGTCCTCGCCTCCCACCTGCCCGGCTTCGACATGACCGGCGCGGTCGGGGTCGGGATCGGTTGCGGCGTCGTCTCGGTCCTGCGCCTGCCGCTGACGGCGGTGGTCCTCGGCGTGCTGCTGACCAGCAAGAGCGGCGCCGGCACCGAGCCACTGGTCATCGTCGGCGTCGTCGTCGCCTACCTGGCGACGATCGCGCTCGGCAAGGCCTTCGGCAGTGGCCAGGACGGCGGGGCCGAAGCCGCCGCCGAACCGGCGCCGGCCTAGCGCCGAGCTTGGGGATAATTCGGCGATGGCGCATCCCCATAACCACCGACTGCTGCGGGCCGCCGACTCCTTCTGGCGACCCTCGAACCAGATGTCGATCCTCAACACCGACCTCGGCAAGCAGCTCGAAGTCGGCTCGATGGGGGCCCGGCTCTGGCGGCTGGCGCCGGGGCAGGCCTCGACCAGGCACCGCCACCGCGAGCAGGAGGAGCTCTATGTCCTGCTCGAGGGCAGCGGCCGGATCCGGGTCGACGAGGAGCTGCTGAAGCTGGAGCCGCTCGACTCGCTGCTGATCGAGCCCCGCGGCGTGCGCCAGGTCTTCAACGACACCGATGCCGAGCAGCTCTGGCTGATCGTCGGGGCGCCGCTGGAGCCGGCCAACACGCTGGAGATGAGCGAGGAGCTGCTGCGCGAGCTCTATCCCGACGGTCCCAAAGCGCTGCCGCCCGAGCTCGACGGCTGAACCGGGCGGCCCGTTGTCGCTAGCCTGATTGCGGGTACCCGGACCGCCGGAAGCGGGCTGGGGTTCAAACGAGGAGGTCTTGCAGATGAGGATCGGTGTGCTTGGCACCGGCGCGGTCGGCAGTGCGATCGCCACCCGGATGATGCAGCTCGGGCACGAGGTGGCGATGGGCTCGCGCTCGGCCGACGGCGAGGCCCTCGCCGCGTGGGTCGAGACCGCCGGCGAGGACGCCAAGGGCGGCAGCTTCGCTGAAGCGGCCGCCGGCGCCGAGCTGATCTTCAACTGCACCGCCGGGATCGCCTCGCTCGAGGCGCTCGAGGCGGCCGGGGCCGAGAACCTCGCCGGCAAGACCCTGGTCGACGTCGCCGTGCCACTCGACTTCTCGCAGGGGATGCCCCCGCGACTTGCCTTCTGCAACGACGAGAGCCTCGGCGAGCGGATCCAGGCGGCCCACCCCGAGGCGCGGGTGGTGAAGACGCTGAACACGGTCAACTGCGCGGTGATGGTCGACCCCGGCAAGGTCCGCGGCGACCATGTGATCTTCGTCTGCGGCGACGACGGCGCCGCCAAGGCCCAGGTCAGCGCCCTGCTCGTGGCGATCGGCTGGCCGGCGGACTCGATCCTCGACCTCGGCGGAATCGAGTCGGCGCGGGCAACCGAGATGTACCTGCCGCTGTGGCTGGCGCTGTACGGCCACTTCGGCGACGCCGAATTCAACATCGCCCTGGCGCGCTGAGCCACTCGACCCACCTGTTAGGACTACCCGGTGAGCGCGGAGCCGACAAGGAGCGAGGACGGCATGGCTTTCGAGAGCAAGGCGGGGCGCTGGCTGCTGGTCGTCGCCGTCGCCGGCTCGGGGATGGCCTTCCTCGACAGCACCGTCGTCAACGTCGCCCTGCCGGACATCGGCAAGGACTTCGGCGCCAGCACCAGCGCCCTGCAGTGGATTCTCAACGGCTACCTGCTGACCCTCGCCTCGCTGATCCTGCTCGGCGGCTCGCTCGGCGACCGCTACGGACGGCGGCGGGTCTTCGTCCTCGGCGTCGGGCTCTTCACCTTCGCCTCGCTGCTCTGCGCGATCGCGCCCAGCGTCGAGGTCCTGATCGGCGCCCGCCTGATCCAGGGCGTCGGCGGCGCCCTGCTGACGCCGGGCAGCCTGGCGCTGATCGAGGCCGGCTACCGCCCGGCCGACCGGGCGCGGGCGATCGGCGCCTGGTCGGGGCTCGGAGGCGTCGCCGGAGCCCTGGGGCCGCTGCTCGGCGGCTACCTGATCGGCGCCATCTCCTGGCGGGCGATCTTCGTCATCAACCTGCCGATCGGGATCTTCGTCGCCTGGGCCGCGGGCCGCCACGTGCCGGAGAGCCGCGACGAGATGGCCGGCGGCCGGATCGACATCCAGGGTGCGGCGCTGGCGGCGCTCGGCCTCGCCGGCACCACCTACGCGCTGATCGAGGCGCCCGCCAAGGGCGCCTCGGCGGCGATCCTGGTGACCGCGATCGGCGGTGTCGCGGCGCTGGTCACCTTCTTCGTCGGCGAGCGCCGCAGCGCCAACCCGATGCTGCCGCTGGCGATCTTCGAGTCGCGCCAGTTCAGCGCCGCCAACGGCGTCACCTTCGTCGTCTACGCGGCGCTCGGCGGCTTCTTCTTCCTGCTCGTCTCCTTCCTCCAGATCTCGATGGGCTACACGCCGATCGAGGCCGGCGCTGCCTCGCTACCGGTGACCTTTCTGATGCTCGGCTTCTCGGCCCGCTCCGGCGCCCTCGCCGAGCGGATCGGGCCGCGGCTGCCGCTGACCGTCGGGCCGCTGGTGATCGGCCTCGGCCTGCTCTGGCTGAGCCAGATCGACCCCGGCGACTCCTACCTGACCTCAATCCTGCCGGGGATCATCGTCTTCGGCGCCGGCCTGACCCTGGTCGTCGCCCCGGTCACCGCGACCGTCCTCGCCGCCGCCGACACCCGCCACTCCGGCGTCGCCTCGGGGGTCAACAACGCCGTCGCCCGCGTCGCCGGCCTGCTCGCCGTCGCCGTCCTCCCGGTCGTCGCCGGGGTCACCGGCGAGGGCTTCTACAACCCGGCGAAGATGACCCACGGCTTCCACGTCGGGATGCTCGTCTGCGCGGCGCTGGCCGCAGCGGGCGGCGTGCTCGCCTGGCTGACGATCAGCTCCGACATCCTCCACGCCGAGGCCGAGCCCGGCGGCGACACTCCCGAGCGCCTCGCCGAGGACTTCAGCTGCGGCCTCGGCGCGCCGCCGCTGCGCCCGGGTCGCGAGGCGGACTGCTCGCCTGCGGTTGAAGCGACCCCGGTCTCGCTCAGCGCATCGAGCGGGCGATGACCAGGCGCTGGATCTCGTTCGTGCCCTCGTAGATCTGGGTGATCTTGGCGTCGCGCATCATCCGCTCCAGCGGGTACTCCTTGACGTAGCCGTAGCCGCCGAGGATCTGGACCGCCTCGACCGTCACCTTCATCGCGTTGTCGGAGGCGAAGAGCTTGGCCATCGAGGAGTACTTGCCGAGCTCGGGGTCGTCGCGGTCGGCCATCGCGCAAGCCTTGTAGAGCAGCTCGCGGGCGGCGGCGGTGCCGGTCTCCATGTCGGCGAGCTTGAACTGGGTGTTCTGGAACTCGAAGACCGGTTGTTTGAAGGCGACCCGCTCCTTGGCGTAGTCGCGGGCGTAGTCGATCGCGCCCTGGGCGATGCCGACGGCCTGCGCGGCGGCGCCGAGGCGGGTCCGCTCGAGGGTGCCGAGGGCGACGCGCATCCCCCTCCCGACCTCGCCGATCACGTTCTCCTGCGGGACGCGGACGCCGTCGAAGGTCGGCGAACCGGTGGGCGAGCCGTGGATGCCGAGCTTGCGCTCGAGCTTGCCGACGGCGAAGCCGGGCCGATCCGCCTCGACGACGAAGGCGGTGATCCGCCGCGCCTCGCGGTCGGTGATGGCGAAGACGACGTAGAAGTCGGCGACCCCGGCGTTGCTGATCCAGTTCTTGGCCCCGTCGATCACCCATTCGTCGCCGTCGAGAACGGCGCTGGTCCGCATCGAGGCGGGGTCCGAGCCGGCTTCGGGCTCGCTCAGGGCGAAGGCCGGCGACCACTCGCCCGAGGCGCACCTGGGCAGCAGCCGCCCTTTCAGCTCGTCGGAGCCGAACAGGGTGATCGGCAGCGTGCCGAGCTCCTGGACCATCAGGATCAGCGCCGAGGAGGCGCAGGCCTTGGCGATCTCCTCGACCGCCATCTGCTGCATCAGCGTCCCGGTGCCGGTGCCGCCGTACTCCTCGGCGAAGGGCAGCGAGAGGATGTCTTGCTCGGCGAAGAGCTCGCGGATGTCGCGCGGGTACTCGCCGCTCTCGTCGATCTCCGCAGCCCGCGGCCAGACTCGCTCGCGGACGATCTGGCGGATCGTTTCGCGGAAGTCGAGCAGGTCCTGGGGAACCGCGTAGACGCTGTCGCTGGTGGTGCTCGTCATTGCTCCCTCTCTAGAAGACGGGTGACTCGGTGTAGGTGCCGAAGACCTCTTGCATCGCCGCGATCATCTCGCCCTCGGTCACCTCGACCCGGGCGGCGGCGATGATCGGCTCCATCAGGTTGCCCTCGCCGGCTGCGGCGGTCTTGAGCTCGCTCAGGGCGGCCTCGACCGCGGCGGAGTCGCGGCCGGCCTTGACCGCGGTGACCCGCGCCACCTGCTTGCCTTCCAGCGCGGGGTCGATCCGCAGGATCGGCATTTCCTCCTCGTTCTCGTCGGTGAAGTCGTTGACGCCGACGATGATCCGCTTGCGCTCGTTCAGCTCCTGCTGGTAGGTGAAGGAGGCGTCGGCGATCTCGCGCTGGGGGAAGTTGGCGCGGATCGCCTCGACCATGCCGCCGAGCTCGTCGATCCGGGCGAAGTACTCGTAGGCCGAGCGCTCCATCTCGTCGGTCAGCTGCTCGACGAACCAGGAGCCGCCGAGCGGGTCGGCGGTATTGGTGACGCCGGACTCGGTGGCGATGATCTGCTGGGTGCGCAGGGCGACCCGCACCGCCTCCTCGGTCGGCAGCGCCAGCGCCTCGTCGTAGGAGTTGGTGTGCAGGGACTGGGTCCCGCCCATCACCGCCGCCAGCGCCTCGAGCGAGGTGCGGACGATGTTGTTCAGCGGCTGCTGGGCGGTCAGCGAGACGCCGGCGGTCTGGGTGTGGAACCGCAGCCGCATCGACTCCTCCTTGGTCGCGCCGTAGCTGTCGCGCATCTCGCGCGCCCAGATCCGGCGCGCCGCCCGGTACTTGGCGATCTCCTCGAAGAAGTCGATGTGGGAGTTGAAGAAGAAGGAGAGGCGGGGGGCGAAATCGTCGACGTCGAGGCCGCGCTCGATCGCCCGCTCGACGTAGGTGAAGCCGTCCTTGAGGGTGAAGGCGAGCTCCTGCTGGGCGGTCGATCCGGCCTCGCGGATGTGGTAGCCGGAGATCGAGACCGGGTGCCAGCGCGGCATCTTCTCGGTGCACCACTCGATCATGTCGGTGACCACGCGCAGGGCCGGGTCGATCGGGAAGCACCACTCCTTCTGGGCGATGTACTCCTTGAGGATGTCGGTCTGGATCGTGCCGCCGAGGCGCTCCGGCGCCACCCCCTGGCTCTCGCCGACGAGGACGTAGAAGGCGAGCAGGATCGCCGCCGGGGCGTTGATCGTCATCGAGGTGGTGACCCCGCCGAGCGGGATCCCGGCAAACAGCCCTTCCATGTCAACGAGGCTGTCGACGGCAACGCCCTCGCGGCCGACCTCGCCGAGGCTGCGGTGGTGATCGGAGTCGTAACCCATCAGGGTCGGCATGTCGAAGGCGGTCGAGAGCCCGGTCTGGCCCTGGTCGAGCAGGTAGTGGAAGCGCTCGTTGGTCTCCTCGACGGTGCCGAAGCCGGCGAACTGGCGCATCGTCCACAGCCGCCCCCGATACATCGAGGGGTAGGGGCCGCGGGTGAAGGGATAGGAGCCGGGGTGGCCGACCCGCTCCTCGAGATCCGGGGCGCCGTCCTCGGGCCCGTAGAGCGGCTCGATCTCCTTGCCGGAGATGGTCGAGAACTCGGCGTCGCGCTCGGGCTTCGCCTCGTAGCTCTCTTTCCAGTCCCGCTTGCCGGCAGCGGCGCGCTCGTCGTCGGAAACTCGACCCATGGCCTGAAGGAATACCACGAAGCGGCGGCCGCCAGGCGATCCTGGCGGGCCCTGGCTTGTGGTTCAGCCAGGCAGCAGCGTGCGCAGCACGGCGAGGATCGCCGCCTCGCGGAGAACGCCGCCGGCAAGCGAGCGGTAGATCGCGCGTTCCCGCGCGGCCAGCCTGCCGACCGGGTGCATGTGGGTCGGTTCGACCGCCGCCGAGGCCGAGGCCGAGGCAGCGGCAGGTGCTTCGAGCGTGCTGCTCGATTCCCGGTAGGCGAGGCAGCCGAGGATTCCCTGGGCGATCAGCTGGGCACGCTGTTCGGAACCGGCTTCGATCGGGTGCAGGCCGTCGGACTGCATCAGCTCGGGGTGGTGGTTGACGAAGCTGGCCCAGTCGGGCACCTGGGTGCCGGGGCGGGCGGCGGCGAAGCGGTGGACGACCGCGTTCTTGCCGTGGTTGTCGGTGCCTTCGACCGTGTAGCCGTGGACCGTGGGCACGACCATGCAGCGGTCGCCGACCGTGGCCGCGACCTTGGCCAGGTTTTCTTCGAGGATCTCGGGATAGTTCGGGTTGTCGTTGGTGCCGCCGTCGAAGACGATCACCTGCTGCGAGGGGTCGTAGCTTGCTTCGAAGAGGGCGAGGATTTCGAAGGTGTTGGAGCCGCCGACCGCGTTGACGGTCAGTTCGACGCCGGGCAGGTAGTGCGGCAGGAAGGGCGAGCTCAATTCCGCGAGGCTGTCGCCGACGACCAGGACGCTGGGGCGCGAGGCCGCCGGCGCGCTCGGCGCGGCGATTGCGATCGCCAGCAGCGCCGTTGCGACAGCGACCCCGGCGCAGCTCCTCAGCCTCGGCATCGTCGGGTTTCTACAGCACCCGGTGGCGTCACGGGTGCCGTCGCCGCCACCAATAGCCTTAGGCGATGCGCGAGGGACCGCGGTTGCGATCGGCGAAGTGGGCGGTGCTCGGGTGCCTCGCTGCGGCGGCGCTCGCGCTCGGACTCTCGGCCTGCGGCGGCGGCTCCTCGGCCATGGCCGGGCCGACGGGGACGGCGGGCGCCGCGACCGCCACGGGGACGAAGGGCGAATCGGCCCAGGCGGGAGCGACGGGCAAGACGACGCCAAGCGGTTCGAGGTCGACCGCGAGCACCGGCGCCTGCGCGAGCCAGCTCGGCGAACTGCTCGACGCGATGGCGACCCTGCGGACCAACCTCGTCGCCGGCCTCAGCTACGAACAGTACGTCGGCGAACTGGAGGCGATCCGCGGCGCCTACCACGGGATACCCAGCGACGAGATCGCCCTTGGCTGCCTCAAAGCCGCCGGCACCCCCGCTGAGAAGACCCTCAACAAGTACATCGAGGCGAGCAACTACTGGACCGCCTGCGTCGAAGAAACCGGCTGCGAAGCGGTGACGATCGAATCGACGCTGCAGACCGAGTGGCGCCAGGCCTCGAAGCTGCTGAGCGGAGCCCAGCAGGGGCTGCAGCGGCTGGAGAAACAACCGAGCTCCTCCTAGCCGCCGCTTCCCCCCCAGGGCGGCAACCGCCAGCCGACCCGCCTGGTCGGCTCCGAGGGAATCATTTCAGACCTGAATCACCGTCACCTCCTCGAAGGATGAGAAGTCGGCGTCCTGCGTTATCACGGCGGCGCCATGGCGCATCGCGGTCGCGGCGATCCAGGTGTCGTGGCGGCGGAGACGCCGGTTTCTGTCGAGTTCGGCCGAAGCGATGCGGGCGAAGCAACTGGCAACCTCGGGGTCGATGGGAAGAAGTGGATAGGTGGCCTGGACTCGAGACAGGGTGGCCAGTCGAGTGGCGCGAGCGTTTGAATCTGCTGCGCGGAGCACGCCCAGCTCCAACTCGGCGGCAGTGATGACCGAGACCGCGATCTCCTCCGGGAGCTCGCCCAATTCACGACCCGTCTCTTTGGCAATGAATACCGAGGTGTCGGCGATCGCTCGACTCAAACGTCGTCGAGCTCGGCGCCGCGGATCTCAGCAAGGTCATTGAGCAGGCCACGGTCGGCTGGTGCCTCACTCACGATGCGGCGCAATGCGGCGGCGGGGACCCAGTGGTCGCGCTTCTCGACGTGGGGGAGGATGTCGGCCACCGGGCGGCGATTGACCGTCAACGTCAGCCGTTCGCCGGCTTCCAACTCCGAAATGACGGCGGAAGTGGAGTTTCGTAGCTCACGAACTGAAACGGCTCGGGCCATGTGCTCGACTGTAGCACTGACTGCGACGCTGTGCCGATGCGTACCCGGTAAGGGGCGTGAGCCCCCGGCAGGCCGACGGTCCCCGACCCATATCGTTTGAGGGGATGAGCTCCGTTCCCCTCTCGATCCTCGACCTCGCCGCGGTCGGCAAGGACGAGTCGATCGCCGAGAGCCTCGCCGGCAGCGTCGAGCTCGCCCGGACCGCCGAGCGCGGCGGCTACCGGCGCGTCTGGTACGCCGAGCATCACAACATCGGCTCGATCGCCTCCTCGGCGACCGCCGTCCTGATCGCCCACGTCGCCGCCCACACCGAGACGATCCGGCTCGGCGCCGGCGGCGTGATGCTGCCGAACCACTCGCCGCTGGTGATCGCCGAGCAGTTCGGCACCCTCGAGTCGCTGCACCCGGGCCGGATCGACCTCGGCCTCGGCCGCGCCCCCGGCAGCGACCAGGTTACGGCGCGGGCGATCCGGCGCGGGCCGGAGGCCTCCGAGCACTTCCCCGAGGACGTGGTCGAGCTGCAGGGCCTGCTCAGCGATGAGAGCCCGCTGCCCGGGGTGCGGGCGATTCCCGGCCAGGGCACCCACGTCCCGCTCTACATCCTCGGCTCCTCGCTGTTCGGCGCCCAGCTGGCGGCGCTGCTCGGCCTGCCCTACGCCTTCGCCTCGCACTTCGCGCCGCAGGCCCTCCACAACGCGATCCAGATCTACCGCGAGCGCTTCACCCCCTCGGTGCAGATGGAGCAGCCGCACCTGATCGCCGGCGTCGGCGTGATCGCCGCCGAGACCGCCGAGCTCGCCGCCGAGCACCTCGAGGCGACCCGCCGCGCCCGGGCCAAGAACCTCTTCTCCCGCGGCGAGCGCCGCCTCAGCGAGGAGGAGGTGACGGCGCTGCTGCGCTCGCCCCAGGGCGTCGCCGTCGACGAAATGCTCACCTACACCGCGGTCGGCACCCGCGCGGACGTCGCCTCCTACCTGGACGAGTTCCAGCGCAAGACCGGCGCCGACGAGCTGATCACCGTCCACTACGCGAGCTCGGTAGGCGACCGCGTGCGCTCGGTCGAGCTCCTGGCCGAGGCGATGGACCCGGCCGGCAAGAGCTCCTCGGCGGCTTAGGCCTCAGGCGCTCGCCGAGGCCCGCAGGATCAGGTCGCAGTAGCCGTCGGCGATCTGCTCGGGGCCGAGCCGCCCGCGCGGGTTCCACCACTGCGGCGTGTAGTTGACCATCCCCAGCAGGGTGAGGAGGGCGAAGCCGCGATCCTCGAAGTGCATCGTGCCGTCGGCCTCGCCGCGGACGAGGACGTCGTCGAGCAGCTGCTCGAAGGCCTTGCGTCGGCCGCGGACGCGGCGCCACTGCGGCTCGCGCTCGATCACGTGGCGCTCCTGCGCGAAGACGAGCATGTGGTCACGGTGGCCGGCGATGTGGGCGAGCCAGGCGTGGAGCAGGGCGCGCAGCTGCTCGGCCGGCGGCGCCGGCTCGGCGACGATCTCGCGGGCGCGCTCGAGCAGCGGATCGAGCAGCTCGTCGCAGATGCTGATCAGCAGCTTGTCCTTGCTCTCGATGTAGTGGTAGAGGCCGCCGGCGGCGAGGCCCGTGGCCTCGGTCAGCTCGCTCATCGAGGTTGCCTGAAAGCCGCGCTGGGCGAAAAGCCGGGCAGCGGTGGCGATCACCTCGCGGCGGCGGCGCTCGTAGCGCTCGCGCAGCGCCGGCCGGGTTGGGGGAGTGACGGTCGCCATTTGTAGAGACCGTAGCGAAAACCGAGGGAGCCCTCGAAATTAGAGTGCCCATTCGGTATATATGGCGGATGGACTTCACTCTCTCCGACGAGCACCGCCTGATCCAGTCGACCGTTCGCGACTTCGCCGTCCACGAGGTCGCGCCGGTCGCCGAGGATCTCGACCGCGAAAAGCGCTTCCCCTACGAGATCGTCGCCAAGCTCGGCGACCTCGGCCTGATGGGCATCCCCTTCCCCCAGGAGCTCGGCGGCGGCGGCGGCGACTCGCTCGCCTACGCGATCGCCGTCGAGGAGCTGACCCGGGTCGACTCCTCGGTCGCGATCACCCTCTGCGCCCACACCTCGCTCGGTACCCAGCCGATCTACCTGTTCGGCAACGACGAGCAGAAAGCCGAGTGGATGCCGAAGCTCTGCTCCGGGCAGGCGCTCGGCGCCTTCGGCCTGACCGAGCCCGAGGCCGGCTCCGACGCCGGCAACGTCCGCACCCGGGCCGGCCTCGACGGCGGCGAATGGGTGATCGACGGCGCCAAGCAGTTCATCACCAACGCCGGCACCGAGATCTCCGGCATCGTCTGCATCACCGCCCGCACCGGGCCGGAGGAGATCTCCAACCTGATCGTCGAGAACGGCACGCCCGGTTACGAGCAGGGCGAGCCGTATCGCAAGATGGGCTGGAACGCCTCCGACACGCGGCCACTGACCTTCACCGAAGCCCGCGTCCCCGAGGCCAACCTGCTGGGGCCGCGCGGGATGGGGTTCCGCCAGTTCCTCCAGGTCCTCGACATCGGCCGGATCGGCGTCGCCGCGATGGGCGTCGGCCTCGCCCAGGGAGCGCTCGACGAGGCGCTCGCCTACGCCAAGGAGCGGCAGGCGTTCGGCCAGTCGATCTCCAAGTTCCAGGCGATCCAGATGAAGCTGGCCGACATGGCGACCGAGATCGAGGCCGGGCGCCTGCTCGTCTACAAAGCCGCGCGCCAGAAGGACCGCGGCGAAGACTTCTCGCTGACCGCCGCGCAGGCGAAGCTGAAGACCGGCCGGCTGGCGGTGCGCTGCGCCGAGGAGGCGGTCCAGATCCACGGCGGCTACGGCTACATCGAGGAGTACCCGGTCTGCCGCTTCTACCGCGACGCGAAGATCCTGACGATCGGCGAGGGGACCGACGAGGTCCAGCAGATGGTCATCGCCCGCGCGCTCGGCGCATGAGCCTGCGCCCCCGATCCCGTGGTTCCTTTTGCTCGCTATGCGTGCATAAAGAACCACGCGGAGCCTGAGATGTTCTCTCGCGTCCTGATCGCGAACCGCGGCGAGATCTCGCTGCGGGTGCAGCGCACGCTGCGGCGGCTGGGGATCGAGTCGGTCGCGATCTACAGCGATGGCGACGCCGGCGCGCCGCACGTCCGCGGCGCCGACCGGGCGCTGCGGATCGGGTCCACGCCGGCCCAGCAGTCCTACCTGGACATAGAGAGCGTGGTGTCGGCAGCGCTGCGCAGCGGCGCCGATGCCGTTCACCCCGGCTACGGCTTCCTCTCCGAGAGCCCCGACTTCGCCCGCGCCTGCGTCGAGGCCGGGCTCGTCTTCGTCGGCCCCGGCCCGGAGGCGATGGCGCTGCTCGGCGACAAGGTCGCCGCCAAGGAGGCCGCCGTCGCCGCCGGAATGCCGATCCTCTCCGGCCTCAGCGGCGTCCGGCTCGGCGACGAGGAGATCGTCGAGTGGGCGGCCGGCGCCGAGCTGCCGATCATGCTCAAGGCCGCGGCCGGCGGCGGCGGCAAGGCTATGCGCGTGGTCGAGGACCTGGATCAGCTGCCCGAAGCGCTGGCGGCGGCGCGGCGCGAGGCGCTCGGCGCCTTTGGCGACGACCGCCTGCTGGTCGAGCGCTACCTCGAGGCGTCCCGGCACATCGAGGTCCAGGTCCTCGCCGACTCCCACGGCAACGCCGTCCACCTCGGCGAGCGCGAGTGCAGCCTGCAGCGCCGCCACCAGAAGGTCGTCGAGGAGTCCCCCTCCCCGGTCGTCGACGCCGAGCTGCGCGAGCGGATGGGCGCGGCCGCGGTCGCGCTGGCGCGCAGCTGCGGCTACGTCAACGCCGGCACCGTCGAGCTGATCGCCGAGCGCGACGAACCCGGCGCCTTCTTCTTCCTCGAGGTCAACACCCGCCTCCAGGTCGAGCACCCGGTGACCGAGGCGGTCACCGGCCTCGACCTGGTCGAGCTGCAGCTGCGCGTCGCCGCCGGCGAGCCGCTCGGCTTCGGGCAGGAGGACGTGCACTTTGACGGTCACGCGATCGAGGCCCGCCTCTACGCCGAGGACGCCGCCCACGGCTTCCTCCCCTCGGCCGGGCGGATCGTCGCCTACAGCGAGCCGGCCGGCGTCCGCGTCGACAGCGGCATCGAGGCCGGGAGCGAGGTCGGCCTCGACTACGACCCGATGCTCGCCAAGCTGATCTCCCACGCCCCCGACCGCGCGGCTGCGCTCTCCCAGCTGGAGGCCGGCCTCGCCGAGCTGCTGGTGCTGGGCCCGGCGACCAATGCCGCCTACCTGCGGGCGCTGCTGGCGCGGCCAGAGGTCCGCGAGGGCGCGATCGACACCGGCCTGATCGAGCGCCTCGGCGAGCGGATCGCGCCGCCGGCAAGTGATCCGGTGCTGGCCGCGGTGGCGCTGGCCGAGCTGCTCGGTCCGCCACCCAGCGACGATCCCTGGGACGCGCGCGACGGCTGGCGCCAGGGCGGCCCGGCCTGGGCACGGGCGCGGCTGGCCGGGCTCGACGGCGAGGTCGAAGTCGCGATCCGCGTCACGAGTCCTGCATTTCCCGTGCCTGAGACGGGAAATGCAGGAC
>JACDGU010000070.1 GCA_013821475.1 Solirubrobacterales bacterium
CCTCCTCTCTTGCCTGACTGGCCGGATCGCCAAGGGCCGTCCGAGGGAGGCTTTTGGGCCAGCGGCACAAAACGTTCGGAGGGGCACCCGACCCTCCAATTGCGCGCTCATACCCAGTTCGAGCTTGTGGGGTTTCCCCCCTGTGGGCTCTCAGGGCTACAGGGGGCTATCTCCGAGCGGGAAGAGTCCCGCTCAGGCGCTCGGTCCTGGCGGCGGCGGCGGAGCTGAATCCGACGGCGGTGGGGTCTGCGGCGGCGTCTGGGTGGGAGGCGGGGTCTGTGCCGGAGGCGGGGACTGGGCCGGCGGGGGTGGCATTCCTCCGCCCGAGCCGCCGCTCGAGAACTGATCGCCGACGTCGGAGAAGCTGACGCCTTCCTCCTGCATCGCTTTGTAGCCGCCGTAGGTGATGCCGGCTGCAGCTATCAAGCCCAGGAAGATTCCAAGGTCGACCGTTCCGTCTACTGAGATACCACCAAAGCTGCCGAAGCTAGGAGGATCGACGATGCGAAACAGGATCAACAGCGTCGAGAGCCCGCCCAAGACAACCACCACTGCATTGCCGGAGACTGGCGGCTCGTAGGCCGAATCGGCGAGCCGCAGAGCGGCGACCGCAAGCGCGGCAATGATCGTGATCACGAGGATGATCGGGATGAATTCGAGCGCGTCCCAGGCGCTGCCCCCAGCCCCTGGTACAGAGCTCGAGCTGCCGGCGCCAGAGATTTCGACCCCAAACCAGTCGAAGAACATGAAAATGAAGAGCGCGATAGCCGAGCCTCCGGCGATCTTCTCCCCGGTGCTGAGCTTGTTCAGATCCATAAATCTCTCCCGATCCCTAGGTGACGCTTGACGGACAGCCCGACCCTACATTGGCGTCAGGCGGCAGATGTAGGAAACTGGCCGCTTCTTCTAGGCGGGCGAGCCGGAGCGGGCGCGCGCCGCCTGCAGGGTGTTGACCAGCAGCATCGCGATCGTCATCGGCCCGACTCCGCCCGGAACGGGAGTGATCGCCCAGGCGACCTCGGTGGCGGCCTCGAAATCGACATCGCCGCGCAGGCCGTCCTCGGTGCGGTTGGTACCGACGTCGATCACCACGGCGCCGGGTTTGATCGCCTCGGCGCCGAGCAGGCCAGGAACGCCGACGGCGGCGACGAGGACATCGGCGCGGGCGCAGGTGGCGGCGAGATCGCGGGTGCGCGAGTGGCAGATCGTCACCGTCGCATTGGCTCCGAGCAGCAGCCGGGCGACCGGCACTCCGACCAGCTTCGAGCGGCCGACGACGACCGCCTCGGCGCCCTCCAGCTCGACCCCCTCGTGACGGAGGATCTCGAACACGCCGGCCGGCGTGCAGGGGACGAGGCCCGGCGTCCCGTGGGCGAGCAGGCCGGCGTTGAGCGGGGTCAGGCCGTCGACGTCCTTGGCGGGATCGATCGCGGCGACGATCGCGTCGGGGCTGATCTGGTCGGGGACCGGCAGCTGGACGAGGATCCCGTCGACGCCGTCGTCGGCGCCGAGGTCGGCGACCAGCTCCAGCAGCTCCGCCTCGCTGGTCGAGGCCGCGGGCCCGTGGTGGATCGAGCCCATCCCGGCTTCCTCGCAGGCCCGGTGCTTGTTGGCGACGTAGATCTCGGAGGCGGGATCGTCGCCGACGATCACCGTCGCCAGGGTCGGCACCGGTGCCCCGGCCGCGACGTGCTCGGCGACTTCGCCGCGCACCCGCTCGCGGACCGCCGCGGCGATCGCTTTGCCGTCGATGACCCGCGCCGACACCGCGCTAGCGCTTCCGGATCGGCGCGTAATCGGCCATCAACTTGCGCTCGGAGCCGTCGCCGGAGAAGCGAACGACGACGACGCCACCGGGCTCGACCCCGGTCACGACCCCGTCGCCGAAGCTGGCGTGGACGACGTCGTCGCCGGTCTGCAGCTCCAGCGCCGGGCCGGGATCGACCGGCGCGGCGCCGGCGCTCGGCGTCGGGTTCCAGGTCATGCCGCCGAGCGTGCTCGACACCGACGAGTGGCGTTCGGTCAGCTCGACCGGCAGCTCGTCGATGAAGCGCGAGGGCAGGTTGCGCTCGGCTCGGCCGAAGAGGCGGCGCTCGCGCGCCCAGGTCATGTAGAGGCGCTGCCGGGCCCGGGTGATTGCGACGTAACAGAGCCGGCGCTCCTCTTCTTCGCCGCCCTCTTCGAGCGCCCGCATGTGGGGGAAGGAGCCGTCCTCGCAGCCGACCACGAAGACCGTGTCGTACTCGAGCCCCTTGGCGTTGTGGACGGTCATCAGCGTCACCAGCTCCTGCTTGTCCTCGATCGAGTCCTGGTCGCTGAGCAGCGAGATCTGCTGCAGGAACTCCTCCAGCGGCGGCACCTCGCTCTCGCCCTCGCGCTCGCGGTTGACGTCGAACTCGATCGCCGCCTCGACCAGGGCTTCGAGGTTCTCGACCCGCCCCTCGGCCTCGATCGTGCGCTCGTTCTCGAGCGCTTCCAGGTAGCCGGTCTCGCTCAGCACCGCCTGCAGCAGGTCGGCGACCGAGGAGCCGGCGTCGAGCCGCGCCTTCAGCAGGTCGACGGTTTCGAAGAAGCGCGAGACCGACTTGATCGCGGCGCCGCTCAACCCGGGCACCTCCTCGGCCCGTTCGATCACCTCCCAGATTGTCAGCCCGGCGGTGTTGGCGTAGGTGGCAAGCCGGCCCTGGGTGGTGTTGCCGATCCCGCGCCGCGGCGAGTTGACGATCCGCGCGAAGGAGACCTGGTCGGCCGGGTTGAAGAGCAGGTTGAGGTAGGCGACCGCGTCCTTGACCTCGGCCCGGTCGTAGAACTTGGTGCCGCCGATCACCTGGTAGGGCAGCTCGAAGCGGACCAGCGTGTCCTCGAGGATCCGGCTCATCGCATTGGTCCGGTAGAAGACGGCGACGTCGGAGCGGCCGACCCCATGCTCCTCCCCCAGCCGCTCGATCTCGGCCGCCACCCAGCGCGCCTCCTGGTGGTCGTCCTCGAGCTCTGAGAGCTGCACTTTCTCACCGCCCTCGATATCGGTCCAGAGCGCCTTTGGCCGCCGCTCGCGGTTGCGCTCGACAACAGCGTTGGCGGCGGAGAGGATCGTCTGCGTCGAACGGTAGTTCTGCTCGAGCTTGACCACGGCCGCGTCGGGGAAGTCCTCCTCGAAGCTCAGGATGTTGCGGATATCGGCGTGCCTGAAGCTGTAGATCGACTGGTCCTCGTCGCCGACTACCATCAGATTTCCGTGCTCTGAAGCCAAAAGTTGCAGCAGCCTGTACTGCGCGTGGTTGGTGTCCTGGTACTCGTCGACGAGGACGTGGCGGAAGGTGCGGCGCCAGTGCTCGCGAACGTCCTCGAACAGCTCGAGGGCGTTGACGGTGCGGACCAGGAGGTCGTCGAAGTCCATCGCGTTGGCTTCGAGCATCCGTTTCTCGTAGAGGGGGAAGGCTTCGGCGACGACCTCTTCGAAGACGCTGCCCTGCATTTCCGCGTAGGTGTCGGAGTCGATCAGCTGGTTCTTGGCGCCGGAGATCTTCGAGTGGATCGCCCGCGCCGGGTAGCGTTTGGGATCGACTCCGAGCTCGCGCAGGCAGCGTTTGAGCATCCGCAGCGAGTCCGACTGGTCGTAGATCGTGAAGCCGCGGGAGTAGCCCAGGCGCTCGGCGTCGACCCGCAGCATCCGCGCGCAGGCCGAGTGGAAGGTCGTCACCCACATCGCCCGCACCGAGCGGCCGATCAGGTCGCCGACCCGCTCGCGCATCTCCGCCGCCGCCTTGTTGGTGAAGGTGATCGCCAGGATCTCCCCCGGCCGCGCGGCACCGGTCGCCAGCAGGTAGGCGATCCGGTGGGTCAGGACCCGGGTCTTGCCGGAGCCGGCGCCGGCGATCACCAACAGCGCGCCCTCGCTGTGCACCACCGCCTGGCGCTGGGGCGGGTTCAGGCCCGCCAGCAGCCGCTCGACCCGCTCGGCGCCCGGCTCGGTGGGCGCCCCCAGGGATTGCTGCTCGAAGCGGTCCGGCGGGGTCTCGGACTCGGTCTGGAACGTCACCCGCCGAGCATAGCCAGGCGCTCGGCGGGCCCTACCTGCGTCTCCCGTCTAGGAGACGCAACCTTCGGCGAGTTCTTCGATCGGCGTCGTTTCGCTGTTGAGGATCATTCCTTCGAGTTCTTCAGCCGGCGCACCTTCAATCCCTTCGACGATGCAGCGGGTCTGTTCGGAGCTGAGTTCGCCTGATTTTCCGAGCTGCGTTTCGAACAGCTTGGCGATCGCGCCCTGATCGAACTTGGCGAAGCCGGTCAGTTCGTCGAGCTTCCAGCCGTCTTCTTCGACCAGAGCGATCGAGACCGTCTGTCCTTCGAGACTGCCGCCGGTGATCGCCGCGTTGGCGGTCGCATTCGAGCCGTCGACTTCCACTTCGGTCACTTCGACCGATTCGGCCTTGCTTTCGGGTTCTTCTTCTTCCTTTTCACAGGCTTTGAGCGCCGCCTTGCCGCTTTCGCCGCTGCTCTGTTCGACGAACTTCATCGTCAAGAATTCGGTGCAGTTGGAGGGATCCCCGGTCGTCGCCGAGGTTTCGATCGCATCTTCGATTTCCGATTCGTCGCTGCTACCGCCACCGCCGCAGGCGACGAGAAAGAGAGCGGAGACGATCAGCAGGCTGGGGAGCAGCAGATGACGCTTTTTCACACGGGCCTTTCACTGGAGATTGGGACGCCGGACACGGGCTGACCCGCACGCTATCTCAGCCACCGGCCGACGAACGCCCGGTGCGCCGTCGAATCTCCGGCGACTCGGCGGCCAGCCCATCGCCGCCGTCGAGCTCGGCGAGCCGCTGCTCGAGCTCGACGATCCGCTCCGAGAGGGCCTTGATCGCGTCGGCGATCGGGTCCGGCAGGTGAATCCAGTCGGCGTCGGGTCCCTCCACCCGCTTGCCTTCGACCCGAACCGGGTGGCCCGGGTTGCCGACCACGGTGGCGCCGGCGGGGACGTCCTCGACGACGACCGTGTTGGCGCCGACCTTGGCGCCGTCGCCGACCTCGATCGGGCCCAGCAGCTTGGCACCGGAGCCGATCGTGACGTTGTCCCCGAGTGTCGGGTGGCGCTTGCCGCGCTGGAAGCCGGTGCCGCCGAGCGTGACGCCCTGGTAGAGCGTCACCCGGTTGCCGATCCGCGCGGTCTCGCCGATCACGACGCCGGAGCCGTGGTCGATAAAGAACTCGCTGCCGATCTGCGCCGCGGGATGGATCTCCACCCCGGTCAGGGCGCGGGTGAGGTAGGCGATCGTCCGCGGCGCCAGCGGCACCCCCGCCTCGAGCAGGGCGTGGGCGGCGCGGTGGGCCAGCAGCGCCTGGACCCCGGCCCAGCTGCTGAGGATCTCGAAGGTCGACACCCCCTGCGCCGCGGGATCGCGGTCGCGCGCCGCGGATACATCGGCGCGCACCTCCGAGACCACCCTCCTCCACCCGCTCATGGTGAGAAGAAGGGTAGGGACATGTAGCGCTCGCCTGAATCGCAGACGATCGTCACGACCCTCTTCCCCGCCATCTCCGGCCGCGCCGCGATCTGCAGCGCCGCCCAGATGTTCGCCCCGGCCGAGATCCCCGAGAGGATCCCCTCCTCCCGAGCGGCGAGGCGGGCGGTCTCGAGTGCGTCCTCGTCGCTGACGGCGAGGATCTCGTCGACGACCGAGCGATCGAGCACCTCCGGCACGAAGCCGGCGCCGATCCCCTGGATCTTGTGCGGGCCGGGGGCGCCGCCGGAGAGGACCGGCGAGCCGGCCGGCTCGAGCGCGACGACCAGCGCCTCGGGCGCCCTTTCCTTCAGCATCCGCCCCACCCCGGTGATCGTGCCGCCGGTGCCGACGCCGGCGACGAAGGCGCCGACCTGGCCGTCGGTGTCGCGCCAGATCTCCTCGGCGGTGGTGAGCCGGTGCACCTCGGCATTGGCGGGGTTGGAGAACTGCATCGGCATGAAGCCTTTGCGCTGCTCGCGGATCTCCTCGGCCAGCGCGACCGCCTCGTTCATCCCGCCCAACGAGGGCGTCTCACGGACCTCTGCCCCGTATGCCCGCAGCAGCTTGGCCCGCTCGCGGCTCATCCCTTCCGGCAGGGTCAGGATCAGCTCGTAGCCGCGGGCGGCGCAGACCATCGCCAGGGCGATGCCGGTGTTGCCGCTGGTCGGCTCGACGACGACCGAGCGCCCCGGCTTGACCAGTCCCTCCTCCTCGGCCGCGTCGATCATCGCCACCCCGATCCGGTCCTTGACCGAGCCGCCGGGATTGAAGTACTCGAGCTTGACGCAGACCTCCCCGCCGAGCCCGTCGGCCATCCGGTCGAGCAGCACCAGCGGCGTGTTGCCGACGACCGCCGACGCCTCCGCCCCGATCCTCACCGGAGCCCACTTTTCCGTGCCTGGCGCATGGCTCGCCACTTTAGGGCCATCGGGCGGGGACGAGGCGGTGGAGCAGGTGCGGCAGGCCCGCGTGCGCGACCTAGTTCTCGAGCACCTGGGCCGCGTGGAGGCGGATGAGGCCGCAGGCCTGACAGACGAGCATGTAAGCGGTGAGGACATCAGCGGCGTCCTCAGCAGGCACGTGGAGGTTGCCGTGAGTCGACCACCCCTGGCTGTCGCAGGATGGGCATTTCCGCGAGGCGCCTTTCGAGTCGAGAGCCTCCCGTAGCTGCTGGTCGTAGAACACGCGTTCTCCTTCTGGTGGGCGGTGGCGCGATTAGATGGAAGACATGCCGGGCCGGGGGCCGAGTCTGACACCGGCGGCGCTAGGACGTCGGGCTTCCGGCGGGACTTGCCGGCGGAGCGGCAGCAGGCAGATGGCGGATGTCAGGGACGCTGAGCAGAGCCAGGGTCGCGGCGGCGGCGAGGCCGAAGGCCAGCCACAGCGAGGCGCTGATCCCGATGGCCGCCGCGACCGGGCCCCAGACTGCGAGTCCCAAGGGATAGAAGGCGAGCGAGCCGAACCAGTCATAGGAACTGACCCGCGACAGTGACTCGCCGGGAACGTGGCGCTGGAGCGTCGACTCCCAGACGGAGATCGCGAGCGCCATTCCCGCGCCGGACAGCAGCGCAGCGCAGGCGATCAGCGGCACCGGTGGGGTCACCGCCAGGAAGGCCAGCGGCAAGGCGAAGAGTCCGTCGGCGAGGGCGACGAACAGCAGCGGCCTGCTCGGCTTGACGCGTGCCGCGAGCAGACTGCCGGCCAGTGCTCCTACGCCCATCGCGGCAAGAACGGTGCCCCAGGCGGCGGCGCCGCCGAAATCGCGTTCGGCGACGATGGGCCCGAGCGTGCCCCACGCACCCCAGAGCAGGTTCACGATCGCGAAGTACGCGACGAAGGTCCAAACCCACCGGCGCGATCGGAAGGCGACCCATCCCTCGCGCAGGTCGGCGACGAAGGAGCGCGGTTGCGCCGCAACACGCGCCGGAATCCGCAGCATCACCAGGCACGCAGCGCTCACCGCGAAGGTCATGGCGTCGATCGCGATCGCCCAGCCGGCCCCGGCAGCAGCAACCAGCACCCCGGCGACCGCCGGGCCGAGGATTTCGCCAGTCGAGACGGCGCTCGCCCGCAGGGCGTTCGCCGGTTGCAACTGCTCGACGAGGACGACCTCGGGCAGTAGACCGGTCGAGGCAGGGCCGAAGAAGCCGGTGGCAGCGCCGGCCACACCGGCCAGCAGCGCGAGCATCCACACCTCCGCCACCCCCGCTATGAGCAGCGCTGCCATCGCGCCCTGGCTCACGACCCGCAACAGGTCCGCGACCACCATCACGGCACGGCGTGAGGCACGGTCGGCGACCACGCCGCCGACCAGCACGGTCACCAGCAAGGGGAACGTCCCGGCAGCCAGCACGAGCCCGACGTCTGAGACCGAACCGCCGATCTCCAGCACCGCGAAAGCGAGCGCCACGGCGACCATGCGATCGCCCAGCACGGACACGGCCTGCCCGCTGAACAGGAGCCGGAACTCCCGCGTGCGGAGTGGGTCGAGGTTTTCGGGCAGGCGCACCATGAGACCCCTAAGCAAGGCAGGCCCGATCTAGATGAAGTACATGCCCGAGCCGGCCTCTTCGGCCTCGCGGCGGGCGACTTCGGCGATCGTCGTCTGGCCAAAGACCTTGCGCAGCGCGGTCACGCCCTCGGACCAGATGCCGCCGGCCTCGTCGGCCTCCTGGCCGATTTTGCCGTCGAGGGCCTGGACGACCTCGAGCACGGTGATCTCTTCCGCTGCTTTGGCGAGCGTGTAGCCGCCGCGCATGCCGCGGTGGCTGGTCAGCAGGCCCGCCCGGCGCAGGGTCGAGAAGAGCTGCTCGAGGAACTGCTCGGGGATCTCGCGACGCTCGGCCAGCTCCTTGATCGGGACCGGCCGATCGCCGGAGCGGGCGAGCTCGGCGAGGGCGACGACGGCGTAGCGGGACTTGGAGGTAATCGAGATCACAGCGACTTTCTACCGCACCCTCCCGCCCTGGGCTAGGATCGCAATCGATGGGGCGCAGGGAAGCACCCGACGCCGGATCCACGATGAGTGATCGGAAGCAGTCCTGAGCGAGCGCGCAAACTGCCTTGTGGTTGACGATCACCCTCTCGTCCGGCTTGGGGTTCGTGAGGTTCTGTCCGGCAGCTTCGAGGTGCACGAGACCTCGAGCCGCGAGGAGGCGATCGACCTCGTCCGCGACATCGGCGACTTCGATGTCGCGATCGTCGACATGCGCTGGCGTCAGAGCGGCGCCGGAGCGTCGATCAGCGGCCAGGAGGCGATCAGAGCGCTGCGCCGCACATCTGCCGCGCTTGGCATCGTCGCCCACGGCGAGCGCCCCGAGCGCCACATCGCCAACGCCGCCCTCCAGGCCGGGGCCAGCGCCTACGTCTCCCGCACCGCCGGCCCCGCCGAGTTGCGCCGAGCGGTCGACGCCGCCGCAGCCCAGGAGAGCTTCGTCGACCCCGCGGTGCCGCCCAAAGGCAGCCGCGGCAAGCTGACCCGCCGCCAGCGCGAGATCCTGCAGCGACTCGCCGACGGCGAGTCGACGACGGTGGCGGCGCGCAAGCTCGACCTCAGCGAAGAGACGGTCAAGACCCACATGAAGAACGCCCTGGCACGGCTCGGCGCCAAGAACAGGTCCCACGCGGTGGCGATTGCCCTGCGCGAGTGCCTGATCGACTAGCCGGCGAGCCCACGCTTGCCGGCGCCCTGGGGGCTAGATCCAGCCGCGGTCGCGGGCCGTGAGAACGGCCTGGGCGCGGTCGACGGCGCCGATCTTGCCGTAGACGTTGTGGAGGTGGGTGCGGATGGTCGAGACCGAGAGCTGCATCTCACCGGCGATCTGCTTGTAGACCATGCCCTCGGAGAGGCGGCGGAGGACGTCCAGCTCGCGCGCCGAGAGCGGACACGGCTCGCTGATCCGCGCCGATTCGCTCTGGTTGGGCAGGGGCAGCTCGTAGAGAAGGTCGCGGAGGGCGTCGGGGCCGAGGCCGCAGCGCTCGGAGCTGGCGTGCAGGCGGTCGGGGGAGATCGCCTCGCCCTGGGAGTAGTGGGCGACCATGTCGGCGGTGGCGACGAGCGCGGCGAGACCCTCGGAGTCATCGGCGTGGTGGCGCTCGATCGCCAGGGCGATCCGCTGCGGCAGGTTCCAGCGCCGGGCGAGAACGCCGCCGACCAGCGCATGGTCGATGCCGAGCTGCTCGCGTTCGTCCCGCAGGCGTTGCTCTGGGGTGCGGGAGATCGCGTCGAAGTAGACCTTGTAGCCGGGATGCAGGCGCGAGATCACGAGCCGTCCGACGTCGTGGAGCAGGGCGGCGACGGCGAGCTCGTCGCGTTCGGCCCAGCCGATGGCTCGGCCGATCTGGCTGGCGGCGCGCTGGGTGGCGAGGGCGTGGACGCGGAAACGCTCGGGTTTCAGCTCCCAGCCGCCGTTGGACTCGAAGAAGTCGAAGCTCGGCGCGGTGCCGGCGATCGCCAGCACGCCCGAGGGCTTCAGCACCTCAACCGCGGCCGGGATACCCCCCACGCCGCCGGCGATCAGGCCGCTGCGGTTGGCGAAGCGAAGAACGGAGATGGTCAGCGCGACGTCGGCCTCGACGGCTTCGACGACTTCGCCGATGCGCGGCGTCCCGGCCGTCGCGGCGGTGATCACCCGCTCGCGGGACTCGATCAGGACCGGGAAGCGCTCGACGGCCTCGAACGCCTCGGCAAGCCGGCTGCCGGGCGCTGGGGCGCCCCGTGCACCGCCTTTTGCCGGAGCTTCGGCCGCAGCAAGCTTCCCGCTGCTCTGGGTGGACGTTGCTGCCATTGGCCAACTCATCGGCATCCAGGCAAGAATTGTTTAGCCGAGAATTCGTTCGATCCGGTCGTCTATTCGTCCGTTGCCGCGGCCGCAAGACGCTCCACGGCGGCAGCGACCCTCTCAAGGGTCTTTTCCCTGCCCAGAGCCGATATCGACTCGAATATCCCAGGCGAGACCGAACCGCCGGTGATCGCCACCCTGATCGGCTGGTAGAGCTTCCCGGCTTTGACCTCGAAGCGGTCGAGCACCGGCGCCAGGGCCGCCTCAATCGCCTCCGGATCGAAGGGCTCGACGGAGGCGAGAGCATCGGCCGCGGCGGCGAGCATCGGCCCGCTGTCGGGCTTCATCACCTTCCTCCAGGCCACCTCGTCCGCGACCGGCGGCTCGAAGAGGAAACCGATCAGCGGCCAGACCTCCTCCAGCGTCTGCGCTTTCTCCTGGACGATCTCGCAGGCGGCGCGAAGAGCGGGGTCGGCGGGGTCGCGATCGAGGTGCGCGGCGACGGCAGCAATGTACTCCTCGAGCGGCATCTCGCGCATGAAGCGGCCGTTCAGCCAACGCAGCTTCTTCTCGTCGAAGATCGCCGCCGCCTTGCCGACATCGGTGACCCGGAAGCGCCGGACCAGCTCCGCGGTCGACATCAGCGTCGTGTCGTCGTCGGTCCCCCAGCCGAGCAGCGCCAGGTAGTTGCGGACCGCGGCGGGCAGGTAGCCGGCGTCGCGCAGCTCCTGGACCGAGGCGGCACCGTGGCGCTTGGAGAGCTTCTTGCCGTCGGGCCCGTGCAGCAGCGGCAGGTGGGCGTAGCGCGGCGGCTCGTGACCGAGGGCTGCGAGGACGAGCAGCTGCTTGGGCGTGTTGGAGAGGTGGTCGTCGCCGCGGACGACGTCGGTGATCCCCATCTCGGCGTCGTCGATCGCGACGGCGAAGTTGTAGAGGACGGTGTCGTCGCCGCGGGCGATGACGAAGTCGTCGTAGCTGGCGTTGGGGAAGGAGATCGGGCCGCGGATCAGGTCCACGACCACGGTCGCGCCCTCGTCGGGCACCCGCAGCCGCACGGCCGCCCCGGCCTCCTCAGTCGGCGTGCCGCGGTAGCCGCGCCCGGCGCCGTGCCCGGCCTTCCAGGCCTCCACGTCCTTGCCCGCGGCGGCGTCGCGGAAGGCGGCCCCGGACGCACGCAGCTGCTTGAGGGCGGCCGCGTGGCGCTCGGCGCGGGAAGCCTGTGAGATCGGACCCTCGTCCCAGTCGAGCTCGAGCCAGCGCAGGGCGTCGAGGATCTGCTCGACGTTCTCGGCGGTCGAGCGCTCGCGGTCGGTGTCCTCGATCCGCAGCACCAGCGCACCGCCCTCGTGGTGGGCCTCGAGCCAGTTGTAGAGTGCCGTCCTCGCTCCGCCGATGTGCAGCGCACCGGTCGGCGAGGGGGCAAATCTAAGACGGGGGTTTTCGCTAGTCATGTTCATCGGAGCGCACGTTTCCACCGCAGGCGGCCTCACCAACGCTGTCGAGCGCGGCGAGGAGCGGGGTTGCGAATCTATCCAGATCTTCAACCAGAGCCCCCGCATGTGGCGGCCGACCAACTACGGCAAGGAGGACATCGCCGCCTTCAAAGAGGCGATGGCGGCCTCGTCGGTCGAAGCGGTGATCATCCACGCCGTCTACCTGATCAACTGCGCCAGCAAAGACAAAGAGCTGCGTAGGAAGTCGCGGGACTCGCTGACCCACGCCCTGCGGATCGGCGACGCGATCGGGGCGGCCGGGGTCGTCCTCCACCCAGGCTCACAGAAAGAAGAGGCGCTCGCGCCCTCGATCAAGCGGGCCGCCAAAACGATCGCCAGCTCGATCGAAGACAGCGCCTCCTGCCGGCTCCTGCTCGAGCAGACCGCCGGCCACAAAGGCCTTCTGGCCCGCGACTTCGACCAGATCGCCGACCTGATCGACGGCGCCGGCGGCGACAAGCGCCTCGGTCTCTGCCTCGACTCCTGTCACATGTTCGTCCAGGGCTACGACGTCACCGACGCAGCCCACCTGGCCGCGGTCCTCGACGAAGCCGACGCCAAGGTCGGCATCGACCGCCTCGGCGCCGTCCACGTCAACGACGCCGCCGCCCCCCTCGGCTCCTGCCGCGACCGCCACGCCAACATCGGCAAAGGCGAGATGGGCAAACGCGGCCTAGCCGCCTTCCTCTCCGAGCCCCGCTTCGAGGGCCTCCCCGCAACTCTGGAGACTCCCGGGCCGGACAAGAAAGGCTCAGACAAGAAAGAAGTGACGCTGGCCAAGAAACTGCGTAAAGAAGGGCTCAAGCGCAGGACGGGCTAGGCGAGGGGGATGGGGGATCCCCTCTCCGTGAATTGAGTCGCGCGGGCTAAAGCCCGCGGCTCCCAGAGATGCTGCCCGCCTATGGCGGGCAGGAAATCAGATTGCATATCGCGCGCTTCGCGCAACATTCCCCGGAGAGGGGATCCCATCCCCCTCCCACGAAGCCGTCCTGCGTCCATCGGTCACAGGCACGGGCACAGGTAGAGGCCCCCAAGAGCACCAATCCCCGCGGTTCCTTTCAGACGCCTACCGTGCAAAAGGAACCACGCGATGCCTAACTGAGAGCTTCCGTCCCTTAAAATCTCAAAACGGCGAGACGGCCGGTCCTTGTCGCCTTCCCCAGACGCGCTGCCGGGGTCGGGTGGGACCCGCCAAGCCTCCCCGCAGTTCGCGCAGGTGGGTCCCACC
>JACDGU010000230.1 GCA_013821475.1 Solirubrobacterales bacterium
GGTCGGCGGCGTCGCGGATTGCCCGCACGGCGCAGATCCGTCGCGCCCCGGCCCGGACCACCTGCTCGGCGTTGCCGGCGTCGATGCCACCGATGCCGAAGAAGGGATGGGCCGCGTGCGCCGCCGCGTGCGTGATCAGCTCGAGCCCGACCGCGGGCCGGCCGGCCTTGGTCGGCGTCTCCCAGATCGGCCCCACACTTATGTAGTCGACCGGGCGCCCGGCGGCGGCGGCGATCTGCTCCTCGGAGTGAGTCGAGAGGCCGATGATCGCGTCCGGGCCGAGCAGCTCCCGCGCCTCCTCGGCCGAGGTGTCGTCCTGGCCGACGTGGACGCCGTCGGCGTCGCAGGCGCGGGCCAGGTCGGGATCGTCGTTGACGATGAAGAGCGTGCTGTAGGTGTCGCAGACGCGGCGGAAGGTCGAGGCGGCGCGGAGGATCTCCGCCCGGCCCAGCTCCTTCTCGCGGATCTGGACGATGTCGACGCCGCCGCCGAGCGCCGAGCGCAGCAGCGCTTCGGGGTCTTCGCCGCGCGGGCGCGCTTCGCAGCAGAAGTAAAGGCGCGCGGTGCGCAGCCGCTCGCGCAGCAGCGGCCCGTTTCCCTCTGGCGGCCCAAGGCTCATGTGCCGATTATGAACTGCTGCGGCTCGGGGACTCGGCCAGAGGGGTAGCATCGGTCTGGGACCGGGAGCCCGCGAGGGCTGAGAGGGTGGCACCGTGGCCACCGACCGTTGAACCTGATCCGGGTAATGCCGGCGGAGGCAATGGCTTGACCGAGAAGCACAGTTACGACGTGGTGTTCGTTGGCGGCGGAGTCATCGGGCTCGCCTGCGCCTGGCGTGCGGCCCAGCGAGGAGCCCGGGTGGCCGTGCTCGAGCGGGCCGAGCCGCCGGCGGGCGCGACCAACGTCGCCGCCGGGATGCTGGCGCCGGTCGGCGAGCTGACCTTCGGCGAGCCCGAACTGCTGGAGCTGACCCTCGCCTCGTCCCGTCTCTACCCCGAGTTCGTCGCCGAGCTCGAGGCGGCGACGGGAGAGTCGGCGGGCTACGCGCGGCAGGGCTCGCTGCACGTCGCCCTCGACCGCGACGAGGCTGCCCAGCTGCGCCGCGTCCACGACCTGCAGCGCTCGCTCGGTCTCGAGGCCGAGTGGCTGGCGCCGCGCCAGTGCCGCCGGCTGGAGCCGGGGCTGACGCCCTCGTTCAACGGCGGCGTCCACGCGCCGGGTGAGGCCTCGATCGACCCGCGGGCGCTGGTCGGTGCCCTGGCGGCGGCGCTGAGCGCGGCGGGCGGTGAGCTGAGGACGGGATCCGAGGTCGTCGACGGCATCTTCGACGGCGAGCGTCTGGCCGGGGTCCGCACCGCGGCCGGCGAGGAGCTGCACGCCGCGACCGTCGTCCTCGCCAACGGCGCCTGGCCGGGGCAGACCGCCTGGCTGCCCGAGCACGCCCGGCCGCCGGTGCGTCCGGTCAAGGGCGAGGTGCTGGAGCTGCGCGGCCGCGACGGGGCACCGCCGCCGGCCGAGCGGATCCTCGCCTCCGAGCGCGTCTACCTGGTGCCGCGCGAGGACGGGCGCCTGATCGTCGGCGCAACGGTCGAAGAACAGGGCTTCGACACCACCGTCACCGCCGGCGGCATCCTCGAGCTGCTGCGGGAGGCCTACCGGCTGCTTCCCGACGTCGCCGAGATGGAGATGGTCGGCTCGCTCGCCGGCCTGCGCCCGGGCACCCCGGACAACCTGCCGCTGATCGGCCCCGGCGCGATCGACGGCCTGGTCCTGGCCACCGGCCACTTCCGCAACGGCATCCTGCTGGCGCCGCTGACCGCCGACGCGGTCTCCACCCTGCTCGCCGGCGAGACGCCATCGCCGGCAGCCGCCCTCGCCAACCCGGCGCGGTTGAGCTTTTCCACGGATAGCGAGAGAAAGCTCAACCGCGCTTCGGATCCGGCGATTGTGGCGCGATGAGGATCGAGCTCAACGGCGAGCTCCGGGACCTGGCCGACGGCGCCATGCTCGCCGCCGCAGTGCAGCAGTCGGGAGCCGGCGAGGGGGCCCGCGGCGTCGCCGTTGCGCTCGATGGTGAGGTCGTGCCGCGCGGCGAGTGGCGGCGGACGCCGCTGCGCGAGGGGCAGGCGGTCGAGGTGCTGGCGGCGATCCAGGGCGGCGCCCCCGAGACCGGAGAGACCTGGGAGCTGGGCGGGCGCCGGTGGACCTCGCGGCTGATCGCCGGCACCGGCGGCTTCCGCTCGCTGGAGCAGATGGAAGCGGCCCTGCTCGCGGCCGGGACCGAGATCGTCACCGTCGCCCTGCGCCGCGTCGACCCCGCCGCCGAGGGCTCGGTCCTCGACGTGATCGACCGCCTCGGCCTCTTCGTCCTGCCCAACACCGCCGGCTGTTACACGGCGCGCGACGCGGTCCGCACCGCCAAGCTTGCCCGCGAGGCCTTCCAGACCGAGTGGATCAAGCTCGAGGTGATCGGCGACGACCGCACCCTCTATCCCGACGCGGTCGAGTTGCTCGACGCCGCCGAGCAGCTGGTCGCCGACGGCTTCACCGTCCTCCCCTACACCAACGACGACCCGATCCTCGCCCGCCGCCTCGAGCAGGCCGGCTGCGCCGCGGTGATGCCGCTGGGCTCGCCGATCGGCTCCGGCGCCGGGATCCGCAA
>JACDGU010000231.1 GCA_013821475.1 Solirubrobacterales bacterium
GCTCAGCGCCGGCGCCGCGGCGATGCTCGACGAGTAGCGGGCTACTCGGGCGGCCGCAGATCCTCGACCGCGAACCCCTGCGCGCTCGCCAGCCGCGCCGCGACCAGCGAGCGGTGGCAGGCCTCCGGGTCGCGCTCGACGCAGAGCAGCGCCGCCCGGCTTGCCCCGACCCAGCGCAGGATCGGCTCGAAGTCGATGCGGTCGAGGATCTCCTCCGTGTAGCGCTCGACGTACTCGGGCGCCAGCGCCGTCCGCGAGCGTTTGCCCTCGCCCAGCTTCGCGTCCTCGGCGTACTGCAGGGCGCGCAGCTCGGTCGTCGGCGCCAGCTCCTTCAGGTGGCTGTAGCCGTGGGTGTAGACATCCCAACTGGCCCCACTGTCGACGCTTGAACTGGCCCCACCTCCGTCCGAACCGCGGCTGACGCTGAGCGCTCTATCGAGCGCGAGGCGGAGGTCGGGAGGGAGTGACAAGAATGGAACAGTTCGAGCAGATCAGGCGCGATCACACGCGGGAGGGATTGTCGATCCGGGAGCTGGCAAAACGCCACGGCGTACATCGCCGTGCTGTCCGTCAGGCGCTCGACTCGGCGGTGCCGCCACCGAAGCGGCGCCCGCGCACTCGCCCGGCACCCAAACTGGACCCGTTCAAGGCGGTGATCGACGAATGGCTGGCCGCCGACCAGGAGGCGCCGCGCAAGCAGCGCCATACCGCCCGCCGCGTCTGGCAGCGACTGCTGGCCGAGCACGGCGCCGACGTCTCCGAGCGCCAGGTCGGGCGCTACGTGGCCGCCAAGCGACGCGAGATCGGCGAGGTCGAGGCCTGCGTGCCGCTGGTCTCAGAGGCCGGCGTGGAAGCCGAGGTCGACTGGGGGGAGGCGCAGGCGATCGTCCGCGGCGAGCCGCTCGACGTCCACCTGTTCTTGATGCGGGCCTGCCACTCGGGCGCCGCCTACGTGGTCGCCTTTGAGTCCGAGACCCAGCAGGCCTTCCTCGAGGGCCACGTCGCCGCGCTTGAGTTCTTCGGCGGCGTCTTCGGCCTGATCCGCTACGACAACCTGAAGGCGGCCGTGGCCCAGGTGCTGAAGGGCCGCCGGCGGGTGGAGTCCGACCGCTTCGTCGCCCTGCGCTCCCACTACGGCTTCGATTCCTCCTTCTGCCTGACCGGGGTGCGAGGAGCTCACGAAAAGGGTGGCGTGGAGAGCGAGGTCGGCCGCTTTCGCCGCCGCCACCTGGTGCCGGTGCCCAAAGTCGAATCGCTGGGCGAGCTGAACGAGCGCCTGGCCGCGGCCTGCTGGTCAGACCTCGACCGCACCATCGTCGGCCGCCGTGAGCCGGTCGGGGTGATGCTGGAGCGCGAGCGCCGGTTGTTGAACGACCTCCCCGCCGAGCCCCACTGCGTCGCCGAGGAGGCGAGCCCGCGCGTTGACTCCAAGGCGCTGATCACGGTTCGCCAGAACCGTTACTCGGTCCCAGCCCGCCTGGTTGGGATGCGGGTCCGGGCCCAGGTCGGGGCGCGGGAGATCGCGGTCTGGCACGACGGCAAGGTGATCGCCACCCACGAGCGCCTGGCCGGACGCCACGGCACCTCTGCCCAGCTCGATCACTACCTCGACCTGCTGAGCAGGAAGCCCGGTGCCCTGGCCCGCTCCCTGGCCCTGCGCCAGCAGCGCGACCGCGGCGACTGGCCGCCCTGCTTCGATCGGCTCTGGAGCGAGATCGAAGCCAAGGCTGGTCGCTCAGAGGCCGCTCGCCAGATGGTCGAGGTGCTGTTGTTGAACCGCGAGGTCGGGCCCCGCCGGGTCGAGCTGGCGGTCCGCAGCGCCCTCGCCGCCGGCGCCCACGACGGGCGGGCGGTGGCGCTCTTGGCGCGCCGGGTCGAGCGTCCCAGCACCCCGGCCTTGGCGCTGGAGGAGCGCCTGGTGGGGATCGGCTCGCCGCCGCCTCAGGACCTCTCGGGCTATGACCGCCTGCGGGAGGCGGTCTGATGGCCGCGAAGACCGCAAACGCCAAGAGCGCGGCACTGGAGGCGCTGATCGAGGCCCACGCCGGCGAGCTGAAGCTGCCGACGGTCAAGGCCCGCTTCCGGGCGATGGCCGCCGAGGCGACACGTGACCAGCAGACCCCGATCGCCTACCTCGCGGCGCTGCTCGAGGCCGAGCAGCAGGAGCGCTCAGAGCGGCGCGAACGGCGCCGGTTGGTCGAAGCCCGCTTCCCGGTGATGAAGCGCCTGGAGGAATTCCGCTTCGCCGACAACCCCAAGGTGCCGCAGGCGACGATCGCCGCACTCGCCGAGGGCTCCTGGATCGACGACCGAGAGTCGGTGATTTTCGTCGGTGAGTCGGGCACGGGGAAGACGATGCTGGCGACGGCGCTGGCGGTCTGCGCCTGCCAACAGGGGCGGCGGGTTCGCTTCACCACCCTGGCCGGCCTCGCCAACGAGCTGCAGGAAGCGGAGTCGCGGCGGGAGCTCGGCCGGGTGGTGAAGCGCTACGCACGCACCGAGCTCGTGGTCTTGGATGAGCTCGGCTACCTCGCCTTGCCCGAGGGCGCAGCGGAGCTGATCTTCCAGGTGATCTCCGAGCGCAACGAACGCGGCTCGCTGATGGTGACCACCAACCTGCCCTTCGGCGAGTGGACGAAAGTGTTCGCC
>JACDGU010000071.1 GCA_013821475.1 Solirubrobacterales bacterium
CGCCGAGGGCGCGGGCGACGGTGCCGTGGCCGCCGTGGGAGACGACCAGGGAGGCGGCGGGCATCAGCTGGCCGTAGCTGAGCCAGTCGACGAGGACGGCGTTGGTGGGGACTTCGATCGGGTGCTGGGGGACGACGCGGTTGGTCGTCGCGACGACCCGCACCGGCTCCTCGGCGAGCGCGATCAGCGCCGTGCGGACCAGGTGGTTGTCGGAGTCGTGGGCGGTGCTCGGCGCGACCAGGATCAGCGGCCGGTCCCCGGGAGGCAGATCGATCGTGGGGTGGGGGACCTCGAAGCTCATCGGCCCGGTGACCTCGACCCCCGCCGGCCAGTGGCGCGGATACTCGAGCTGCGGGTAGGTGCCGACCAGCGCCAGGTCGGGACTGATGCCGCCGTGGAAGCGCAGGAGCGGCGGCAGGCCGAGGCGCTGGCGCTGCAGGTTGAGGTCGCGGCGACCGTGCTCGAGGCCGACGTCGAGCGCCCGCTGTCCCGCCCGCCAGGCGGCGCGGCCGAGGCCGGTGCGGGGCGTCCGCAGGCCGATCGCAAAGAACGGCTGGCCGGGCTCGACCACCGGGTAGATGTGGGGCACCAGCGTCGCCAGCGGCACGCCGGCCACCTCGGCGGCGAGCGCCGGCGCCAGGGTCAGGATGTCGCTGACGCAGACGTGCGGCCGCATCTCCTCGATCAGGGGCAACAGCGCCCGGGCGGCCTCGGCGGCGTGCTGGCCGTCGGCCGAGTCCGGCTCCGGCGGCGGGAACATCCGGTATTCCTCGGCCGCGGTGAAGCCGAGGCCGGCGCCCTCGACCGCCGCGCGTCGCTCCTCCCAGGTCTCGACCACGACCTCGTGGCCCCGCGCCGCCAGCGCTCTCCCCAGGGAGATCGCGGGGAAGGCGTGCCCCGCGTCGCCGAAGGCGGCGACCAGGACTCGCAGGGACGAACCACCGTCAGGGTGCGTCAGGGCCCTCGCCTGGGCGGTTGAAGACGATCTCCGGGATGTGGCAGTTGGGCGAGACCGCGAGCAGGAACTTGACCGCGGCGCCGATGTCGGCCGGCTGGATCATCTTCTCGGCCGGCACCTCGCCCTTGACGAAGTCGGTCATCGCGGTGTCGACGAAACCCGGCGCCAGCGCCGTGCACTGGATCCCGGCGCCGTTGGTTTCGCGGGCGGTCGACTGGGTGAAGTTGATCACCGCGGCCTTGGTCGCGGCGTAGACGGAGAGGAAGGCCTGGCCGCCTTTGCCGGCGATCGAGGCGGTGTTCAGCAGCAGCGCCTTTTCATGCTCGGCGCCGGCCTCGCGCAGCAGCGGCAGCCCCTCGCGGGTGCCGATGATCAGCGAGCGCAGATTGATCGCCAGCTGCATGTCGAGATGCTTGGTCTGGATCTGGTCCATCAGGCCGCCGATCCCGATCCCGGCGTTGTTGACGAGTGCGTCGAGGCGCCCGTAGCGCTCCTTGTGGGCGGCGAAGACGGCGACCAGGCTCTCCTCGTCGCTGACGTCGGCGGGGACGGTCTGCAACTCGAACCCATCAGCGCGCAGGGCGGCGACCGACTCCTCGAGTTTCTCCGGACGCCGGGCCGAGAGCGTCAGGGCGTAGCCCTCTTCGCCCAGGGCACGGGCGATTGCGAGGCCGATGCCCCCGGATCCCCCGGTCACGATTGCCGCGCGTTGCGCCATTTCCCTCTCCTCACCGTTTCGACGATGAGGCCACCCTATCGGCGGATTCGAGCCCGCGCGGTGGGGCCGGAGTCGTGGCGCCGAGTCTGAATAACATGCCGCCGATGCGTGCCACCCGTATCGCCTGCGCTTTAGCCTGCCTGCTTGCGGCCGGACCCGTTCTCGCCGGCTGCGGTGGCTCGGACTCGACCGACTCCGGCGGGCCAACCGCCAAGGCGGAGAGCCGGCCGGCACCGCCGAAGAGCGAGTTCCCGAAACCCGCCGGGCGGACGTTGAAAGAACTGCTCAAGGCGACTGACCACCACTCCAAGCTCGTGGTCTCACCCGCCGCGCTTGCCTTCTACAGAGGCGAGAACCGCTACCCGTTCGGCGTCTTCGAACGTGACCACACCCAGGTGCCGGACGCCGAAGTCGCGCTGTACTTCGCCAAGGTGCCGGCGAAGCCGGGTGCGAGCTCGAAAGCCGGCAACAAGGGCCAGGGCGCAAAAGCCCAGGCCAACGCCCTCGACGAGCCAGCGGTCGGCCCCTTCCCGGCCCGGATCGAAAGCCTGCAGACGCAGCCCGCCTTCCGCGCCAAGACGACCAGCGACGACCCCGACGCGGCGGGCGTCGTCTACTCGACCCAGATCAGGTTCCCCAGCGCCGGCGAGTGGCGGATCGCGGCGGTGATCAAGGAAGGCGACGAACTCGAGTCGACCCTGCTGCCGAGCGCCATCGTCGGGGAATTCACCGCGATTCCGCGGCCGGGACAGCCGGCGCCGAAGATCCACACGCCGACCGCGGCGGACGCCGGCGGCGACCTCTCGAAGATCACCACCCGGATCCCTCCGGATACACAGAACAAGGTGGATTACGCGGAAGCGCTCGGAAAGGAACCAATTCTGCTCTTGTTTGCGACCCCCCAGTTCTGCCAGAGTCGGGTTTGCGGTCCCGTCGTCGATGTGGCGGAGCAGGCAAAACAGGAATTCGGAGACGAAGCGGCCTTCATCCACATGGAGATCTACAACGACAACGATCCCGGCAAAGGCGCGCGGCCCCAGGTGCGGGCCTTCCACCTGCCCAGCGAGCCGTGGTTGTTCGCGGTCAACCGCAGGGGAATCGTCAGTTCGGTGGTAGAGGGTGCCTTCGGGTTGGAAGAAATGGACAAGGTCGTTGAAAAGGTGGTGGCGGAATGAGCGACAAAGCAGCCGCTGAGAAGACCGAGCTGCTGGCCACCTTCGCCGAGGAGGCGCGCCGCCGCTGCGATGTGATCGCCGCCGGCCTCGCGACCGCGACCACCGATTTCGAGACGATGCGGGCCGAAGCCCACGCGCTGCGCGGCACCGCCGGCGTCGTCGGCCTGCGCCGCCTCTCGGAGCTGGCCGGGCTGATGGAGTCCGACCTCGCCGAAGCGAAGAAGACCGGCGTCATCCGCGGCGGCCGCGACCACCAGATCGCCGACGCTGCAAAGGCCCTCGCTGACGGTGCCGCCGCTGCCGCGAAGGGCGAGGAAGAGCCACCCGACGTCGGCCGCTCCCTGGCCCAGCTTTTCAGCGCCTGAGTCAACCGTCTCGCGCTAGGCTCGCCCGATCCGGGGCGGTAGCTCAGTTGGTTAGAGCACGGGACTCATAATCCCTTGGTCGCTGGTTCGAGTCCAGCCCGCCCCACTTACCGAAATATCTCTTCCACCGATCGCCGAAACGAAGGTGGGTCGATCGCGGGAAATCGATACAGCTCCGGCTCGATCGAGTCGAACTGCAACTCGTCTTGATCCGGGATCAGCTTGATGTCGACGTCGATCGTGCTTGCTCGCCAACCATTGAGCACCGCGTCGCGCCTCCGGTGAGGTAGACCCGGCCCTCGACCTTGGCGGCGCGCCCAAGTGCCCGCATGAATTGTCGATGTGCGCCGCGTCGGCTAGCCAGATGCAACGAGCAGGGCCCCGGGGTCTCTCTGCCGGCGCTTGGATCCGTGATCCCGCGCTCGATGAGATCGCCGCCTGGAAGAGCTCGCATGCTGTCGGAAACAGCGTTCATCGAATCGAGATTGGCGATCCAGCGGCGGCGGCATGCCGGCCTTCATCAACGGCAAGTGAGGTCTGGGGAGGGCTGAGCGGGCCCCGCCGGATCGACTGGAACGGTCGCGTATCGGCCCTCCCAGATAGGGTCCGCGCGGTGAAGACGCGGGTATTGATCCTGGGGGCGGGCTTCGGGGGTCTGGAGCTGGCGACCTCGCTCTCCGAGGCCCTTGGCGACGAGGTCGAGGTGACCCTGATCGATAAGGGCGACTCGTTCGTCTTCGGCTTCTCCAAGCTCGAGGTGATGTTCGGGCGCCAGTCGTCACGGGAGGTGCGGCTGCCGTACGCGGACTTCGTCAAGCCGGGGGTGCGGCTGCTGCGGGAGACCGTGGTCGAGATCGACCCGCAGGCGCGCGCGGTCGCCACCGACGCCGGCGTCCACGAGACCGATTACCTGGTCGTCGCGCTCGGCGCCGACTACGACCTCGATGCGACCCCGGGCCTGGCGCTGGGGGGCAGCGAGTTCTACTCCCTCGCCGGTGCCGAGTGGGTGTCGAAACTGCTGCCGGACTTCTCCGCCGGCCGGATCATGGTCGGCGTCTGTGGAGCGCCGTTCAAGTGCCCGCCGGCGCCGAGCGAGGCCGCGCTGCTGCTGCACGACTACCTCTCCCGGCGTGGGATCCGCGAGCAGTGCGAGATCTCCCTGGCGATGCCGCTCTCGAGCCCGGTGCCGCCCTCTGCCGACACCTCCGCGGCGCTGCTCGACGCCTTCGCCGAGCGCGGGATCGCCTTCCTGCCGGGGCTGCGGATCGGATCGCTCGAACCGTCGCGCAACGTGGCGCTGCTCGAGGACGGGGGGGAGCTTCCCTACGACCTCTTCCTCGGCGTCCCCAAGCACCGGGCGCCGGACGTCGTGATCGACAGCGGGATGACCGACGACGGTTTCATCCCGGTCGAGTCGAGCACCCTGGAAACGAGGTACGCCAGCGTCTACGCGGTCGGCGACGTCACCACCGCCGGGGTGCCGAAGGCCGGCGTCTTTGCCGAGGGCGGGGCCCGGGTCGTCGCCGCGGCGCTGATCTCCCGCATCCGCGGCGAGGGCGACTCGCCCGACTACGACGGTCGCGGCTCCTGCTACATCGAGTTCGGCTCGGGCAAGGTCGGCAGGGTCGACGTCGACTTCCTCTCCGGGCCGAAACCGAGCGGCGCCTTCCGGCCACCCTCCGAGCTCCTCGTCGCCGAGAAGCGGCGCTTCGGGTCGAGCCGAACCGCCCGCTGGTTCGGTACCTGATGTTCGTCCGGCGATTTGCGCGTGCGGCCGGGTTGGCCGGCCTCTGGCTCGGCCTGCTCGGCGTCGTGGCGCTGACCCCCGCCTCGGCCGCCGGCGGCGGTGCTCAGCCCTCGATCATCGGCGGCCACGCCGGGTCGATCGCCGAACTCCCCTCGCTCGCCTTCCTCGAGGGCGGTGATGGCACCGGCGGCTTCTCCTGTACCGGCACGGTGGTCGCGCCCAGGGTCATCCTCACCGCCGGCCACTGCGTCGAGGACATCGAGGCGGGGACGATCACGCCGGCCTCGAGCTACGCGGTCGCGACCGGAGTCGCCAACCTGAAGCAGCTGACGAAAGCGAACGTCTCGGCCGTCTCCCAGGTCCTCGTCTTCCCCGGCTTCAAGCCGTCAAAGCTGCAGGGCGACGCCGGAATCCTGATCCTCAGCGCCCCGGTGGCGGCGCCGGTGCTGCCGATGGCCTCCGCCGGCGACAAGGGCCTGCTGGAAGCGGGGACGCCGCTGACGCTGGCCGGTTGGGGCCTCACCGATGCCAGCTCGGAAGAACCGCCGGCTCAGCTGCAGACCGGCTCCAGCGTCGTTCAGGACCCGGACTTCTGCCGCGCTCAGTCGCGGCGCTACTACCCCTTCTACGCCCCCGAACTGCAGCTCTGCGGCGAGGACATCCCGAGCCACGGGGTCAGCAACTGCTTCGGTGACAGCGGTGGGCCGGCGATCGCGAAGCACCCCGACGGCTCGCCGGTCGAGGTCGGGATCGTCAGCACCGGTGGGCCGGGCTGCAGCCGCAACCTGCCCGACATCTACACCCGCGTCGACCTCGTCTCCGCCTGGGTCGCGAGCTGGGTGGCCGCGGTGGAAGCCGGCGCGCCCGCCCCCGAAATCAAGATCCCGAAAGCGCATCCGCCGTTCCTCAGCTTCGCCCACGCCGAGGAACTGGCGGCGGTCGGCTTTGCCGAAGACTTCCGCAACCACTTTCGCCGGGCGACCAACAAAGGCATCGCCTGCACCCGGGTCGACAAGGAAAAGGTCAAGTGCAGGGTCGCCTGGTACCAGGGCGGCAACGACTACTTCGGGTCGACCACGATCTATTACGCGATCCACGGCAACTCGGTTATCTGGAACGATCGCTACAAGATCCACTGGGTCAACCACCAGTGCTTCTTCCACAGCGGGGAGCCCGGGCGCTGCCGGATCCACACCCGGTCCCGGTAGCGGGGAGGGACCGGGATGGAGGAGACAGGCGGGGCGGAGCGGCCGAATCAGGAGGGCTTCGTCGCCTTCGCCAGCCGCGCCGGCGAGGACGCCGGGCCGGTGGTGATGCTCAACCTGCTGGCCTTCCGGCCCGACGGCGGCAGGGAGCGCTATGAGGAGTACGGCGGCGCCGTCGCACCGCTGCTGGCGAAGGCCGGCGGCCGGCCCACGTTCATGGCCCAGTCGGGAACGCCGCTGCTCGGCGACGGCTCCTGGGACATGGTCCTGCTCGTCGAATACCCGAGCCGGGGGGCTTTCCTCGAGATGGTCGGCTCCGAGGAGTACCGGGCGATCGCCCATCTGCGGACCGAGGCGTTGACGCGGAGCGAGCTGCACCCGATGGACCCGATCGCGCCTGGCGGCTCAGCAGTCGGTATAGAACGGGATTGACCGAACGGCCGTAAATTCCGTGACCAATGGTAGGTTTGCGCGATGCCAGAAGGGGAGGCAAAGGTGGGGGCCGGGGAGCCGATGGACGACTGGCATCCTGCGCGCCTCATCCCGACCGTTGGAATCCGAGGCCAGGAGGAGCAGGAGCGTCGCGCGACCTCCTGCCTCTTGGCAGTTATGCACGCGGTCCCTGAGTTTGGGCATGCTCTGCTCAAGGAGCTTGGAGCTCCTAAGTCGACGGTGATCAAGACCTTCGCGGAGGTTCGGTTCAGAGATCGAGATGGGAAAACGATCATTCCCGACGGCGCGATCGTGTGCGAGCGGGCGGGCAGGCGTTGGATCTGCCTAGTAGAGGTCAAGACCGGGAAAGCGCCGCTTAAGGACGGACAGGTCAGCAGCTATCTCGATGTCGCGCGGGATAACGACTTCGATGGAGTGCTGACGATCTCCAATCAGATCACCGCAAGCTCGGGGGAATCGCCGGTCACCGTTGATGGGCGCAAACTCAAGCGGACGAGCCTCTGGCATTTCTCCTGGTGGCGCATCATCACTGAGGCAATCGTGCAGAGTCGTTACCGCGGCGTTGCCGATCCCGACCAGGCGTGGTTGCTGGGGGAGCTCATTGCGTATTTCGATAGCGAAGTTTCCGGCACCGGAGGTTTTCAGGACATGGGCGACCAGTGGGTTTCCGTTCGGACGGCCGCCCACGACAACACCCTTCGTGCCAGCGATCCGAACGCTCACGTCGTCGCAGAACGCTGGGAGGAGTTCTCCCAATATTTGTGCCTGGGACTTGCTCAGGATCTCGGACGCTCCGTCACCCTTCCCCGTCCTCGAAAGCAGTCACGAGCGGCTCGACTCGATGAGCTGGCCAAGCTGTTGGCGACGGATGGCGTCCTCGAGGCAACGTTACGCGTCCCTGATGCCGTTGGTGACTTGACCGTTCGTTGTGACTTGCGGGCGCGTCAAACCCTCACCAGCGTGACGATCAAAGCGCCAGGAGAGGGAAGAGCGAAATCCCGCATCAATTGGTTGATCAGGCAGCTGAGCGAGGCGCCCGGCGACTTGCGCATCGAAGCCGTGTATCCGAATGCGCGCGAAACGACGGGCGCGCTCTTGGGCCAAGCCAGGGACGATGTTGATTGCCTCATATATCGCGCGGATCCAAAACGCGAGCCGCGTGCATTTAACGTGACCCTCAGTCGACCGATGGGCAAAAAGCGAGGAAAGGCCGAGGGGTCGTTTGTGAGGGAGACTCGTACCCAGACCTTCGCGTTCTACCGAGACTTCATCCAGGATTTGAAGGCATGGCAAGCGCGGGCACCGAAGCTTCGCGAAGAGCCAGAATCGGGTTCCGAAAGCTCCATTCCGAGCCCTGACCCGCCTCCTGCCGGCGCCCCGGAGAGTCGAGAGCCCGGCGAAGCGCCGGATCCATTCGCGAGCCTCGACAGTCAGCCTTTCGCCGGTTGATGTCGCCGGACCCAATGGCGGCAGCTACTTGAACTGAAAGCTGGTCAGGTCCTGGCCAAAGGTCGGGTTGAAGATCACCTTGTCGAGTTCGATTTCGCTGGAGACGAAGGTGGCGACGTTGAGGTTGCCGTAGGGCGCCCAGGGCGCTTCTTCCATGAAGCTCTTGTCGAGTTGGGCGTATCCGGCTTCCTGCTTGGGGCCGAGCGTTTCGCTGCCGAGCCGGTTGATCTTCGCGCTCAGCTGCGGGTTGTCGATCTGGGCCCAGTTGGTGTTGTTGGTCGGTTGGATGCTTTCGGCGGCCATCAGCGGCTGGAAGAAGTCATTGGGGTGGGGGTAGTCCTCGAACCAGTTGCCCCATCCGGTGTCGAGGTCCGGGGTGCTGGCGTTGCCGACGATCGTGAAGTAGTTGTCGGAGTTGACGATTTTCAGTTGGGCACTGAAGCCGAGTTTGTTGAGCACGTCCTCGTAGTATTCGCCGGCCTGGTTGTTGGGGCTTTCGTTGTCGGTCCAGACGGTGATGTCGCGGTCCGACGGATCGGCTTCGGCGATCAGCTGCTTGGCCTTGGCGAGGTCGTGGGGGTAGAGGTCGAACTTTTCGTAGCCCGGCATCCCCGGCGGCAGGATCTGCTGGCTGGCGCCGAGCTGGCCGACGTAGATCCTTTCCAGCGCCCGTGGGTCAACCGCGTAGTTGACCGCGCGTCGGACGCGGACGTCGTCGAACGGCGCCTTCTGCGTGTTCATCCAGAAGTAGTAGGTGTTGATCTGCGGCTCGACCCGGAACTGGCTGCCTTCGTACTTCGACCGGACTTCGGCGAAGCGGTCCGCGGCCGGCGGGTTCTCCATCCAGTCGAACCGGCCCGCCTCGACCTCGTTGACCTCGGTCGAGGGGTTGCGGATCACGCTGACGACGATCCTGTCGACGTGGCCGCTGGGGATTTCCGACATCAGCTCGGCGTTGTTGCCCAGCCACTGGGGGTTTCGTTCGTATTCCCAGCCGCGGCCCGGCTTGGACGTGGTGATGACGTATGGCCCGGTCGCCGGCGGCGGGCTTGCGGAGAGGTCTTCCATCGGCGTATCGGCCGGCAGCGGCGCGACGAACATCAGCGCCAGCTCGTTGGTGAAGGTCCCGCGCGGTGCGATCAGGTGGATGACTATTTCGCCGCTCTTGTCATCGGTTTCGATTCCGGGGATGCCGCCCCGCTTCGATTCGGCGAACTTTTCGGCGCCGACGATGTCGGAGTAGAAGGACGAGCCGCCGGAGTCGAGGATGAAGACCCGTTCGACCGCGTGGGTGAAGTCGGAGGCCCTGACGGGGGTGCCGTCGGAGAACTTCAGGCCCTTGCGCAGGAAGAGGGTGTAGGTCCTGCCGCCGTCGGTCACCTTCGGCAGCGCTTTGGCGAGGCCTGGTATCACCTTGCTGCCGGCCTCGCCGCTGGCGTGGGCGTAGGTCAGCAACGGGATGTAGGTGTCATACATCGCCGTATAGCTTTCGGTGTCGAAGGAGAGCGCCGGATCGAGATAGTCCGGGAACGAGGCGTAGGCGACGTGCAGGGTGTTGCCGCCGGCTTCGCCCCCCGAGGAGCCGCCACAGGCGGACAGGCAGAGGACGACCGCGAACGCGGCCGCCATCGCGGCGATCGTGGCTGCTGCTCGCTTTTCCATCGTCCCAACCGACCGCTTCGGCAGGTCCGAAGCGGACCTTTAGCCCTGCATCGGCGCGCTCAGCCGCCCTCTGCCTCGCTGGCGAGCGTCAGCACCGGCTTCGATCGTCCGTTCGCCGATCACCGCGAAATTAGATCACGGGACGGGTCGGTCTTGAACGCAGTTGTTCCCGGTATGCGGGAACAAAGGAGTCCGCACCGCCGCCCGCGTCGAGTGGGGTTTTTGAGAGCGACTAGGTTCCCTTGGAGGCCGAACACCCGATTAACTGGACATGTTGTCCACTATCGCTTACACTCGGGCCGCTTCGAACTGTCCCCGGACCTAGGAGTGACCGATGGCTCAGTGGAACAACGGCCGGCGTTTCGAGGGACGGGTCGCGGTCGTGACCGGTGCCGGCGGTGCGCTGGGCGGCGCGGTCGCCAAGGCGCTGGGGGCGGAGGGAGCGGCGGTCGCGCTCGGCTACCGCAGCTCCGCCGACTCAGCACAGGAGGCGCTGGCGAGCATCGAGGCGGCCGGCTCGAGCGGGCACACCGGGCAGCTCGAGGTCACCGACAGCGACTCGGTCGACGCCTTCGTCGCCGAGGTCGCGGAGCGCTACGGTCGGATCGACGTGCTCGTCAACGCCGCCGGGCGGATCGACCCGGCCGACGCGGTCCGCTTCGCCGACTCCGACGTCGCCGCCTTCACGACCCTGCTCGACGTCGACCTGCTCGGCAGCTTCCGCGTCTGCCAGGCGGCGGTGCCGCACCTGCGCGAGAGCGGCAACGGGGCGATCGTCAACTTCTCCGGCTCCTATGGCAACGGCGTCAACCAGGACAACGTCGTCAACTCGGTCGCCGTCACCTACTGCGCCGCCAAGGGCGGGGTGCGGGCCTTCACCTCGGCGCTGGCGCGCGACCTGGCGCCGGAGATCCGCGTCAACGCGATCGCCCCGGGCCCGATCGCCGCCAACTGGGAGGACGACTGGGAGATCCCGAAGGAGCACATCGACGAGGCGCTGGCGATGACGCCGCTGGGCCGGATGGGCAAACCGGAGGAGATCGCCGAGAGCGTCCTCTACCTCGCCTCCGACGGCGGTGGCTACACGACCGGACAAGTGCTCGAGGTCAGCGGCGGCTGGATCATGGACGGATGAGCGAGCGATGACCGAGATCGATGTCGACCTGACGGCGCTGCTGCCGGCCGACCTGCCCGACGGGCGCGAGGCGGTCGAGGAGGGACGGGCGCTTGCCGCGGACCTCGAGCGCGGCCGCTCGCTCTTCTGCGCGACCAACGGCGTCGGCTCCGAGCGCGAGTGGCGCGAGCGGGCCCGGGCCGAGGGCTTCTCCTGCTCCTGCATGAACATCGGCCTCGCGACCTGGGCCGACACCCGCGAGGCGATCGGCCTGATCTACGAAGACGCGCTCTCGCGCGGGGTCAAGCCGCCGGACCGCTTCAACCTGCTCGCCGAGCGCCGGATGGGGCTGCCCAAGGCAATGCGCGCCGAGGCGCCGCAGGAGACCGGGCCGGCGCTGTGGTCCGATCAGGACTGGTTCGAGCTCGCCAACACGGCGCCGATCCAGCCCGAGGCGGCCGACAACATGATCGGCGGCCCCGGCTCGCTCGAGAACGCGACCGACGCGCTGCGGGTCGGGATCACCCACATCGGCGTCCTTTCGCAGTACCACTGGCGCTGGCCCTACTGGGACGACGACATCAGCCAGACGATGGCGGTGCTGAAGGCGGCGGGGCTGCTCTCTGCCTTCCGCGCCGATGGCGTCTGCTTCGACTCCTACCTCGAGGACGGCTACCCCGGCGTTTTCCACGACTACGCCAACTACGTCGGCTGGTCGATGATCGAGCGCTACATCAGCGAGGAGCTGATCGGCGCCGCCTACTCCTGCTCCTGGGGCGGGCTGACCCAGAACCCGGTGATCAAGTCGGCGGTGACCCTGGCCCTGCACGAGGTCAACCCCGACGGCGTACCCGCCGGGTTCGTCCAGGGCGACACGATCGGCAACACCTCCGATTTCGACTCCAACATGGCCGTGGTCAGCAGCGACGTCCTCTTCATGAAGATGGTCGACCGCCGCTACGGGCTCGGCGGCGCCCCGATCGCGGTCCCGGTCACCGAGACCGAGCGGATCCCCTCCTGGGAAGAGGTGGCGACGGTACAGACGATCGGACGCCGGCTCGAGGAATACATCCCGCTGGTCTCGCCCTCAATCGACTGGTCCCACATCGAGGCGCTGCGCGACGAGCTGGTAGCCGGCGGGCGGCGCTTCTTCGACGCCGCGATCGGTGGCCTCTCCGGTGCCGGGATCGACGTCGAGGACCCCGGTCAGCTGCTGATCGTGCTGAAGCGGCTCGGCTCCAACCGTTGCGAGGAGCTGTTCGGCGCCGGCGAGCCCGACGAGGAGTTCCCCCGCGGCCGCCGCCCGGTGCTGCAGACCGACCTGGTCAAGAACACGATGGTCGAGCGTGAGAAGCTGCTGGAGGAGCTGAGCGGCCGCGGCCAGGAGGAGGCGATCCGCGGGATGAAGGTGCTCGTCACCTCCACCGACGTCCACGAGTTCGCCGAGTTCCTGCTCGCCTCCGCGCTGGGCGCGGTCGGCACCGAGGTGATCGACTTCGGCGTCAACCGCGACCCCGAGGACATCGTCAAGGCGGTGATCGAGACCGACGCCGACGCCGTCGTGATCACCACCCACAACGGCGTCGCCCGCTCCTTCGGCCAGCGGCTGGTCGGCGAGCTGGCGGTCGCCGAGGCCAGCGAGGTCCCGGTCTTCATGGGCGGGGTGCTGAACGAGGACGTCGACGGCTCCGAGATCCCGATCGACGTCCGCGCCGATCTCAACGCGACCGGGATCGAGACCCCGGGCACGATCGACCGCCTCGTCGACGCGCTGATCGCCCGCCGCCGCGGCGTCGCGGTCTAGAGGCGCTACCTTGGGCGTCGTGGCCCTTGCAGACTTCGGCAGTACCTATACGAAGATCAACCTGGTCGAGCGAGCCGAGGGCAGGCTGCTTGCCAGCGCCCAGGCGCCGACCAGTATCGAGACCGACCTGATGGA
>JACDGU010000072.1 GCA_013821475.1 Solirubrobacterales bacterium
ACGCTGCACCTGCAGCGTCGAGGGGGGCGAAGGTCGCCTCCGCGGGAAGGTTCGCGCCGACGATCGTAAGCGGCTCGCGGAGTCTGCGCACCACGATCGGCACCGGTGGTCGCAGCCGCAGCGTCTCGGTAACCACCGCCGCGCTGAAGCCGTCGGTTCCAGCCGCCAGGGTGTCCTGGGCGGCCGGGCCCCGGGCCAGCTCGTGCAGCGCCCAGGCGATGGTCGCCGCCGTGGTCTCGTGTCCGGCGACCAGCATCGTCACCAATTCGTCGCGCAGCTCCCCGTCGCTCAAACCCTCGCCGGCCTCATTGCGGGCTCCGATCAGCAGCGAGAGGATGTCGGGACGATGCTCCAGTTCGGAGTCCGCACTGCGCGAGGCGATCTCGGTCGCGCCACCGCATCGCAATCGGCCGGGGAGTCGTCTGGTTCAACGACTGCGACCCAAGCTGCGGCTTCGGCCACTGGCACTCAGAGCCGCCGACCCGAGTCAAGGCCTACCGCGTCCGCTCCGGCCAATTCACCCGGCTCCGAGCCACCTTAGGCCAAGGCCCCCAACGCCACCCCCAAGTCTTCGCCTCCAAGAGCCCTTACCCACCCGAGTGGCAATCGCTCTCCGGCTGATCGAGGGAGGAAGTCGGAAGAGGTTCCGGCTCGAACCGCCGACCTCCTGGGTGCGATGTCCAAGCTCTGGAGGGCAGATTCCATCCCAAAGCATGGCGATTAGCAGGGAATTCATAAGGGATATCAGGAGCACTTCACAGCGCGGATAGCGGCTGATTCATGGCGATTCGAGGCGTTTCGGGCACTCTTGGCCTCGAGTGCCCGAAGAAATCTGCAGCTGACAGAACTCTCACTTAATCGCCTACCTAGTGGGCGCTACAATGAGTTTTATGTCGCCAGCTGGACTTACCGCCCGCAATCGAGGGCTTTTGGCCCGCCTGCATCAAATCGATGGTCCGTTTACGGCCGATGACGCGGCAAGCGCGCTGCAGGTCCCCCGGCCGCGCGCCCAGCGCCTGGTTCGATACCTGGCCGACCGCGGCTGGCTCGCTCGAGTCCGCAGGGGTGTCTACGTCGCCGTTCCGCTCTCAGCCACGGTACCCGAGGAGTGGCGCGCCGACGTCTGGCGCGCCGCAGCACAGGCGTATTCGCCTTGCTACATCGCCGGCTGGAGTGCCTGCGAGCACTGGGGCCTGACCGAGCAGATCTTTCGCGATCTGATGGTCGTGAGCGCCCGGCGGATCGGCTTTCGCAAGGGGGAGGTCCAGGGGACGCCGGTGAGGATCAAGGTCGTAGACTCCGCGAGGTTGTTTGGAACCGTAGGCGTCTGGCGGGGATCGGAGCGAGTCGACGTCTCCGACCCCTCGCGCACGGTGGTCGACCTTCTCGACGACCCCTCGATGGGAGGCGGGATTCGCCATGTGGCGGAAGTGCTGGAGGAGTATTTCGACGGCGCCCACCGAGACGAGGAGTTGTTGCTGGACTATTGCGAGCGCTTCGGCAATCGCAGCGTCTACAAGCGCCTCGGCTACCTGCTCGAAGCGCTTGGACTCGACGAGGCCGGTCTGATCGGCATCTGCCGGGACCGGATGTCGAGCGGCGTCGTGCCGCTCGACCCGGGGATCGACGCGGCAGGAGCCCGCGATTCCAATTGGAATCTGCGGGTCAACGCGCGGATTGATCGGGTGGCCGCGTGATCACCCGAGCCGTTCTCGATGAGCGGGTCCGGGAGTGGGGCCTGCGCGACGACGTCGTTGAGAAGGATTACGTCCTGGGCTGGTTGCTGTGGGGAATCGGGGCGAACAAATCGCTCGGCGACTCCTGGATCTTCAAGGGCGGGACCTGTCTGAAGAAGTGCTACATCGAGACCTACCGCTTCTCGGAGGATCTCGACTTCACCGTCCTGCCCAATGGGCCGATCACGGCTGAGGACGTGCTGCCGTTGATCACGGAGGTGCTGGCCAGCGTGACCGAGGCGTGCGGCATCGATTTCTCTGTGCAGGAGCCCAAACTGAGACTCCGCCCGGGTGGAGGTACGGCGGAAGGCAGGATCTACTACCGGGGACCGCGCGGCGCTCCGACTCCGGCGCGGATCAAGCTCGACCTGAGCGCTGACGAGGTCCTCGCACGACCGCCGGTGCTGCGGCCGATCGCCCATGCCTTTCCCGATGAACTCCCCGCGCCGGCCGAGGTTCGCTGCTACGGCTTCGAGGAGCTCTTCGCAGAGAAGATTCGGGCTATGGGCGAGCGCTCCCGCCCCAGGGATCTCTACGACATCGTCAACCTCTTCCGTCGCGAAGACCTGCGGCTCGAGCAGGATCTGATCCGCTCGACGCTCGAGCGCAAGTGTGAGAGCAAGGGGATCGCCATGCCGACTCACGCGGACATCAGCTCCTCGCCGCTGCGGGTCGAGCTCGAATCCGAGTGGGCGAACATGCTCGGCCACCAGCTGCCGGTGCTGCCGCCCTTCGAGCAGTTTTGGGAGGAAGCCAAGGTCCTCTTCCAGTGGCTGGAGGGGGAAGCAATAGAGGAGCCCGTTGAGGCAATTGGCGCGATAGCGAGCGAGGACCGGACCTGGTCACCGCCACCGACGCTGGCGACCTGGGGCCGCGCGTCCTTGGAGGTGGTGCGCTTCGCCGGGGTCAACCACCTGCTCGTCGAGCTCGGATACAACGGCAGCACCCGTTTGATCGCGCCTTACTCACTACGGCGTAGCAGCGCCAGCGCCCTTTTGCTCTACGGGATCCGGGCCGACACTCGCGAAATCCGCTGCTACCGGGTCGACAAGATCCAGTCTGTGAAGGCGACTACGCAGCCCTTCCAGCCGGTGTATGCGATCGAGTTCGGGTCCTCGGGAAGCCTTGCCGCTCCGCTGGTGCGCCGACGGGCGGGCATGCCGAGACTCGGTCCACGTCGGTCTACGGCGCGGTCCCGCTCGGGTCCCACCTACGTCACCCGCTGCACGACCTGCGGCAAGGAGTTCCGCCGGAAGACGCGGTCCACCGCGATGCGCAAACACAAAGCGCCAGGAGGCTTTCCCTGCCCGGGTCGGAGGGGTCAGCTCGTCAGGACGACGTAGTCAGAGGAGAACCTGGCTTCCAGAAAGCCCTGGAGCGGAAGCGGCGCCGCGCTTCGCAGATCTAGATTGCGGCCATCCCTCCCAAGTTCGGGTTGACCTAGGCGATGCCAGCGAGCCGCAATGCCTCGCCCCAGGATCGGCAGCGGTTTCGAATCGTCGCGCCGCTGGGCAGCGCTCCGTTGGACTCACGCGCGATCGCTTCGTACTGGTTCAGGGTCGGCACATTGCCGAGCTCGCGTCGGACATGCCGGAGGGCGTCGATGCACGGTGCACGATGAGGTTCTCGGCGAAGCGCCGTTTGAGATCGGAGCGTGAGGAGCTGGCTGCGGTCGGCGTCACCCGGCGCCTCCGTCTCGGCTGATGGCGCCCAGGACCCGGCCGCATGCCTCGACAGCCAGCTCGGTCCGGTGCAGGACCTCGCGGTCATCGCTCGAGCGCGGCAGCGTGTCGGCGTAGAGCCGAGAGGCCTCGTCGCGCAGGCGCTCGATCACTCGCTTCAGGTCCTCGACCGGCATCGTCAACTCGACGTTCCCATCGGCCGGTAGATCGGAGCGATCAGGCCAGCCGAGGTCCTCGAGAAGCAGCCGCAGGTCGTCGGCGAAGGCGTGGCCGAGTGCGCCGGCCTTCTCGTATTCGCGTAACTCGATGGCGAGCCAGAGGTCTCCGATCCCACTCAGGTGGTCGAGGCCTGCGTGTAAAGCGCCTCGCGCTGGGCGGCGGTGATGATGACGGGCATGGCGCCCTCCTCTCGGTAGGGCACCGAGGCGCAGCCGTGATGCCGCCGATCGCGAGTCCGGCGACTACGGTTCCTCGTGCATCGAAGGCTTCTACTTCGGTGCCGGCCCCGGGGTGTTTGTGCACCGCCGGGGCACTATCTATCTGTTGCCCGACCGTAGCTCTGCGCACGGCTCAAAGCGAGTCCGAATCGGCGTCAATCGCCACCAATCCGCGTATATCCCCGCCATTTGAGGCACTCGTGCCCAAAAAGTGCCCAATGGACGGCGCGTCTCCGTGGCGAGTGAAACGTAGAAGTCGCCGACGTGCAGGGACTTCCAGAAGTGGAGCTAGGCGGATTCGAACCGCCGACCTCCTGGGTGCGATCCGGGGCGTCGCCTACCTAAGCTGTGGGCGGAAAATGATTATTTTCAGATGTGATCCGAGTCGGGCACTTTTGGCGAGCGGTGCCCGAAATTGGCCCGCATGGTCTCGCCCCCGCGTTCCCCGTAGGTAGATCGAGGCTTGTCGTTCGCGACCGAACCCTGGTCCTTTTGTGGGCGGCAAAGAATCGCTCGGAGCCGAGCTCACGGGCTCCGTTGCGCCTCACCGGAGCGATCTCGGCGAGCCCGGCCCAGCCGCCAGCCGAGGAGGCCGAGGAGGGTGCCGGCGACGCCGTCGATCACGATCAGGAAAGGCGGAAAGCTGCCGAGTGAAACCTTGGCGTCAGTTCCCGCAACCGCGTGGGCGAGCAGGATGCCGAGGCCGAATAGGGCGCCCGCGACGACGCTGCGGATCGACGCGCCGCGAGCATCCTCGTGCTCGAGGCCGGCGAGGATTGCTCCGACCGCTGCGAGGGCGGCAAGGACCCAGTAGGCGGCCGCGGAGATCCCGAGCACGACGCCGACGATCGCGCCGAAGGCGAACGGCACGACCACCGCCAGCAGGATCTTCACCTCGCGGCTGCGCTGGTCGAACGGAATCGTCTCCGGCATACGAACCTCCTCCTAGGTGGCCAGGTGCTCGACCAGCCAGCGGGCGTGGGCGAGCAGTCGTTCGGGCGAGTATCGCTTCGGATCTGAAAGCACGAGGCGGCCGTACTCGTCGGAGATCGCCGAGAGGATGCTGGCCGTCAGCTCTGCGTCCGGCGGATCGGCCCCGCCCGGCTTGAGGCCTTTGCGAACCGAGTGGGCGAGACCTTCGAGGACGCTGGCGCGGCCGAGCTCGATGCTCTGGCGCAGGCTTGGCGGCGCCCCTGCGGATGGCATCAGAACGAGGCGCCAGGTTTCGGGATGCCGCTCGACCGCGCCGAGGAAGAGACTGAGGCTCTCGAGCATCAGCTCGGCCGGCTCTCCCTCGCTCAGGTCCCGCAGGCGGGTCTGGGAAACCTGATCCATCGCTGCCGCCATCTCGCGCTTGACCAGGGCGTCCAACAGCCCGTCGATATCGCCGAAGTGCTCGTAGACGATCGGGCGAGATATCCCCGCCGCAGCTGCGACAGCCTGGATGGTGACGGCTTGAAAGCCCTCGCGAGTGACGATTCCGGCAGTTACATCGAGGATCTGTTCGCGCCTCGCTCTGGCCGGCAGGCGCTTCGAGCTGCTAGCCGTCTCCGTCGCCATGACTTGATCTTACGGCAATGTAGGTTACTATGTCGTAAGTTACGCAGCTGTCGTGATACCGAGCACAAGGGGATAGAGGGTGAGCGAACAGGACTGGAGGGTGGTGATCGTCGGCGGCGGTTTCGCCGGCATCGGCATGGCGATCCGCCTCAAGCAGCGCGGGATAGAGGACTTCGTCCTGCTCGAGCGCGCCGCGACGGTTGGCGGGACCTGGACCTACAACACCTATCCCGAGTGCCGCTGCGACATCCCCTCGCATCTCTACTCGTTCTCCTTCGCGCCGAATCCCGACTGGACCCAGACCTACTCTTCCCAGCCGGAGATCCGCGACTACCTCGGTCGCTGCGCCGACGAGTTCGGGATCCGCCCCCACATCCGCACCGGAACCGGCCTCGCCGGCGGCGAGTGGAACGAGCGCGAGGGCCGTTGGGAGCTCGAGACGACGGCCGGGCCACTGAGCGCGAGGGTCCTGGTCAGCGGGATGGGCCCACTGACCGAGCCGAAGCTGCCGGATGTCCCGGGGCTCGACCGCTTCGAGGGCAAGCTGATGCACTCGGCCCGCTGGGACCACGACTACGATCTGGCCGGCAAGCGGGTCGCCTCGATCGGCACCGGCGCCTCGGCGATCCAGTACGTGCCGGCGATCCAGCCCGAGGTCGAGAAGCTCGTTATCTTCCAGCGCTCGGCGCCGTGGGTGCTGCCGCACGGCAACCGGCCGATCTCGGACCAAGAGCGCCGGCTGTTCCGCCGTCTGCCCGCTGTCCAGCGGGCGATTCGCGGCGCCGTCTACCTCAGCCGCGAGCTGCTGGTCGTCGGCTTGGCGAAGGAGCGGCGCTTGCTGCGGATCGTCAAGCACGCCGCCATCGCCCACATTGAGAAGTCGATCGCCGACCCGGCGCTGCGGGCGCGGGTGACTCCGAGCTATGCGATCGGCTGCAACCGCATGGTGCCGTCCAACCGCTGGTACCCGACGCTGGCAGCACCGAACGTCGAGCTGGCCTCGGCCCTGACCGAGGTTCGCGCCAACTCGGTCATTGACGCCGGAGGCACCGAGCAGGAGGTTGACGCGATCGTCCTCGGCACCGGCTTCCACGTCGCCGACCCGCCGGTCGGCGACCGACTGCGGGGCCGCAGCGGGATGTTGATGAGTGAGGTCTGGGACGGGCGCCCGCGTGCCTATATGGGCGCCTCGGTTCCGGACTTCCCGAATCTCTTCCTGCTGCTCGGCCCAAACACCGGACTTGGGCACAGCTCGATGATTTACATGATCGAGGCCCAGATCGAGCACGTGCTGGCAGCGCTGACGGCAATGGAGGCGCGTGCCGCCGGCACGATCGAGGTCGACGAGGACGCCTATGAGAACTGGAACGCCGAGATCGACAGCCGAATGGCACGGACGGTCTGGGCGACCGGCTGTCCCAGCTTCTACATCGACGCCAGCGGCCGCAATGCCGTGCTCTGGCCCGATTGGACCTGGCGCTTCCGCCGGCGGGCGGGGCGCTTCGATCCCGCCGCCTACCGACTTTCCGCCGCCACCCCCGAGGCGGTCGCCGCATGAGTGCGAGGCGGGTCATCGTCGCCACCCGGACCGGCCGCCTCACGACCGCCCTGAGCTTGGAGAAGGCGACGGGGCCGCTTGGCGACTTCGTCGAATGCATGACCAAGGGTTCGCGCGCCTGACGGGAAGGGTGCGCGTCGCATCGAGCCGGCTTGGGAGCCGGAAAACAATGAAAAACGGAGGAACGAGTGAACATCGCCAGACGTCTGATCATGTGCTTGGGAGTACTGAGTGTGTTGGCGCTCATTGCGGTGCCGGTCGCCATAGCGAGCGACAGCGCCGAAGTGATCCAGCCGCAGAACAATCCGCCATCGGCCGCAGACGGGTGGCAGTCGATCAACTGCATCGAAGACATACTCTCGCCGACGGAAAAATGCTCGCCGAGCACCCCGTCGGACTACTTCAAAGTCGCCGGTGGACACTCCCCGTTCGGTTTCACCCAGTACGTCATCAAGCACACTGCCCCTGTTCCGGGCACCATCGAACCGTTGGTGGAACCGCAGGACAAACGCGACATCAAAACTCTTCGCGTCGAACTCCCGGCCGGTCTGATCGTCAACCCGCTGGCGGTGACTGAACGCTGCCCGGTGAAAGCCTTCGAAGAAGCCAAATGCGCCACCGAATACCCCGGCTCCAAAGTCGGCTACCAGGAAGTGACCTTGGTGACGAATACGAACGAAGGCTTCGCTCCGTTCGGAATCCCAAACGGAACTCCCAGGGGCTACAGAATCAATCCGATCCCGGGCGTCACTAAAGTGGCGCTCTACGACCTGGTTCCGCGCTTCGGCGAACCGTCGCTGAACGGATTCATCGTCGCCGGCGGTAAGAAAGTCTTCATCGAATCCGAAGTCGCCTGGCAGAGCGACTACCACGCCAGCTTCCGGATCAAAATGCCGGAGGAACCGCCGCATCCGAATCCGGGGGTTTCGACCCTGATCAGCCGTCAGGTCGCCGAAGGGCGCTCCGGCGACGGCACCTACCTGACCAACCCGACCACCTGCTTCAACTCCGAAGACCCGGGCAAAACGAACATCTACGCGAGCTCGTTCCTGGCCGAGTCCTACGGTGAAGAAGACCCGAGCTTCCCGCTCGGGACGTCGGCGATCCCGGCGACCTTCCCGCCGGGACTGATTCCGACCGGGTGCCAGAACGTGCCGTTCGACATCGGCATCAAAGTCGACCCGGGGACGACCGCGGCCGACTCGCCGGCGCCGGCGACGATCGACACGACGCTGCCCTTCATCACCGGCGGCACGACGGTCTCCGAGTCGCACCTCCGCAACGCCAGCGAGACGACGCCGGTGGGGATGGGCTTGAACCCCTCCTCGACCGCCGACGGCACCCTCGTCGCCTGCACCGACGCCCAGTTCCGCCAGTCGGGGACGCGGGCGCCGGTGATCTGCCCGGCAGCGTCGCGGATCGGCAGCGTCGCGATCGAAACGCCGGTCCTGCCGGCCGGGTCGCTCAAAGGCAACATCTACCTCGGCCAGCAGCTGAGCCGCGACCCCCTCTCGGGCGAAGAGTTCCGCATCTTCATCGACGCCGAGGCTCCCGAACAGGGCATCTCGGTGCGGCTGATCGGCCACACCAAAGCCGACCCGGTGACCGGCCGGCTGACCACCGAAATCAACGAGAACCCGCAGACCCCGTTCACCTCGGTGAAACTGCGCTTCGACGGCTCCCACAGCGTCCTCACCAGCCCACCGACCTGCGCGAAAGCCGAAACGATCAGCACGATGGTGCCCTGGTCGACTCCGGCTTCCACCAGGCACCCAAGTTCGAGCTTCACGCTCTCGAGCGTCCCTGGCGGCGGCAGCTGCCCGACGACGCTGGCGGCGCGAAAGTTCACGCCCACCTACGCGGCGGCTACCGATAGCACCAAAGCCGCCGCCTACACGCCCTTCAAGGTCCAGCTCGGCCGCACCGACGGCCAGCAGGAGTTGAAGTTGGTGAACGTCACCCTGCCGAAGGGGTTGACCGCCCGTCTCAAGGGCATCCCCTACTGCTCCGAGGAAGCTCTCGCCGCCGCCGCCCTTCACAGCGGCAAGGTCGAGCAGTCCACTCCGAGCTGCTCAGAAGAAAGCCTGCTGGGCGGCGCCACAACCGCTTCCGGCACCGGCGCGGCGCCTCTCACCCTGAACGGCAAGGTCTACCTCGCCGGTCCCTATAAGGGGGCGCCGCTCTCACTGGCGATCATCACCCCGGCGGTCTCCGGTCCGTTCGACCTCGGCACCGTGGTCGTGCGGGTGGCGTTGACGGTCGATCCGGTGAGCGCTCAGGTCACCGCTGTCTCCGACCAGATCCCCGACGTCTTCGGCGGCGTCAAGCTCGACATCCGCGCGATCAACCTGAACCTGGACCGCAAGGAATTCATGCGGAACCCGACCAACTGCTCCGCCCAGGCGATCGCCGGTGCGATCAATGGCGGCGGCGCCGATCCGACCAACCCTGCGGCTTGGAGCTCCTACCCGGTCAGCGTTCCATTCCAGGCCAGTGCCTGCAAGAAGCTGGCCTTCAAGCCGAAGCTCCACGTTCGCATCCAGGGGCCGACCAAGCGGGCCAAGAACCCCCAGATCCGGGCGATCCTCGAAGCCCCGAGCGGCCAGGCCAACATCGCCCGCACGGCGCTGACCCTGCCGCACTCGCTGTTCCTCGACCAGAGCCACATCGGAACGGTTTGCACCCGGCCGAAACTGGCCGCACACGAATGTCCGAAGGCCTCGGTCTACGGCTACGCCGAAGCGATCACGCCGCTGCTGGGCAAGCCGCTGAAGGGGCACGTCTACCTGGTGTCCTCCAACCACAAGCTCTCCGACCTCGTCGCCGATCTGCGTGGCCAGGTGGAGATCCAGTTGCATGGGGTGGTCGGCTCCAAGCACGGCGGCCTGAAAACGGTGTTCAACTCGCCAGACGTTCCGGTGAAGAAGTTCATCCTCAACATGAGGGGCGGCGAGAAGAGCCTGATCGTCAACTCGACCAACACCTGCAAGGCCAAGCAGACGGCCGTCCTGCACATCAAAGCCCAGAACGGCAAGAAGCTGAACACCAACAAGCTGCCGCTCGCAATCTCCGGTTGCCAGAGCCCCAACGGCAACCGAGGCAAGTAGCGCGGGCGGCCCGGCCGGCGCGGTGACCTATTCCCAAGGCGCACCGCGCCGGCCCCTCTTCATCCGGGCCGGTGCTCCGGTCAGCAGAACGACCTGAAAGGAGGACGGACGGCATGAATGTGGCGGAGCCGATCTGGCGACACGCTCGCGAGGCCCCCGAGCGGCCGGCGCTCCGCGGCGGCGGATCGGAGTGGACCTACGGGCAGCTGGCCGCCGCGGCGGGACGCTTTGGCGCGGCGCTGGCCGCCAACGGCGTCGGTCCTGGGGATCGGGTCATGCTGATGGCTCCGAGCGTCCCCGAGTTCGTCATCGCCTACCTCGGCATCCAGGCCATCGGCGCGGTGGCAGTCACTCCCAACGTGATGTCGACGCCGGCCGAGCTCGAGTATCTGTTGGTCGACGCCGGCGCCAAGCGTGTCCTCGCCTGGCACGAGGCGGCGACGGCCGCTGAGGAGATCGCTCGCGCCGAAGGCCTGCCGTTCCAGAGGCTGCTTCCCGGCCTGCAAGGGGCCCTCGGCGCGGCGGCGGTCGAGTGGCCTCGCGAGGCCGAGGCCGACGACCTCGCCCTGCTCCTCTACACCTCCGGGACGACCGGCAAGCCGAAGGGCGCCGAAATCACCAACGGCAACCTCCGCGCCTGTGCCGAGGTCTTCGGCGAGGTTCTCGAGCTTGGCCCCGAGGACCGCTTCGGCACGGCGCTGCCGCTCTTTCATATCTTCGGGCAGGCGGTGGTACTCGGCAGTGCGCTGATGGCGGGAGCCGGCGTGTCGCTGCAGGCGCGGTTCGATCCCGAGGCGCTGGTGGAGATGGTGCGCCGCGACCGGGTCACGGTCCTCGCGGGAGTGCCGACGATGTACAGCGCGATGCTCGGGGCGGCGGCGGAGTGTGGAGCGGATGACTTCGTCTCACTGCGGCTTGCCGCCTCCGGCGGTGCATCGCTGCCGGCCGAGGTCATGCGCCGGTTCGTCGAGCGCTTCGGCTGCGCAATCCTCGAGGGCTACGGGCTGACCGAGTCGACCGGCGCGGCGACCTTCAACGGCCTGCACCGCGAGCGCAAGGTCGGCAGCGTCGGGATCGCCCTGCCGGGGACCGTGGTTCGGATCGTCAACGCCGCCGGGATCGGGGTCCCGGCCGGGGAGGTCGGCGAGATTCTGATCAAAGGGCCAATGGTGATGAAGGGCTATTGGAACCGGGCGCAGGAGACTGAGAAGACCCTGCGCGAAGGCTGGCTGTACACCGGTGACCTCGGCCGCAAGGACGCCGACGGGGACATCGAGCTCGTCGACAGGCTCAAGGAGATGATCGTTCGCGGCGGCTACAACGTCTACCCGCGCGAAGTCGAGGAGGTGCTCTATCAACACCCTGAAATCGCCGAGGTCGCGGTGATCGGCGTGCCGGATGACCACTTCGGCGAAGAGGTAGGGGCAGCCGTCGTGCTCGTGCCCGATGCTATGCCGGACCCGGAAGCGATCCGCGCCTGGGCCAAGCAGCGCCTCTCTGCCTACAAGGTGCCACGGCTCTTCACCTTTACCGAGAGCCTGCCGAAGGGTCCGACCGGAAAGATCCTGAAGCGGACGATCGCCCGACATGAGCTGCGAAGCATGAAACCTGACGCCGTCCGGAATCGGTCAGCGCGAAGACATCGAAGCGAGGAGAGGTAGTGCCACAAGTCGACGTATCCCAACTGGACATCACCAAGACGAATATCGTCGTGCAAGAACTGATCGAGGTGACGGAGAATCCCCGCCACCGCTACCTGCTGGAAGCCTACGACCGCCATCGCAACCTCGAGCACGCGGGGCGCTTCGAGGAGATCTTCGCTCCCGAGATGACGGTCGAGCACCCTGTGTATCGCTTCAACATGGCCGGCCAGCCGCCCATCAAGCTGGAGGGCCGCGAGCAGGTCGAACCGCTCTACCGGCTCTGGGCCGAGACCGACCAGTCGATCTTCTATAACGAGAGCGAGACCGTGGCGGTCGGCGACTGGCTGATCACCAGCACGATGGTCGGCTACCAGCAGACCCTGGGTTCGGCGCTGGTGGCCGCCGGGGTCGAGGCCGATGAGGAGGAGATGTACCTGGTTCGGGGGAGGGTGGCGATGGTCTGGCCCTACGACGAGCGCGGTCGTCTGGTCGGCGAGAACGTCTGGGAGTACGAGCCCGCAGAGCACGAGCTGATCAGGCTCGACTCCGATGACCTGCTGACCACCCAGCGGGCAGCCGAACTGCTGGAGCCGTTGATCAAGCCGCTGCCGCCGTTCGACGACAGCCTGCTCCCAGGCCCGAGCGGGTCGGCAGCGTGAAGGCGGTTGTCTGCCAGAGCTCCGAGCTCGATGTGGTCGAGCTGCCAGATCCCGAGCCGGCTCGTGGCCAGGTGCTTCTCAACGTCTCGCGCTGCGGGATCTGCGGCTCGGACCTCCACGCCCGCTACCACGCCGACCAGCAAGCCGACATCCTCGCCGAGGCCGGTTACGACGGCTTCATGCGCTCCGATCAGCAGGTGGTGTTCGGCCACGAGTTCTGCGGCGAGGTCGCTGGATACGGGCCGGGGACCAAGCGGAAGGTTCCGCCCGGCGCCGCGGCAGTTGCACTGCCGCTGCGC
>JACDGU010000232.1 GCA_013821475.1 Solirubrobacterales bacterium
GTTGCGGTGCCGCCGTCCTGGCCGGTCTACCGGCTGGCCCAGCATCCCGGCATGTGCGTACGGCTCGATCGGCGCGCGGTCTACCTCGGCACCCCGGCGGTCAACCAGCGCTGCCCCGCCGACACGATCGGCAGGCGGCGGGCGATCGTGGTCGATCCCGGCGCCTCCGGTGCGGGCGCGGCCGCCGGCGCCAGGAGGTCGGTGCTCCCGTCTCCCTCGCTGCCGCGTGCCTCGGCCTCGGCCGGCCCCAGCGTCTTCACCGGCCTCGGCTTCGACGCCTGCAGCACGCCCTCCTCGCGGACGATGGCGGCCTGGGAAGCATCCCCCTACCGGGCGATCGGCGTCTACGTCGGCGGCGCCAACCGGGCCTGCTCGCAGCCCAACCTGAGCTCGGACTGGGTCAGCGCCGAGACCGCCGCCGGCTGGCACCTGATCCCCACCTACGTCGGGCTGCAGGCGCCGACCAGCAGCTGCAGCAGCTGCGCCAAGCTCACCTCCTCCCAGGCGGTCGCCCAGGGAACCGCGGCGGCGCTCGACGCCGTCACCCAAGCGAGCGCGGTGGCGATCGGCCCCGGCAGCCCGATCTACTTCGACATGGAGTCCTACAGCCCGACCTCGAGCGCGACCGCGGCGACCCTCGCCTTCCTCGAAGCCTGGACCGTCAAGCTGCACGCGCTCGGCTACCTCTCCGGCGTCTACAGCAGCAGCGCCTCCGGGATCGCCGACCTCGCCGACCAGGTCGGCAGCGCCTACGTCGAGCCCGACGACCTCTGGATCGCCAACTGGAACGACCAGCAGGACACCACTGACTCGGTGGTCCCCGCCAACGCCTGGGCCGGGCACCAGCGAATCCACCAATACCACGGCGGTCACAACGAGACCTACGGCGGCCTCACCCTCAACATCGACAACGACTACGTCGACGGCGCGACGGTCGGCACGGCGACGCTGCCGGTGGGCGAAGGTGACCCGCTCGGGTACCTCGACCTCGCCGGCTCGCCGCAGCCGGGCGAGGTCCGGGTCAAAGGCTGGGCGTTCGACCCCAACACGCCGACCGCGCCGCTCGGCGTCCGCGTCTACGTCGGCGGCCGGGCGGGCGCCGCGAACGCCGTCGAGTACGAACTCGGCCCGGTCGCGACCCGATTCCACGCGGGCGTCGCCGCTGAATTCCCCGAGGCGGGAAGCCGGCACGGCTTCGACGTCGGCTTCCCGACCGTCAAGTCGGGGCTGCAGCCCGTCTGCGTCTACGCGATCGACATCGCCCCCGGTGCCGACAGCCTGCTCGGCTGCAAGGCGACCGGGATCGGCGTCGCCGTCACCCTCTCGCACGTCAGGGCGACCGCCCGCGGGGTCCAGGTCCGGCTCTCCTGCGAGTGGCCGGCCGGTACCGCCTGCCCGGGGCATCTGGCGCTGCGAACCAGGTTCGAGGTCACGATCCGGCACGGGCGGCGGTTCAGAACCCACGTCGTCACCCGCTCGCTGGGCCGCCGCACCTTCCAGCTCAGCGGCGGCGGCTCGCACGCCTTCGTGATCCCTCTCAGCGCCGGCGGGCGGGCGCTGTTGAGCCTGCGCGGCCAGCTCCGCACCCAGCTGATCGCGACGATCCCCGGCGGCCGCCGGGTTCACACGCTCGGCCTGCGCTAGGCGTCCGCAGGGCTGTCGCCGAGTGCTTCGCGCAGACTGACGAGCTCGCCGCGCAGGGTGAGCAGCTCACGTTCGAGCCGAGCCAAGCGCTCGTCGTCCTCGGGCAGCTCGCTGTCGTCGGGAACCATGCTCCCCGCGGTGGCCACGTCCGCGGCGGCGGGGGGCGACTCCTCCTCGCCGCCGAGCAGCTGCGAGTAGCGCGCCTCCTTCTGTCCCGGGCGCCGCTGCTGGAGCTCGACCAGATCCCGCCCCACCAGACGCTCGAGCGCCTGCTGCACGGCGGCCAGGTCGGCGAACCCCTGCAACCGCTCGCTGCGCTGCTTCAACTCGCCGGGAGTCTGCGGTCCTCGCAGCATCAGCACCGCCAGCAGCGCCACCTCCTCCGGGTCGAGGTCGAGTGCCTCGGGCAGCAGCTGGCGGTACTTGCGGGCGCGGCTGCCGGCGCCGCTCGTCAGCCTGGTCCAGCCGCGCAGAGCGAGCCGCCGCAACCCGTCGCTGACCGTCGCCTCGTCGTACTCGACGACGGGATCGCGGTTGGTCGACTGGTTGCACGCCAGCCGCAGCGAGTTGAGCGAGAGCGGGTAGGCGTCCGGGGTGGTCCGCTGCTTCTCGATCAGACAGCCGACGACCCGGATCTCGACTGCGTCAGGCTCCATCGCGGACGAGGCTCCTCAGCCGCGGTCGGGCCGATCCGGGTAGATCTCGTCGATCGTGATCAGCGCCCGGTAGGGGGCCTCGGCGGCGGCTTCGATCGCCGCGCCGCCGCCGGCAAGACGGTCGACGACGGCGACCACGCCGGTCACCTCGAGACCCTCCTCGCGCACCCGCGCCAGCGCCTTCGCGGTGGAGCCGCCGGAGGTGACGGTGTCCTCGACGACCAGGCAGCGCAGGCCGGGCGCGACCGGGCCCTCGACCCAGCGCTGCAGCCCGTGCTCCTTGCGCTCGCCGCGGACGAAGAAGGCGACCAGGTCGGCGC
>JACDGU010000073.1 GCA_013821475.1 Solirubrobacterales bacterium
CCTTCTCGCGCCGCGTCGGCGGCGGCTTCGGGATCGCGCTCGGCTTCGCCCACCGGGCGATCCGCAGCCTCTGCGGCGCCGAGACGACGGCGCCGATCTCCGGCCAGCGGGCGCTGCGAGTCGAGGCGCTGCGGGCGACGCTGCCCTTCGCCCGCGGCTTCGGGATGGAGATCGGGATCACGGTCGACGCCGTCCGCGCCGGCTACCGGCTGCGCGAGTACGAGCTCGACCTCGAGCACCGCGCCACCGGGCGCAGCCTCGCGGGCTTCCTGCACCGGGGGCGCCAGCTGTCCGACTTCGCCCGGGTGTATCTATCCAGGATGGGACGCGGGGGGAGGCGGCGGTGATCCTGGCGATCGACCAGGGGACGACGGGCACCACCTGCCTGGTCTTCGATTCGGCCGGCGGGCTCGCCGGCCGCGCCTACTCGGAGTTCGAGCAGCACTTCCCCCGGCCCGGCTGGGTCGAGCACGACGCGAACGAAATCTGGGATGTGACGCGCCGTGTTGCCGCCGAGGCGATTGCCGCCGCCGGCATCGAGGGTGCCGAGCTCGACGCGATCGGGATCACCAACCAGCGCGAGACCGTGGTCGCCTGGGACCCGGCGACCGGCGAGCCGATCCACCGGGCGCTGGTCTGGCAGGACCGACGCACCGCGGGGCGCTGCGACGAGTTGCGCGCCGCCGGCCACGAGCCGTTGGTCCGCGAGCGGACCGGGCTGACGATCGACCCCTACTTCTCGGCGACCAAGATCGAGTGGCTGGCGCAGAACGCCGAAGGGGCGGAGCGGGCGGTGTTCGGGACGGTCGACTCCTGGCTCCTGTACAAGCTGACCGGGCGCCACCTGACCGACTACTCCAACGCCTCGCGGACGATGCTGTTCGACATCCGCCGCCTGGAGTGGGACCCGGAGCTGTGCGAGCTGTTCGGAGTCGACCCGGCCAGGCTCCCCGCGCCGTTGCCCTCCGCGGGCATCTTCGGCACCACCTCCGAGTTCGGCGGCGAGGTGCCGGTGGCGGGCGTCGCCGGCGACCAGCAGGCGGCCCTCTTCGGACAGGCCTGCCACCGCCCGGGGATGGCGAAGAACACCTACGGGACCGGCAGCTTCGTCCTCCTCAACACCGGCACCGAGGCGCCGCAGCCGCCAGAGGGCCTGCTGACGACCGTCGCCTGGGGCTTGGGCGACCAGGTGAGCTATGCGCTCGAGGCCTCGATCTTCGTCACCGGGGCGGCGGTGCAGTGGCTGCGCGACGGCCTCGGGGTGATCGACGCGGCGGCCGAGACCGAGGCGCTCGCCGCCTCGCTCGACTCCAACGACGACGTCTACTTCGTGCCGGCGCTGACCGGGCTCGGCTCGCCCCACTGGGACCCCTACGCGCGGGGGACGATCGTCGGCCTCACCCGCGGCAGCGGCCGCGCGCACCTGGCGCGGGCGGCGCTGGAGGCGATCGCCTACCAGACGGTCGACGCGGTCCGCGCCCAGGAGGCCGCCTCGGGCGAGCGCCTGGCGGTGCTGAAGGCCGACGGCGGTGCCGTCGCCAACGGCTGGCTGATGCAGTTCCAGGCCGACGTCCTCGGCACGCCGGTGGTGGTACCGGAGATCGCCGAGACGACCGCGCTCGGCGCCGCCTACCTGGCCGGGATCGCGACCGGCGCCTGGACCCTCGAGCAGGTGGCGGAGATGTGGCGCCAGTCGGCCGCTTACGAGCCGCGCATGGGCGCCGAGGAGCGCGAGTCGCTGCTCGGCGGCTGGCGGCGGGCGCTGGAGCGCTCGCGCAGCTGGGCAGCGCCGGGGGCCGAGCCCGACGCGTGAGCCGCCCATCGGCCCCGCCATTCGGCGGGTATTCCACGAGATCGTGTGGCCACGTCAGGGATCTCTACGAAGGGCTCGTTACTCGTAGCGCTTCGCGATCCGGGAGTAGAACTCCGGATCGTGCCCGGGCGTGACCACCGCGTCCGGGAACTGATCGTGGAAGAGCCGCAGCTCCTGCAGCGAGCGGCGCAGGTTGTGCGCGTCGAAGGGCCGCGGCGGCAGCGCCGCGTCACCCTCGAGCTGGGCGAGCACGTACATCGCGTCGCCGCCGATCACGAAATCGCGCTGGGCGAGGTGGGCGACGACCGAGATGTGGCCGGCGCTGTGGCCGGGCGTGTAGGCGAGCCGGATCGAGCCGTCGCCGAAGAGATCGAAGGTGCGGCCGAAGCTGGTGTAGGAGTCGACGTTGCCGCGGTCGAAGTCGACGGTGCGGTAGTCGAAGGCGTAGTCGAAGTGGGGCCGGCGGTAGCCCTTCATCGTCGGACCGGAGCCGGTCGCCGCGTCGTCCCACTCGGTCTGGCTGAGGACGAAGGTCGACTTCGGGAACTCGGAGACCGCCGAGGTGTGGTCGATGTGCATGTGGGTCATCACCACGATCGGGATCTCGCCGGGGTCGAGGCCGAGCTTGCGCAGCTGCGCCGGCACGTCTTCGCCGGGCTCGAGGGTCGGCTTGCCGAAGCGGTTGGACATGCCGCCGAAGTTCTCCTTGCCGTCGGTGGCGATCGAGGGGTGCAGGCCGGTGTCGACCAGGATCGCGCCGGCGCTGGGGTGGCGGATCAGGAAGGCGGGAACCGGAACCACGTGCGGCGGCTTGTCGCGCAGCAGCGCCCGCACCAGCTTCAGGGTGAGGAGGCGCCCGCCGGGACTGACCATCATCGCCTCGGGGAAGTCGACGTGGCCGGCGATCAGCGGTTCGACGCTGACGGTCGCACCGGGAGTGCCGCCGGCAAGCGGCTCGTGCAGGGGCTGGGGCTCGACGTGGACCTTCATCGGATCCACAGTAGCGCCGCAGACCCCACCTATAGGCTTGCTCGCCGATGGCTGAAAGCTCGCATTCGCAGGTGTTTCGGGACGGTTTGCTCGACGCTCAGGTCTGCGCTGTCTCCGGCGCCGGCAGCGGCCTTGGCCGGGAGACCGCCCTCGAGCTGGCCCGCCTCGGCGCCGCGGTGATCGGCTGCGGCCGGCGCAGCGAGCCGCTCGAGGAGACCGCGGAGCTCGCCGCCGGGCTGGTCGGCAGCTTCGAGTTCGAGGCCCTCGACATCCGCGAGGAGGAGCCGGTCGGGCGCTTCTTCGACGGCCTGCTCGAGCGCCACGGCCGCCTCGACCTGCTCGTCAACAACGCCGGCGGCCAGTTCCTCGCCCCGGCCGAGTCGATCTCGCCGAAGGGGTTCCGCACGGTGATCGACCTCAACGTCGTCGGCACCTGGCTGATGACCCACGCCGCCGCGACCAAGGCCTTCATCCCCCAGGAGAGCGGCAAGATCCTCAGCGTCACCCTCTCGCCCCACAACGGGATGCCGGCGATGGTCCACTCCGGCGCCGCCCGCGCCGCGGTCGAGAACATGATGCGGACCCTCGCCGTCGAGTGGTCGCGGTTCGGGATCAAGACCTGCTCGCTGGCGGCCGGCCAGTTCGCCACCGACACCTTCCTCGACAAGTACCCGGAGGTGATCGTCGAGCACGTCGCCCGCTCGGTGCCGCTGGGGCGGACCGGGCGCTCCGAGGAGATGGCCTGGCTCGTCGCCTACCTCGCCTCGCCGGCGGGGGACTTCATCTCCGGGACGACGATCACGATCGACGGCGCCCGCGACAACTGGGCCGGGCCCTGGCCGCCGGAGGCGATCGCTTCGGAGTCGGGTTCTTCGGTGGCTGAGGAGCGCAAGGGGAAGGGCTAGGAGATGCCTGGAGGGGAAGGGTTGGGTATCCCTCCTCACTTGCCTGACTGGCTGGATCGCGTAGAGCCGTCCGAGGAGGCCTCTCGGCCAGCGGCACAAAACGTTCGGAGGGACACCCAACCCTTCCCCACGAGGACTCACCCAGACTCCTTAAGGTTGAACAGCTTCTGTGGGCGCAATCCCAGATCCCGTGGTTCCTTTTGCACGCATGGGGTCCAAAAGGAACCACGGGACGACGGGTGGGAAAAGCTTGCGAGGAACGGAGCCTCCGAGCGCGACTGGAGGCAAGGGTGGGGTGGGACTCGCCAAGCCTCCCCGCAGTTCGCGCGGGCCAGACCTTGTCCGCGAGATCGAGATAGCGGGGTGGGCGGCGCTCTGTCGCTTCTGTGCTCAGGTGTACATCCCGCCGAACATGCCGCCGGTCACGTTGAGGACCTGGCCGTGGACGTAGTTGGCGAGCGGCGAGGCGAGGAAGAGGACCGGGCCCGAGGCCTCCTCGGGCGAGGCGGGGCGGCCGACCGGGATGATCGCCGAGGCCATCGCCCGCATCTGCTCGGGGATGCCGAGCTCGATCTTCTCGCCACCGGGGGCGGTCATCTCGCCCCCCTCCTCTTTGGCGGCGGTGAGGCGGGTGTCGACGAAGCCGAAGGCGACCGCGTTGACGTTGATCTTGAACTGGCCCCACTCCTTGGCCAGGGTTTTGGTGACGCCGACAACGCCCATCTTGGCGGCCGAGTAGTTGACCTGGCCGGCGTTGCCCATCGTCCCCGAGGTCGAGGAGACGTTGATCAGCTTGCGGAAGACCTCTTTGCCCTCGTTGCGCTCGGCCTTCGCTGCCTCGCGCCAGCTCGGAGCCAGTGCCCGGGCGACCCGGAAGGGGACGACGGTGTGGATTTCGAGCATCGCCTGGAACTGCTCGTCGGTCATCTTGTGGGCGACACCGTCCCAGGTGTAGCCGGCGTTGTTGACGACGATGTCGACCGCGCCGAAGGCGTCGATCGCGGCGGCGACCATCTCGTCGGCAGCGCCGGTCTTGGTCAGGTCGCCGGAGAAGACGGCGGTCTCGCCGCTGATCTCGCTCGACGTCTGCTCAGCGACGTCGCCGTCGAGGTCGTTGATCAGGACCTTCGCGCCCTCGCTGACGAAGAGCTCCGCGGTGGCGCGGCCGATTCCGCGCGCCGACCCGGTCACGATCGCCGTTTTACCGTCCAGAAGTCCCATCGATCTACCTCTCCTTTGGTTCGTGCAGTCGGCGGGGGAGGCTACATCGAATCGAGGCCCCTGGTCGACCGGCCAGTCGACTCACTGGACGCCCACGACGGCGGCCTCTAGCTTGTCCTCATTCCCCGGGCTGGGCCCGGTCAACTTCGAGGAGGAAGAGATGGCGAAGGTCCTATGCGTGCTCTACGACGATCCGGTAACCGGTTACCCGCCGAAGTATGCGCGCGACGCCGTTCCGAGGATCGAGAGCTATCCCGACGGGCAGAGCGCGCCCAGCCCGGAGGCGATCGACTTCACCCCGGGTGAGCTGCTCGGCAGCGTCTCCGGCGAGCTCGGCCTGCGTCCCTACCTCGAGGCTCAGGGCCACGAGCTCCTCGTCACCGCCGACAAGGACGGCCCCGACTCCGAGTTCGAGCGCCACCTCCCAGACGCCGAGATCGTCATCTCCCAGCCCTTCTGGCCCGCCTACTTGACCGCCGAGCGCATCGCCAAGGCGCCGAACCTGAAGCCGGCGATCACCGCCGGCATCGGCTCCGACCACGTCGACCTGCAGGCGGCGATGGACGCCGGCGTGACCGTCGCCGAGGTCACCTACTGCAACTCGATCTCGGTCGCCGAGCACGTGGTGATGATGATCCTCGGCCTGGTCCGCAACTACATCCCCTCGCACCAGATCGTCCTCGACGGCGGCTGGAACATCGCCGACGCGGTCTCGCGCTCCTATGACCTCGAGGGGATGCAGGTCGGCACCGTCGCCGCCGGGCGGATCGGCCTCGGCGTGCTGCGGCGCCTCGCGCCCTTCGACGTCGGCCTCCATTACATGGACCGCCACCCGCTGGCGCCGGAGGTCGAGGCGGAGCTGAACGCGACCCACCACGAGAGCGTCGCCTCGCTGGTCGAGGTCTGCGACGTGGTCACGATCAACTGCCCGCTGCATCCGGAAACCGAAAACCTCTTCGACGCCGCAATGATCGCGCGGATGAAGCGCGGCGCCTACCTGATCAACACCGCCCGCGGCAAGATCTGCGATCGCGACGCGGTCGTCGCTGCCTGCGAGTCGGGCCGGCTGGCGGGCTACGCCGGCGACGTCTGGTTCCCCCAGCCGGCTCCGCAGGACCATCCCTGGCGGACGATGCCCCACCACGGGATGACCCCGCACATCTCTGGCTCCAGCCTCTCCGCCCAGGCACGCTACGCCGCCGGGACCAGGGAGATCCTCGAGAACTACTTCGGCGCTCGCCCCCAGCGGGACGAATACCTGATCGTCGACGGCGGCAACCTGGCCGGCGCCGGCGCCCACTCCTACAGCGCCGGCAACGCGACCGGCGGATCCGAGGACGCGGCGCGCTTCGGGCGCGGCTGAGTGGCGCTCTTCGCGGTCACCAACCGGCTGCCCGAGCAGGGGCTGGAGCTGCTCCGCGAGGCGGGGGAGCTGCGGCTCGCCGACGCCGACACCCGGCTGCCGCGCGAGGAGCTGCTGGCACTCGTCGCCGGCGCCGACGCGGTGCTGTCGATGCTGCACGACCGCGTCGATGAGGAGCTCCTCGACGCCGCCGGCCCGCAGCTGCGCTGCGTCGCCAACGTCGCCGTCGGCTTCGACAACATCGACCTCGGGGCCGCCGCGAGTCGCGGTGTGCTGGTCACCAATACGCCCGGCGTCCTCGACGACGCGACCGCCGACCTGACCCTGGCGCTGCTGCTCGCCGCGGTGCGCCGGATCGGCGAGGGCGAGCGGTTGATCCGCTCCGGCGAGCCCTGGGCCTGGGGGATGGGGTTCATGCTCGGCAGCGACCTGCGCGGCAAGCGGCTGGGCATCGTCGGCCTCGGCAACATCGGCTTGCGGGTCGCGCACCGCGCCCGAGCCTTCGGGATGTCGATCGCCTACCACGGCCGCCACGAGGCGCCCGCCGGGGTCGTCGCCGGGCTTGAGGCAGAGCGGTTGGAGTTCGAGGAGCTGCTCGAGAGCTCGGACGTGCTCAGCCTGCACTGCCCGCTGACGCCCCAGACCCGGCACCTGATCGGCGCCCGCGAGCTGGCGCTGATGAAGCCGACCGCGACTCTGATCAACACCGCCCGCGGCCCCGTCGTCGACGAGGCGGCGCTCGCCGCGGCGCTGCGCGAGGGCACGATCGCCGGCGCCGGGCTCGACGTCTACGAGCACGAGCCCGAGGTCGAGCCGGGGCTGCTCGGGCTCGAGAACGTCGTCCTCTCGCCGCACCTGGGCTCGGCCACGGTCGAGACCCGGGCCGTGATGTCGCAGCTGGCGGCGCGCAACGCGATCGCCGCGGTGCGCGGCGAAGCGCTGCCAACTGCCGTCGGCTGATCCGGTCAGAATGCTGGCCGTGGGCGACCTCGGCAGCATCCTCGGGCTGGCGCTGCCGGCGATGGCCAATCCGACGCTGCCGGCGGCGGTGACGGTGACGATGCTGTTGCCGAACCCGAAGAAGCTGATGCTCGGCTACCTGCTTGCGCCTACCTGACCAGCATCTCGGTCGGGCTGCTGATCGTCTTCTCGCTGCACGGCTCGGCCGGCGCCGAATCCGCTCGCCACACGCTGAGCCCGCTGGAGGACATCGTCGTCGGCCTGATCGCCCTGCTGGTCGGCTACGTGCTGATCAGCGGCAGGGGAGGGAAGCTGAAAGAGCGGCGTCTGCGCCGCAAGGAGGCGAAGCAGCAGGGGGCGCCCCGCCTGGACCCAGGACGCCGTCAGCCGCTTCCGCGACTGGCTCGGCCGCAACGGCCGCCGCGCCGGCGCCTACGTGGCGCTGACGATCGGCGCCCTGCTGCTGCTGCGCGGCATCGTCACCCTCGCCTAGGCACCTCGGTGGGGCGTCCGTCTTTGTAGATCATTAGCATCGCCTCAGATGCCGATTCGCCCTGGCCGCCGTCTGCTCTTCCTCTCGCTCGCACTCCTCGCCCTCCTGGTGGCGCCAAGCGTGGCGACGCCGGCTGGCGGGATCTCGATCTACGGGGCGCCCGGCGGCAGCAATCTGACCCTGACCACGAAGGGGGGCAACCTCGTCGTCGAAGGCCAGATGGCGGAGACCCACCCGAAGGGCTGCCACCTCTCGCAAGATCTCTCGCGCGCCGTCTGCAAGCTGGCGTCGGCGGACCGGATCGAACTGACGATGGGCTCGGCCGCGGACACCGTCGACGTCGCCGGCCCGATGCCGACCCCGGTCACCGCCTACCTCGGCCCGGGCTCGGACAAGATGATCGGCAACGCCGAGTCCGACACCTGTTACTCGGGCGGCTCGCGGCGCAACCGCTGCATCGGTGGCGGCGGCAACGACGTCTGCATCACCGGCGAGGAAAACAGCGACTGCGTCGGCGACGCCGGCAACGACTACTGCGAAACCAACGACGGCAGCGACGGCTGCTGGGGCGGCGCCGGCAACGACGTCTGCAAGATGGGTCCCGGTCAGGACGGCTGCCACGGCGAAGGCGGCAACGACCGCCTCTACGGTGGCTCCGATCCCGACCAGCTCTACGGCGGCGCCGGCTTCGACTACTGCGACGGCGGCCCCGGCCGCGGCCAGTCGCACGAATGCGACACCGGCCCGGGTCGTTAGAACCGAACCGGAAATCGAGCCATGGCGGGGCCGGCCGTGTTATAGAGAGAGAAGGACACTTTTATCGAGACCGCATCCAAGAAACCAGCAGGGGGAATAGATGAGCAAGAAGAGGATCAAGTCGACCACGCTGGGCGCGCTGGCACTCCTGGCGATGGCGCTGTGCGCCCAGGCAGCCTTCGGAGCCGAACAGACGCGCGAAACCTACACCGCGCAGGTGGAACCGATCTGCAAGGTCAACCGTGAAGCAAACGAACGGATCCTCAAGAGCGTCAAGTCCGAGGTCAAGGCCGGCAAGCTGAAGGTCGCCGCCGGTCAGTTCACCCAGGCCGCCAAGGCCCTGAAGAAGACCCTGGCCCAGCTCAGGGCCGTCCCCCAGCCAAGCGCCGACAAGGCCAAGCTCGGCAAGTGGCTCGGCTACATCGGCGAAGAGGCAAGGCTCTTCGAAAGCACCGCCGCGAAGCTGAGGGCGGGCAACAAGGCCGGCGCCCAGTCGATGACGGTCAAGCTGACCCACACCGCCAACCTCGCCAACGTCCAGGTCCTTGCCTTCGAATTCAACTACTGCCAGGTCAACCCCTCGCAGTTCACCTAGTCCGCGCCGATCAGCGCTGCGCGGCGGCCGTCTAGCCGATGGCCACCGCGTAGGCGTCCTCGGCCTCGAGGAACGGCGCCAGCGTCACGTAGACCAGCGTCGGCACCAGGTCCGGCAGCGTCGCCGGCCCTTTTTTGTTGACGTGGTCGTAGAGGAGCGAGTACAGCGCTCCTCCGATCGCCTCGGCGGCGATCGGAGGGGTCTCGGGTTTGAGCTCGTAGCCAGGCGCCAGCAGGCCCTCCATCCCTTCGGTCACCACCTCCCGCTGGTCGAGCGCGCGCTTGCCCGCCGCGTACATCTCGACCCCGCCCATCCGTGCGTACTCGGGCTCTTCGGCGCCGAAGGCGAACATCGCCTCCTGCGTGTCGTGGACGGCGTGCGGCCAGTCGGGTGCCCGGCGGAAGGCCGGCAGGGCGGCGGCGAGCATGTGGGCGGAGCCGCTGTCGAGGGCGGCCACGATCGCGTCCTCCTTGTTGGAGAAGTGCTCGTAGAAGGTGCGCTGCGAGGTGCCGGCGCGTTCGACGATCTCGGCCACCGTCGTGTCCGGGTAGCCCTTCTCGGCGACCACCGCGGCCAGCGCCCGCAGGATCCGCTCCGGCGGGCTGGCCTGCGCCTGGCGCTCGGCGAACGGCACCGCGTTTACGGTCCGGCGCCGCGTGGCCCGCAGCGGGCCCGGCGGCACCGGGTAGGAGAGGAGCCAGTCCCACAGTTGCGGCACCAGGTCCATCAGCTCGTCCTCCTGGCCGCGATACAGGCGCTTGTGAATCGTCTTCTGGATGCCGCCGACCAGCGCCCCCACCAGCTCGATCGGCAGCCCCTCACGCTCCGGCACCTGCTCCAGCAGCCGCGCCGCCAGCGCCGTCGCCTGCTCCATCGAGCGGTCGATCAGCGCCGCCCCCTCGGGGCCGGCCGCATAGACCTCGACGATGCACATCTTCGCCGCGGCCGGTTGGGCAACGATCAAGCCCATCAATGATTCGAAAGCCTGCCGTGCCCGCTCCATCCCCGCCGGCGCGCTCTCGTCGCTGCCGATCCGCGTCAGCGCCGGTTCGACCATCGCTTCGACGGCGGCGAGGAAGCAGCCTTTCTTGTCGTCGTAGTGGCGGTAGAAGGCGCTCCGAGACACGCCTGAGAGCGACACCAAGTCGGCCACCGTGGTCGCGTCATAGCCCTTCTCGGCGACCGTCGCCACCATCGCCGCGAACAGTCGCTCGCGCTGGTTGCGCTCGTTCTCCTCGCGCGGAGTGCCACGCCCCGGGCGCAGCATCTTCGATCGCAGCTGAGCCGCATCCCCCCACGGAGTTCGCACCATCGCGGGGGGACCATAACCGCGCCTTTGCGCGCCTCTCATCCCGACCACGCGAAAAGTTCCAAGTGGTACGTCACCGGCTTGATCGAGGGCAACAGCGATCCTTCTTTCTCCCTGCGCTACCTCCCATCGTAGAGCAGAAAGCAAGGCTTCCTCTTCTATCCGGGCCAGCGCTCGACCTTAGCCGGGCTTGACTTCTTGGTCCGTCTCTGTTCCAATTAGCCGGCCTCCGGAATTGGCTCCGCTGCAAGGCGGACGCCTGGGTGTTCCAGAGGTGGAGAAGATCAAACAGCCGATGCCTCGGTCAGGGGACCCGTCGAAAGTCGGGTCGGGACAGGGGCGACGGCCTGGGACAAGGAGAGACGTTGACCGCACCATCTTCGGGACTCGGCTCCGGCCCTGCTTTCGCTGCCACGAAGGCAGCTCCGACCCTCAAGAGGACCGAGGTTCTGTCTGCGCGCACTTGGCCTCAGGGCCGGCAGGGGAGGACGCAGGTGAGCACCGAGACCGCCATCGCCATCGCCGCGAGCGCCCGCTTCGCCGCGCCCGCCGCCGCACCTGCCTCGCCCCACTCCTTCCCCCCGGCCCCCGTGGCTCTCCCTGGCCCGCGGAGCCGCCGGAGCGGCGCGGGCGGTCCCGTCAGCCCGGGAGGTCTTCCCATCTCCTCGGCCCGGGCCGCTCACGGCCGCTCCACCTCCTCGGCCACCGCCGCGAGCGGCCGCCGCCGCGTTGCCGCTCTCTCGTCCTTCGCCAACCGGAGGTTCGCATGACCTTCCACCACCACCACCGCAACCAAGGAGCAAGCTTGAGACACCAAGCGCGCAGCGCCAAGGCCCCGTCGTCCCCCCGGACTGGTAACGCGGCCACGCTCCGTGCCGCCCTCCGCGCCAAAGGGACCGATGCGCCTTCGCTCCCTCTCCTCGCCCTCCTAGCCCTGGCGATCGCGGCCCTCCTCGCCCTCACCGCCGCCCCCACCTACGCCGCCACTCCCAACTTCTGCCCGCCCGGGTCCGCCGCTGGCCAGTGCAATGGTCCTGAAGCCGTCGCCGTCGACCAGGCCAGCGGCAACGTCTTTATCGCCGAGGGCAACAACGCCCGTGTCAGCGAGTTCGACTCCGCCGGCCACTTCCTCCGCGCCTTCGGCTTCGGCGTCTCTGACGGCGCTGAAGAACTCGAGACCTGCACCACCGCCTGCATCGGGGGCGCCGGCTTTCTCTTCCGACCAGTTGCTGTTGCCGTCGATAATTCCGCCGGACCCTCCGCTGGCGACCTCTATGTTTTCAATGGCGCCAACGCCAGCGTCGAAAAGTACAGCTTCAATTCCCTTACCGCGAAGTTCGAACTCCTCCTCACTTTCGGCAGCGAAGGTACAGGCCCCGGCCAGTTCGGTCCCAGCTCCCATCCGCTCGCCGTCGGCTCCTCCGGAAGCCTCTGGGTAGGCGACGTCGAACGCCTCGAGCAGTTCAGCGATGTCGGCACTTTCCTCTCCGAAGTCGCCCTTGGGGGCGCCGTTGAAACCGTCGCCCTCGCCATCGACATCGACTCCGCGAGTCCCGCGTTCAAAGACTTCTACACCCTGACCCCGCCTGCCGGAGAAGAAAACGAGGTCCAGACGGTCACCCGACCCGCGAGCGGCAGCTACACCCTGACCTTCGGCGGCCAGACCACGGTACCCATCGCCGCCAGCGCAACCCCTGCCGAAGTCCAGCAGTTTCTCGAAGCACTCCCCTCAATTGGCCGTAACAATGTTCGGGTCACGGCGCAAGAAAGCACCATAGACCAAGTCGGATTCGGGGGCGGTCTGGCCGCTACCGACGTCGAACAGATCATCCCCTCCGGTGGCGCCACGGTCGAAACTTCTACCCAGGGGAGCCCCGGCACCCCCGGCGTCCTCTCCAAGCGCAAACCCAACGGTGAACTGCTTGAAACCCTCGACGCCTCGGGGCATCCGGTCGCACTCGCGCTCGATCCCACCACCGGCAATCTCTTCGTATCTGACCAACCGGCAACTAAGCAGGCCTTCCCCGGCAGCGCCACTCTGCTTGAGCTCAAATCCTCCGGCGAAAAGGTCAGGGCCTTCGCCACCGGCGAAGTAATGGGCCACCCCCAGGGCAATGCTCTCGCCTTCGGGAACACCGCCCAGCGCATCTACGTCGTCAGCAGCGCCGGTGAAGAAAACAGCGCCGCCCAGGCCTTTGCCGTGCCGCCGCCGGGGCCGCTTCCCGGCGG
>JACDGU010000074.1 GCA_013821475.1 Solirubrobacterales bacterium
CCGCAGGGCGAGCCCGCCCTCGACGCCGACCCGGGCGACGTGTGCGGCGCCGCCGAGGATGAGGAGCAGCAGGCCGCAGCCGGCCGCACCGGTGAAGACGGCGAGCAGCGCCACTGCCAGCAGCGCGTAGAAGAGGAGCGCGAGCAATTCCGCCAGCCGCTCGAGGGTGTCCGATTTCGGGCGAGGCATCACCTCGGCCTATTCGGCGCGAGGCGGCGATCACCTCCGCCGGCGCGATCAGACGCCGCTCTCCACGGTCAGCTCGCCCGCCACCTTGGCCTTCAGCAGCAGCTGGTAGTCGGCCTCGTTCTGATCGGCGTAGGCGGCCGAGAACTCGGCGATGGCGCGATCGAAGACATCGCCCTTGCCGAGGTAGGCGGCGATTGCCTGGCGGTCGCCGGTGCGGGCATGCGCACGGGCCAGGCTCCAGCCGCAGAGGCCGGCGTAGCCGGCCATCGTCTGCGCGCTCATCGACTCGATCTCGGCCGAGCCCTTGCCGTCCCAGAGCTGGCGCACGTAGAAGTCGCGCTTCTTGCCGTCGAGGCCTTCCGCCGTCAACCAGCCGAGCAGCACGTCGCCGGCGGCCTGGGTCAGCCGCTGGCCGACGACGACCCGGCGGCCGTGGTTGCGGAAGCGGCTCGCTCCGGCGAACGGCTCGAGCACCGACTTGCCGGCTTCCTTGATCTGGAGGAAGAGCGGATCGCCCCGGTCGCGGCCGAGCAGGAGCGAGATCCAGGCGCGGGTGCCGACGCTGCCGACCCCGACGACCTCGTGGGCGGCGTCGACGAAGTGGTAGCGCTCGGCCAGCACCCGGGCCTGGTCGTCAAGCGTGCCGCGGTACTCCTCCAGCAGCTGCTTCATCATCGCTTCGATCTCCCCGGGTCGCGGCCTTCGCGCACGGCGAGCTTCTCGATCGGCACCAGCAGCGGCGGGCGGGTGGCGATCCGCAGCTTTCCGTCGACCGTCTCGGTCAGCTTTTCGAGCGCCCGCAGGCTGTCCTTGTTGCGGGCCTTGGCGAGGTTCTTCTCGAGCCGGCGGCGATCCTCCTTGGCGACTTTCTCCTGCCAGCGGGCAGCGATGTCGGCGACGCTGAGCCGCGAGTACCAGACGTCGATCTCGTTCATCGCCGCAAACTCGGCCATCGCCGTGCGGTAGGCGTTGACGGAGGCGAGCGTCGCAGCCTCGCTCTGAGCGGCCTTGAAGCCGCGATCGCGGGCGCCGATCGCGACGCTGGCAGCGAGCCGCTTGACGTCCCACTCGAACGGGCCCGGCAGGGTCTCGTCGAAGTCGTTGATGTCGAACACCAGTTGCCGGTCGGGTGCCTGGAAGACGCCGAAATTGGAGAGGTGGGCGTCGCCGCAGAGCTGGACGCGAAGGCCGGAGTTGGGGGCGGCGGCGAGGTCAGCCGCCATGATCGCGGCGGCGCCGCGGTAGAAGGTGAAGGCCGAGGCGAGCATGCGGCCGTAGCGGACCGGTACCAGCTCGGGCACGCGCGTCTTGTCCTGCTCGGCAAGAACCTCGAGCGGACCGACCCGGTCCTCGCCCGGCTCCCAGCCGGCCTGCGCGGAGCGCGGCGCCAGCTTCCTGGCTTCCTTGCCACTGGCGGGAGCGGTGCTGCGCGAGGGACGGTTGCCGGCCATCGAGCAAATCTACGGGAATGACCTGGCGCTCACATCATCCGAAGCAGCTGATTTCCAGCCGACCGGCTGGAATACCCCTACAAACAATCGTGTCTAAGTCTGCGAAACTGTGGCCGGGGTGAGCGCGGATGCCAGAGAAAGCGGGGGCGTCGGCGAACCCTTCAGCCCGGCCGAGACAGCCGATGCCTTCGCGCGGGCGCTGCTCGCCGGCGACGCGGTGGCGGCGGCGGCCTACTTCTCCCCCCTGGCCCGCTTCCTCACCCCCGACGGCACCGAGGTCAGCGGCCGATCCTCGATCGCCGAGCTCCTCGAACAGCTGGTCTCCTCGAACCAGGTGCTCGAGGTCCGCACCGGCCGCACCCTGAGAGCGGACTCGGTCGCGCTCTGCACCCAGTACTGGACCAGGCTCTCGCGCGACACGCGGGTCGCGCCCTTCGAGCTGGCGAGCACCGCGAAGCTGGTCCTCCAGCGCGGCGAGCGCGACTGGCAGATCCTGATCGCCGCGCCCTGGGGCTAACGCCCGCCGCTACCCCGGCAGCGTCCGCGGCAGACCGAAGTACGGCAGCACGCCGGTGTCGCCGAAGCGGGTGATCGCGCTGATCTCCTCGCCCCGCAGGGTGAGGACGAAAACCCCGTCGGCGTGGGCGACGCCGGCGTTCGGGTCGTCGAGGTAGTAGGCGAACGCGGGCTGGCCGTTGGCTCGGGTCGGTACCAGGCGGACGCCGCCGCCCCGGATCGGCGCCCGCGTCCGCAGGAACTCGGCGATCGCCGCCCGGCCCCTGTATTCGTGCGGCTGGGGCGGCATCCGGATCCAGGCGTCCTCGGTCATCAACGCCACCAGCGCGTCGACGTCGCCACGCTCGAAGGCCTCGGCGAAGTCGGAGAGCAACGCCCGCTGGGCCGGCGAGTCGGGCAGGGCCCCGCCCTCTGGGCGCTCCGGCGCGGTCTCGATCCCCGCCCGCGCCCGCTGCAGCGCGCTGTTCACCGCCGCCTCGGTGCTGTCGAGCATCGCCGCCACCTCGGCGGCGCGGTAGCCGAGCACGTCACGGAGGACCAGGACCGCGCGCTGCTGGGGCGGCATCCGCTGCAGCCCCGAGACGAAGGCGAGGCCGACCGCCTCCTTGGTCTCGTAGCGGGCATCGGGCCCTTCGGCCCGGTCGGGCAGACCCTCGAGCAGGGAGTCGGGATACGGCTGCAGCCAGATCGGCTCACCCCAGCGGGTCGGCTCCGGCGCGCCCGCCGGAGGGTTAGAGCCGATCACGTCCTGCGGCCGGCGGCCGCTGTCGCGAAGGGCGTTGAGGCAGCGGTTGGTGGCGATCCGGTAGAGCCAGGCGCGCAGCGAGGCCCTGCCCTCGAACTCCGCCAGCCCGCGCCAGGCGGCCAGCAGCGTCTCCTGAACCAGGTCCTCGGCGTCCTGGACCGAGCCGAGGATCCGGTAGCAGTGCACCTGCAGCTCGCGGCGGTGCGGGTCGGTGAGCGCGCGGAAGGCCTCCTCGTCTCCCGCCCGGGCACGCTCGAGCGTGGCGTCGGTCACCGCCCGATTCTCCCATCGTCTGAGGCCTCCCTGCGCATGGACAGATAGAGACACCGGCCGACACGGAAACTCATCGCTCAGTTCGGGCCGCCCGCGGGTGTCTTTACCGGCATGACCTCAAGACAGAAGTGGATCCTTGCCCTGGCCGCGATGGCCGCCTTCATGACCGCCCTCGACACCCTCGTGGTGACGACGGCGCTGAGCACGATCCGCCGCGATCTCGGCGCCTCGATCGCCCAGCTCGAGTGGACGGTGAACGCCTACAACCTCAGCTTCGCGGTGCTGCTGATGACGGCGGCCGCGCTCGGTGACCGCTTCGGCCGTCGCCGGCTGTTCGCGACCGGCATCGGCGTCTTCGTCCTCGCCTCCGCCGCCTGCGCCCTGGCGCCGTCGGTCGGGGCACTGATCGCGGCGCGTGCAGTCCAGGGCGCCGGTGCGGCGTTGGTCACCACCCTGGCGCTGGCCCTCGTCGGGGCGGCCTTTGCGCCGGAGCGCCGCGGCGCCGCGCTCGGCATCTTCTTCGCCGTCAACGGCCTCGCCGTCGCCGGCGGCCCGCTGGTCGGCGGCGCCGTCACCGAGGGAATCGCCTGGCAGTGGATCTTCTGGCTCAACGTCCCGATCGGCCTGGCCCTGATCCCCCTCGTCCTCACCCGGATCCCCGAGAGCCACGGGCCCGACGCGAGCGTCGACCTGCCCGGCGTGGCCCTGGTCAGCGGCGGCGTCCTCGGAGTCGTCTGGGGCCTGGTCCGCGGCAACGCCGCCGGCTGGGGCAGCCCGGAGGTGCTCGGCGCCTTCCTCGGCGGCCTCGGGCTGCTGGGCGCCTTCGTCCGCTTCGAGCTGCGGACGCGGGCGCCGATGCTGCCGATGCGCTTCTTCCGCTCGCGTGCCTTCTCGGCCGGCAACGCGGCGATCTTCTGCGCCGTCGGCTCACTCTTCTGCGCCGTCTTCTTCATGTCCCAGTTCCTCCAGGCGGGCCTCGGCTACGGACCGCTCGACGCCGGTCTGCGGCTCCTGCCCTGGACGGCGACCCTCTTCTTCGTCGCCCCGGTCGCCGGCAAGCTGGTCGACCGCTTCGGCGAGCGGCCGTTCCTCGTGATCGGGCCGCTACTGCAGGCGGCGGGGCTGGCCTGGATCGCCCTCCTCGCCGATGCCAGGATGGACTACGGGCAGCTGATCCCGCCGTTAATGGTCGCCGGGGTGGGGATCTCGATGACCTTCCCGGCCGCCCAGAACTCGGTCGTCGGCTCGGTCCCGCCCGAGGCGATCGGCAAGGCGGCGGGCACCAACAGCACGATGCGTGAGCTCGGCGGAGTCCTCGGCATCGCCCTCGGCGTCGCCGCCTTCGCCGGCGCCGGCAGCTACGCCTCGCCGGGCGAGTTCAGCGACGGCTTCGTCGCCGCGATCGGCGTGGCGTCGGGGCTGTCGCTGCTCGCCGCGCTGGCCGGGGCGGCGCTGCCGGGACGGGTGGCGATCCCGGCGCCGGCGCTGGTCGAGAGCTAGGAGGCGCGCCGGGCCGCCGCGGCTTCGCTATAGTTCACCAGATGGTTAACAATCCGTTCAAGGCCCTCTCGCACCCGATCCGCCGTGAGATCGTCGAACGCCTTGCCGTCGCTCCGGCGACGGTCGGCGAAGTCACCCGCGGCTTCGCCGTCTCCAAGCCGGCGATCTCCAAGCACCTCAAGGTGCTGGAGGAGACGGGTGTGGTCAGTCGCGTAATCGAGGGCCGGACGCACCGACTCTCGCTCGAGCCCAAGGCGCTCGACGAGGCAGCCGAGTGGATGGATCGCCAGCGCGTCCTCTGGGAGCGCATGTTCGATGCAGTCGACGAGTACCTGAAGGAGGAGCAGAAATGAAGATGCCGCCAATCGTCTCACCGCAGGAGTGGGCAGCCGCCCGCGAGGAGCTGCTGGTCAAGGAGAAGGAGGTGACCCGCGCCCGCGATGCCCTCGCCGCCGAACGGCGTCGGATGCCGCGGGTGGCCGTGGAGAAGGAGTACCGCTTCGAGGGCCCGGACGGCCCGGTGAGTCTGCTCGACCTGTTCGAGGGGCGTCGCCAGCTGGTCGTCTACCGCTTCTTCTTCGAGCCCGGCGTCGGCAACTGGCCCGAGAGCGGCTGCCGCGGCTGCTCGTTCATGGCCGATCAGGTCGCCCACCTCGCCCACCTCAACTCGCGCGACACCACCTTCGTCAACGTCTCGCGCGCACCGCAGGCCGAGATCGAGCGCTGGAAGGCGCGGATGGGCTGGGAGATCCCCTGGTACACGATCACCGACGAGTTCGACGCCGACTTCGGCGTCGACGAATGGCACGGCACCAACGCCTTCTACCGCGACGACGAGGACCGCATCTTCCGCACCTACTTCGTCGACAAGCGCGGCGACGAGGCACTCGGTAGCGCCTGGGCCTATCTCGACATCACCGCCCTCGGCCGCCAGGAGGTCTGGGAGGACTCGCCCGAGGGCTACCCCCAGACCGAGCCCTACGGCTGGTGGAACCTGCACGATGAGTACGACGAAGCGACCGTGTTCGAGGCGGCGCTCTCGGAGGGCTCGGCCTCCCAGCGCGGCTCGAGGAGCCGGTCGTGATCCCGCTCGCCCACGTCGCGGGCGTGCCGGTCGAGGAGCTCCTGCCCTGGGTGGCGGGTCCCGGCGCCGGCCTGGTCGTGGTCCGGGCCTGGATCGCGGTGCAGCTGCATCGCGGCGGGGAGCGTGGCCAGTGAGCGGCGAGAGGCTGCAGATCGAACGCACCTTCCAGGCCCCCGCCCAGGCCGTCTTCGACGCCTGGACCAGCGAGGAGGTGCTGCGCCGCTGGTTCTATGGCCAGCCCGGCTGGGAAACCCCGCAGGCGCAGGTCGACCTGCGGGTCGGCGGCGCCGTGCGCATCGTCATGCGCGACCCGGTCAAGGGCGTCGAGCACGGCGGCGGCGGACGCTACACCGAGGTCGACCCACCGAACCGCCTGGCGTTCACCTGGACCTGGGATCGCGACGACGACAACAGGGAGACGCTGATCGAGATCGAGTTCGAGGAGACCGACGGCGCCACCACGGTGCGCTTCAACCACAGTGGCCTGCGCGACCTGGAGTCGGTCCGCAACCACGAAGAAGGCTGGACGGTGTGCTTCGACAACCTCGAGCGCACGCTGAGCTGAACCCGCCGCGTAACACGCGGGTCCCACACCAGGGATAAGCTCGCCGCCATGGAGGATGTGGGAAACACCGTGCTGGTCACGGGAGGCTCCGGCTTCCTCGGTGGCTGGTGCGTGGCCGAGCTCCTGCGCCGAGGCCACTCGGTGAGGACGACGGTGCGGAATCCGTCGCGTGAGGCGGAGGTGAGGATGCGGGTGCGGAGCCTCGCCAGCGCCGGCGGGGAGAGCGCCTCAGCCGACCTTTCCGCCAATAGCGACGAGCGCCTCACGGTTCTCGCCGCCGATCTGCTCGACGACGCGGGCTGGGGGCAGGCGGTGGACGGCTGCGACCACGTCCTCCACGTCGCTTCGCCCTTCCCCCTGGTACAGCCGAAGGACCCCGACGAGCTGATCCTGCCCGCGCGGGAGGGGACGCTGCGAGTGCTCCGCGCCGCCCTGCGGGCCGGCGCCCAGCGGGTCGTCGTCACCTCCTCGGTCGCCGCCGTCGGCGGCAGCGCCAAGGCGTCGGGGCGGCGACTGGACGAGTCGGACTGGACCGACCTCGGCGATCCGACCCTGACCCCCTACGCGCGCTCGAAGACGATCGCCGAGCGTGCCGCCTGGGACCTGGTCGAGGAGATGGGCGAGACCGAGCGCCTGGCGGTCGTCAACCCCGGCGCCATCCTCGGGCCGGTGTTCAGCGAGGAGCGCTCACCCTCGCTCGAAGTCGTGCAGCGACTGCTTTCCGGGATGCCCGGCACGCCGCGGATCGGGTTCAACCTGGTCGACGTGCGCGACGTCGCCGACCTCCAGATCCGGGCGATGAGCGATCCGAAGGCCGCCGGACAGCGACTGGTCGCGGTCCGCTCCTTCGAGTGGATGGCCGACGTCGCCAAGGTCCTGCGCGAGCAGCTTGGCGAGGAAGCGGCGAAGGTGCCCAAGCGCGCGATCCCCGACCTCCTCGTCCGCGCGATGGGCCTCTTCGATCCCGGCGTCCGCTCCGTCACCAGCCAGATCGGCCGCAAGCAGGAGTACACGAGCGCTCGCGCCGAAGAGCTGCTCGGCTGGGCGCCGCGGCCGATCGAGGAGACGATCGCCGACTGCGCCCGGAGCATGCTCGACAGCGCCGCCTGCCACGAACCCAACTCGCGGCGGCGTGCCGAGGGACGCCGCGGACATGGATGCGGTCATTCCCGCCCTGAAGACCCCGAGTGTCGAGGCGACTGGCACGAAAAGCGACCGGTGATGGCGCTCGTTGCCTGCCTCGCGCGTAGCCTTCGCGCGTAGAAGCTCGGTCGCACCACCTTCGGGACCGATTCACCGCTTGGCTTCCGCGGGCGCCGGTCCCTCCCGGTCGCAAAACGCAACCTAGCCGGGATTGACGGGGGCGCAAGGGGTCTCGCCCTGACGAATCCGCAAACTGGGAAGAGGAGAAACTCTGTCGGAGGGGATCAGGAGGCGAACGGCTTCTCCGGGGCGTTCCGACCCCAAATAAACTGCCTCGCTTGCGCAGACTCTCCCGCCGAGCCCTATTCCTCTTTGGTCTCTACGCGACCATCCTCTTGGCGATCGTCATCGCCGGCGCCTCAATTCGCGTGGCAAATAGTCGGCTTGGTTCGGCAGGGCAGCTATTACGACCTTCGGCTGGAAAGGACGAGGGGCGCTGGCTTGGGGAGCGGGATCGCGGCGGCGATGTGACAGTGATGCGACCCGCAGGCAGTCAGTAAACCGAGCTTGTCACCAGCCTGTTGCGGGTGGAACCCCACCCGGCGAATCGGAAACCCGGTCGCGCCTAGAAATGCTTGGCGGTCCCGCCGTGTTTCGGCGAGAAGTAGAAGCCCCGCTTGGCAACCTGCGAGTCGCCTTGGATAGCGTCGACAATCAGGAAGCCCCTGCGGTAGCGGAGCTTGTTCCAGTGCGAGAGCGGGAGGCGCAGCGCAACTTCTTTTATCTGGCCGGCCGCCAACGAATACTTGACCTTCGAGATCAGGCGCGCGAAAAACTGCTTACCGGGCGGCTTCACCAGTGCCCGCAGGCGCAGCGTTCCGCTGCAGGCACCGCGGTCGCCACAACCGATGACGATGCTGGTCTGGTCCTGCAGCAACGGCGTTAGGCGGGGGCCGATCCCGAAAGCGACCGATGGCAGGGCGAAGCGGCCAATGCTGCTGTTGCCGAAGATGTAGCCCAGCTCGCTACCCCCGCCGCAGTAGCTTGGGCAATGGCCGATGCCAGAGGCGACCCAGAGGCGGCCGTCGGGGCCGGTCGTCATTGCGGCGGGCGGGTACTCGCAATAACGAGAGAAGCACGACGGCCAGCTGACCCTGCCGGCAGTGCTGATGGTGCCGATTTCGTTGCCAGCAGTGAACCAGATCAGTCCGCCGGGCCCGACGGTCACTTCGTCGGTGTTTTCGATCGTGGGCACCGGGAAGAAGGTGACGTCGCCGGCGGAGGTGATCCGCCCCACCCGGGGCTGAGAGCCGTCGCTGAACCAGAGGTTGCCGTCAGGGCCGAGCACGATCGAGTTCGGTTGAGCGCTTTCCGGCAGCCGGAACTCGCTCTCTTCGCCGGCGACAGTGATCCGTCCTATTCGGCCGACTTTGGGCTCGGTGAACCAGAGGTCACCGGCTGGACCTGGGGTGATCGCGGACGGCTGGCCCTCGCCTGACAGCGGGAAGATCGTCACCGAGGCACTGGGCGAGATGCGCCCGACCGCGGCGGGTTCTTCGGTGACGAACCAGATATTTCCGTCGCCCCCGGCGGTCAGCGCCCGCGGCGCGCCCGTGCCCGCAGCCAGATGGAAGGCAGTGGCGTAACCGCCGGGCGTGATCCGCCCGATGCCGTCCGCCTCCGTAAACCAGAGGTTGCCGTCGGTGGCGGTCGTGATCGAGTCGGCGCCATCGGGGACCGGATATTCGGTGACCTTGCCGCCGGGGGTGACCTTTCCGACCACCCGCGCTCTCTCAGAGCCGTAGTTCCCGCCGGAGAACCAGACATTGCCGTCAGGACCTGCCGTGATGGCGCCGACAAACGTCGACTCGGCGAGTGGTGCACCGAGTTCGCCGGCGGCTGCGTCAGCCGCCGCGCTCGGCGGCGCCACGAGCGATGCGGCCAGAGCCGCCAGTAGCAGCAGAAGCCTCTTCATGCGACCCTGAACCCCGCTCGGGGGGACTCGATGCGGTCGGCCTCGGCCTCGCCGAATCATCGGTCGTCCTCCTCGCGCTGTCCGAGACTACCGCGAACTCGGCTCCTCCCATGGGGAGCGGGCTTACGGTGGCGATGTGACCGAAATCAACTCAAATCGGGATCGCCTCGGAGAGAATCCGATCACGTAGGTAGGGCGAGATCCCGCCCTCAGTGAGAACGTCCACCTTGGCTCGAAGCTCCTCCTCCAAGTCGTTGGAGAGAGCGATCAGATCGAAGAGGCTGCGGTCATCGGACATCTCAAACCAAAAGGTCAAGGTCATGAGATGCGTTCTCGCCTCGAACCGCCGAGCCAAACACGCGCACGTTGCGAGCGCCGTGCGCCGATGCGATCCAGAGACTCGTCTCCCGAGACCTATGCCGCCACTCGGCCGCTCGGCAGAACCCTTCCCTCACTGATCGACCGAGCGCTCACTACCGCCTCACGCAGATAGTCGCCGGAGGGCCGCTCGCGAATGGAGCGGCGAAGGTCTCGCGCAAGCTCAACCTGCCCGAGCTGCTCCAACTGTCCGGACAGCTCGTCGCGAGCAAGAGGAAAAACATCGTGGGAGAGCAGCAGCCATCGGGCGGTGAGCGAGAGCGCGCCGCGCACCTGCTCCAAAGCGGCGCCGTAATCACCACTGGCGACCATCTGCTCGGCGAAGTCAAGCGCCCCCTGCGCTTGACGAAGCTTGCGCTCAGGATCGGGCCAGGCATCCTTTTCCGCGACGTACGCCGCTGCTTCTCGCACGACACCCGAGTCGAACAACACGCAGCCGTACCAGACCGACCAATGGGCGAAGTCGTCTCCCTTTCTCAGCTTCGCCTGAAAGCGATCGACTTCATCGGCGTAGAGGTCGATGTCCACGGGCAAATCGGCGACCGCCAGAGACGAGGTTCCGATCACGTGGTAGTCGAGGTCGCTCACCCGGGTTCTGCATCCGCGAGCCGTCGAGCCCGAGAGGACGACCGCATCTGCACCCGCATCCCGAGCCCGCGTTTCCACCGCCTCGGTAATTGCCGTCAGTCCAGGGGATTGATAGCGCGCCGCGCGCTCACGATCGATCCGCAAGCGCTCCGCCCAGGCGCTCGGTGCTGCGAGATCAAGACCGGCAAGCGCGCCTCGGCGGGGAGGCAGACTCTGCCAAGTCGTTGCCATCTTCATCTTTTCGCCCCTGCCTCTGCGATCTCAACCGCAGTCTCAATCTCGGCCAGCACATCTTCGATGGAAAGCTCGCCAAGCTCTGGATCCTCGCCCTCGTAGAACATCGCCTTGCGCTCTTCATTGAGAAGGCGATGCAGGTCGGAGAGATCCTTGGGCAGCACCCCCTTGTCGGCGAGCTCGGTCGCTGCCTCGCTGCGCCGCCAATGCTTCTCATCAATCGAGATGTCGTGCTTCTCAGCCAGCGCGTCGATCGCGGCCTCCAGGCTCGCAAAGCTCCACTGGACCGCATCCCGCAAGTCCCCGCCGGCAGCCTCGTCCTGCGCCTTGCTCAGATGCTCGCGAGCTACCTCCACTTTTGGCTTGGAGGCCATAGAGCCGATGTTACGCAGACCATCGGGCTCCTTCAAAGAGACCGCTCAGCCGGACCGAAATGGACTAGCGAGGACCGGCAGATTGAAAGGACGTAGCGGGAGGTCGGCTGGACTGCGTGGGGCGCGTTCCAGAGCCAACTTCCCGAGATCGAGTTCTGCTGAGATCGGCTGGAATCTGTGGGACACCTTGCCCCATTTCTTGTCCCACCGGCGCCGCCGTTATCCGGGCCGGGGAAGGCTGCCGGCAGCGCTGACGATCCGGCCGTCCCGAGCGCAGAACCGCCAATAGGTCTCATCACCGCGCTCGCGGTAATAGAGGCAGCGACCGCCGGGCGCACCTCGCTCGTCGATCGGATTGCCGAAGCAGGAGACGAAGCCGGATACGCGACTGCCGATGACGTCTTCGCCGATCTGCTCCACCGTCCCAGGTGCTTCACGGGCGCGGCAGTTCGGATCTCCGGGCATGTACCTGGCGGTGGTCGTCTGATGAGGGCGGTGCGGTGCGGTACTCGTACTGCCAGCTCCTCCTCCGCCGCATCCCATGAGCCCGAGGATTGCGGAGATCAAGGCGATCCCCATCAAGATTCTGCGGCCTGCTTCGCTCATGGCGAGACGGTAGTCCTTCGGCGCGAAATCTACGCCGCGGTCCCGGCCGGCCGGTCTTGGATGAAACCATCGTCTCTGTCCTATGGCTTGAAAGGACGGATGGCGTTGGCTTGGGGGGCGGGATACGGCGGGGATGTGACAGCGATGCGACCCGTAGTGAGCGATTTCGACAGCTGGCTCGGACCAGCCGTTCTGACCGAATGTCAGTCGGAAGTCTCCCCGGCCCCGGCGCGCTCCCCGGCGAGGAGAGCCCGGGTACGGGCGGCCACCAGCTCGCCGACCCGGCCATCAGCGGGGACGACCCCTCCCTCGATGGCTGCCGCCATCCCCTCGAGCGTCTCGGTTGCGACTCGGCGGGCGCGATCGGCAGGGTGTGACCAGCGGATCGCCTCGCGAACGATGTCCTCGATGCCGACATCGGCCAGTACGACCTGGCCGCCAATCGCCATCGCGGCTTCGTCTCGCAGCCGCGACCAGAGCGCCGTCGGCACGGTGTCATATAGCGGCGCCAGCGAGATCGTTTCGGGATCGGGGTGAAGAAGCGCCAGGTTCTTGCCGTGGGCGTCGGCGTTGCCGATCGCAACGGTGTAGGCGACCACGGCGACCAGTCGGTCGAGCTCTGCGAGCGGATTGGGGCTGTAGGCGTCGAGCAGCGCCGCCGCCTGTTTCAGCGAGGGCCCGACCGTCCCCTGTTCGTACTTCGCCCGCCCACGCGCGCCGCTCGGGTCGATCCCGAGCGCCTGACAGAGGTCCTCCTGATGGATGCGATGAACCTCTCCGTCGGCCTCGACTATGCGATCGAAGCGCGAGACGATCAGGCAGCTGTGGCCGCCGAGCTCGACCGTCTCGGTCTCGATCGTGGTCAGCGATACGGCGCGGGCGATGGCAAGACTCTCCGCCTCGGCTTTGATCAGTCCGGGGAAGCGGGTGTCCTCGCGCTTCAGGATGTGGGTCGAGGGCCGGC
>JACDGU010000075.1 GCA_013821475.1 Solirubrobacterales bacterium
GATGGCGCCTGCACCGCGCAGCCCGCGCCGAGCCCGCGCCCGCCCCGGTTCCCCCGCCGCAGCCGCCGCCGGAACCCACCGAACCGACCGGAGAAGGCAAGCCCTTCTCGATCGAACAGACCGCGAGCCTCCCCGATCTCTACCCGGGCGAAGCGCCCGAGCCGATCCCGCTCCGCCTCGAAAATCCCAACCCGGTGCCGATCTCGGTCACCGCGCTGCGCGCCGCGATCGCCGCCGACCCCCCCGGTTGCCCGAGCGCCGAAAACTTCGTCATCACTCCCTCCGACGCGTCGGTGACGATGCCGCTGGCGATCCCGGCCGAATCGAGCGTCGAACTGCCGGCGCAGGGGATCTCGCCGCCGGCGATCGCGATGCTGGAACTGCCGGTCAGCCAGGACGCCTGCCAGGGGGCCAATCTGACGATCGAGCTCGAAGGTGAGGCCGTGGGGTGAGTCGCAGCCTCTCCCCCAAGCTCGGAGCGCTCTGCGCGACCGCCACGCTCGTGGTCGTGTGCGGCACCGCGCTCGGTTACTTCTCGGCCGGCGGCACCGGCACCGCGGCCGCCGGCGTGACCCAGCTCACCGCGCCGACGATCACCGCCGCGACCCCCGCGTCCGGCGGCACGGTGTCGCTCACCTGGAAAGCCGTGAGCGCCCCCAACGGCGGCACCGCCACCTACTACGTCAACCGCAACGGCGCTGCAGCCGGCGGCAACTGTCCGGCCGCCGCGGAACCGACGGCGGTCACGACCTGCACCGACAGCGGCCTCGAACCGGGGACCTACGAATACACGGTGACGGCGGTGTTCAGCACTTGGACCAAGAAAAGCGCGGTGACGACGGCGAAAGTCACGGTCGGGCCGGTCAGCAAGTTCGCGATCGCGGGCTCCACGACCAGCCCCTCGACCGGCGCCGGCGTCAACCTCACGATCACCGCCAAGGACGCCGCCGGGGCCACCGTCACGACCTTCACCGGCTCCCACAGCCTGACCTTCGCCGGGGCCTCCAACAGCCCCGAAGGCAAATCCCCGACCGTGGTCAACGCGGCCGGCACCGCGGTCGCCTTCGGCACCGCGACCGCGCTCACCTTCACCAACGGCGTCGCCGCCGCAGCGTCGTCGAAGAACGGCTTCCTACAGATCTACAAGGCGGGGGAAGCGAACGTGACCGCGACCGAAGGCTCGCTGACCACGCCGGTGCCGCTGGCACTTAACGTCCTGCCGACCGCGACCCGTTTCACCCTGGCCGCGGCGAGCGCGACGCCGACGGCGGGCGCCGGCGACAACCTCACGATCAGCGCCTCCGACGCCTACGGCAACGCCTCGACCAATTACACCGGCTCGCACAACCTCGTCTTCTCCGGCACCGGCACCGGGGCCGAAACGAGCCCGAGCGGCAAAGCTCCGACCGTCGCCAACTCCAGCGCCACCGCGGTCGCCTTCGGCACCGCGACCGCGATCAACTTCAGCGCCGGCGTCGCCACCGTGAGCGCCGGCGCCAACGGCGAAATGACCCTCTACAAATCCGGTGCCGCGGCGATCAAAGCCACCGAAGGGTCGGTGACCACGCCGACCGCGCTGTCGGTCACGGTCGGCTCGGCGAGCGCCGCCAGCCTCAACCTCACCGCCTCGACGACGACGCCGGCGACGACGACGAGCATCAGCCTGACCGAGACCGCCAAAGACGCCTACGGGAACACCGCGACTTCCTATTCGGGGTCCAAGACCCTGACCTTCACCGCCGCCGGCGCCCCCTCCGAACCGAGCCCCGCCGGCAACACGGCGTCGATCACCAACAGCTCCGGCACGGCCGTCGCCTTCGAAACGGCGATCCCGATCACCTTCACCAGCGGCGTCGCCACGGTCGCCGCCACCAAAGCCGGGGCCGTCCGGCTCTACAAGCCGGGCTCGGCCACCATCACCGCCACCGACGGCGCCTTCACCACGCCCGCGCTCGCCCTTACGGTGTCCGCCAGCGCCAAGCGCGTCGCCTTCAGCGGCCTCACCGCGAGCCCGGGAACCGTTAGCACGACCTGTCTCTTCACCTGCTCGGTGACGACCCTCGGCAACTCCGGGACGATCACCTCCAAACTGGCGATCACCGACGAATACGGCAATATCGTCTCCAACGTCGGCGCCGGCAAAACGGCGACTCTCTCGGTCACCGCCGGCAGCCCCGCCGGGACGATCAGCGGCAGCCCGCTGAGCTTCCCGGAAACCGGTGCCGCGATATCGACCACCGCCTTCACCTACACCTCGCCGGCCACCGGCAGCTACACGACCAACACGATCACCGCCGCCTCGACCGGCTTCACCAGCGCCACCGTGACGGCCGCCAAATAGCCCCCTCGACCCCGAAGAAGCGTTCCGGGACAATTTTTCGGTGCTGCAGCTTTTGTGATTCGACAGGTCTCTTTCAAGGGGGGAAGCGGCTTTCAGCCAAAGCCAGCCTGGAGCGCGCTCGTCAAGCTGACCGGCGGCCAGCTCAGGCCCTGAACAGTCACACACAGCGTGTACGCCGGGGACATCACCGAGCGTGGCCCGACAGTGATCGGTCAGTTAGTCTGACCAACACCAACTGGAACCCGAACCGGAAGAATCAGGTTCGAGAAGCTGGCCGATGCCGAGTCAAGCCACCTCACAGGCCGTCGATCGTGTTCGTGAGCTGTTCGAGCTGCAACTTGTCGCGCTCGACAAAGAACAGAAGCGGCTGGAGCGAGCGCTGGGCGAGCTGGGGGCGAAGCCCCCGCGCCGCGGTCATCCGAAAGGGTCCTCTAAGAAAGAGACGACCCCGACGTCCGGGCCAGCCCGTTCGCGGGAACGACATCGCGGCAGCCGTGCTGACCAGGCGTTGGGAGTCAGGTGATGCGCCTCGGGGAAGCGAGCCTCACCACCGAGGAGCTCAGCTGCGCGCAGCACCGTCTTCGTCGGTCAGCTCCTCCAGACGGCGCAGAACACGACCGACCTCCTCGCGTGAAAGAGGCGGCGGGCCGGGGTTCGTCAACCGGCTTTGGCGATGAAGCTAGCGAAGTCGACTGCGAGGTCTTGGCGGGGGAAGCCGAGGAGACCGTTGGAGCGATGCAGCTCAGCAGAGGAACGCGCGCCCCGAGCGAGGTCGCGCGCGTCGGCGTCACGGGCTGCCTGCTTTGCGGCCACCCGACGGCGAGGGTCATAGCTTTTCGCCACCTTGCTCTTCATCGCTTGATAATCCTAGCTCGTAGGAAAAAGGGCGTCTCCGTGGCCCCCATTTTGCCGCCCTTTGTTCGGAGATGCAGAGCGAAGGGTCGCGGCAGAGCGAGCGCGTAGACGAAGGGTCCGCTCGCCGACGGTGGTGAGCGTGTTGCGGCCCTCCTTGGCTACGGAGGTGGCGCGAGAGCGCGGAGTCAGCGAGGGCGATCCTAGGCAGGCGAGCGATCTGCTCTGCGCTCGTTCCGAGTAGATCCCCGGCGATCTCGCAGTAGTCGCCCAACTCCAGATAGATCGTCAACGTCTACTTCGCGAGTCGGCGCAGCGTCTCGCGATTGGCCTTGATCGCAGCTTTGATCCTGTCGCTGCGCTGCGCGGCACTGCCGGGCAGGCCAAAGCGCAGCTTGCCTTTGTCGGCGGGTGAAGACGTGGGAGCTTGGGGCTTCATCGCTTTGGACATTGTTGCAGTCGATGTGGGCTGATTCATCTTGGAGGCTCCTTTCGCCGGGATGGTGCAGCGCGAAAGCGCGGATTTGTTTAGGTACGCGCGCCTTACCTTGTGTGTACATAGCGACATTGCAGGCTGGCCATCTGGGCCCGTTCTCCTCGCGGAGCGAGCCATCTGGGCCCGTTTTGCCGAAATTGGCGACGCTCTCGGCTTCCTCGCGGGATTGTCACCGGCTCGAACCCTGAGGAGGAAGCCGAGAGCGCGAACATCGCTGGAGCGCTTTCGGAAAGAGCCATCCAGGGCGCTCCCGCGCCTTAATCCACCCATGCTGTAGGGAATGCGTAGGGAATGACGGGGGTCAAAAAGGGCCTTTTGTTGACCTTTGCTGACCTCTATTGACCTCTTGGAAAACCGAGGCCTAAACCTCCGCAATACCGCTCTACGAGCGAGATTGCGGCTCCCCAAGCCAAGCAAATCCTACGGGGCAGCCAGGACTCGAACCTGGAATCGCCGGTTTTGGAGACCGGTGCCTTAGCCAGTTGGGCCACTGCCCCCGCGGGGCGGGATCGTAACGAGCGCTCGCCGCCGGTGGCTGTCAAGTGCGGGCGGAGGGACTCGAACCCCCACGGGCCGAAGCCCACCAGGACCTAAACCTGGCGCGTATTCCAATTCCGCCACGCCCGCGTGGCCGCCCCATGCATGGGGCTTAACGCGCGACCAATGCCGCATCGTCGCTGACAGATTCTATGATCGATGGCATGGCTGTTGGAGAGGTGAGGCCGGGGTACGAGTTGTGGCGCCCGAATCGGCAGAAGTCGGGCTCGGTCACGACCAAATTGGCGATCGTGTTTTTGCTGCTGGCGACGGCGGTGCTGGCGGCGGTGATCACGATCGCCGGCTGGTCGCTGCTGAAGGGCGGCGGCAGCATGGGCGCGGTCTGCGCGATCTACGCGATCCTCTACGCCTTCTTCGCCTTTCTCGTCTTCCGCTGGAGCCGCGGCATCCTGCCGGTAGTGGCGGCGCTCTCGATGATCCTGGCGATCTTCTGCGCGGTCGGGGCGGGCAGCTGGTTCTCGCGCGAAAAGGAAGGCTTCGCCGAAGCCGGCCTCTCCTCCTCGCTGATCGGCACCCTGGTCGTGATCCTCGGCCTGCTGCAGCTCGTCGTCATCGCCGTCGCCCTCTACGGCTTCAGTCAGGAGTGGCACGTCGAGGAGGAGCGGCTGATCGGCTCCGGCGAGGACTACGGCGCCGGCGCCGCCCCCGCCGACGGCTCGCCCCAGCCGGCCTGAGCCGGCGCTGGGCGCGAACGTCGCGGCGATACCGGAGGTGGGACTCGAACCCACAAGCCCGTAAAGGGCAATCGATTTTGAGCCGATCGCGTATACCAATTCCGCCACTCCGGCGCCGAAGGAAAGATAGACCGCCCGGATAGACTGCGCCGCCGCATGTCCGACGCCCTCTGGCAACCCTCCCCCGAGCTCGTCGAGAACTCGCGCCTGACCGAGTACATGCGCCGGCTCGCCGTCGAGCGCGGTCTCGAGTTCGCCGGCTACGATGAGCTCTGGGCCTGGTCGGTCGCCGACCTCGACGCCTTCTGGACCTCGATCTGGGACTTCTTCGGGGTCCAGGCCGACGGCGAGGCCTCCCCCGCCCTCGCCTCCCGCGAGATGCCCGGCGCCGAGTGGTTCCCGGGCACCGCGCTGAACTACGCCGAGCACGTCTTCGCCGGCAAAGCCGACGCCGAGGTGGCGATCCTCCACGCCTCGGAGCTGCGCGAGCTCGACCAGCTGACCTGGGGCGAGCTGCGCGGGCAGGTGGCAGCGGTGGCGACGACGCTGCGGGAGCTGGGGGTCGAGCGCGGCGACCGGGTCGTCGCCTACCTGCCGAACATCCCGGAGGCGATCGTCGCCTTCCTCGCAACCGCCTCGATCGGCGCCGTCTGGTCCTCCTGCTCGCCGGACTTCGGCCCCGCCAGCGTGATCGACCGCTTCGCCCAGATCGAGCCCAAGGTCCTCTTTGCCGTCGACGGCTACCGCTACGGCGGCAAGGACTTCGACCGCACCGCCACCGTCGCCCAGCTGCGCAAGGCGATGCCGAGCCTGGTCGCCACGGTCGTCGTTCCCTATCTCGACCCCGACCCCGATCTCTCGGCGCTGGATGGCGCAGACACCTGGCAGGGGCTGCTCGAGCGCCACGCCGGCAGCGAGCTCGGCTTCGAGCGCGTCCCCTTCTCCCACCCGCTCTGGGTCCTCTACTCCTCCGGCACCACCGGGCTGCCGAAGGCGATCGTCCAGGGCCAGGGCGGGATCCTGCTCGAGCATCTCAAGCACCTCGGCCTCCACGTCGACCTGCACCCCGGCGACCGCCTCTTCTGGTTCACCACCACCGGCTGGATGATGTGGAACTTCCTCGTCTCCGGCCTTCTGACCGACGCCGCGATCGTCCTCTACGACGGCAACCCCGGCTACCCGGACATGGGCGGCCTCTGGACCCTGGCCGAGCGGGCCGGGATCACCACCTTCGGCACCAGTGCCTCCTACATCGCCGCCTGCATGAAGGCCGGGATCGAGCCCGGCGAGGGCCGTGACCTCTCCGCCCTCACCGCGGTCGGCTCGACCGGCTCGCCGCTGGCGCCGGAGGGCTTTGACTGGATCTACCGCCACGTCGGCGCCGACACCTGGCTGTTCTCGACCAGCGGCGGCACCGATCTCTGCACCGCCTTCGTCGGCGGCGTCTCGCTGCTGCCCGTCTACCGCGGCGAGCTGCAGGGACGGGCGCTGGGCGCGGCGGTCGAGTCCTGGGACGAAGACGGCAAGCCGGTGATCGGCGAGGTCGGCGAGCTGGTCGTGACCGAGCCGATGCCATCGATGCCGCTCTACTTCTGGGGCGACGGCGACGGCACTCGCTACCGCGACAGCTACTTCGAGATGTTCCCCGGCACCTGGCGCCACGGCGACTGGATCGAAATCACCGAGCGTGGCACCGCGGTGATCTACGGGCGCTCGGACTCGACGATCAACCGCGGCGGCATCCGCATGGGGACCGCCGAGATCTACCGGGCGGTGCTCTCGATCGAGGAGATCCTCGACGCGCTGGTCGTCGACATCCCAAAAGCCGGCACCGAGGGCTGGATGCCGCTGTTCGTCGTCCTACGCGATGAAGTCGAGATCGAGGACGGGCTGAAACAGGACATCGCCCGACGGGTCAGGGAACGGTGCTCGCCGCGCCACGTCCCGGACGAGGTCTTCGTCATCGCCGAGGTCCCCCGCACCCTCTCGGGCAAGATGCTAGAGGTTCCGGTCAAGCGGATCCTGATGGGGGTGGCGCCGGCGAAGGCGGTCAGCCGCGACTCGTTGGCCAACCCCGAGGCGCTCGACTACTTCACCGAGATGGCGAAGCGGCTGGGCGCCTGACCCTTGCCAACCCGGGCCCGGTGCGGTTCCGCCACCCTCAGCGCCGCGACCGTGGCGAAGCCCCAGCCCGAGGCGACCAGCAGGCCGCCGACCACGTCGCTCGGGTAATGCCACTTGATCACCACTACGGAGATCGCGACCACGGCGGCGAGGGCGACACCGACCGCGCCGGCGGGAGTCCGTAGGCGCCGCGGTGCGGCGAGCAGCAAAGCCACCGCAATCGAGGCGGCGGCGGTGGTGTGGCCGCTGGGGAAGGCGGTCGACCAGGGCTGGTGAGGCCCGAGGTAGCTCTGGTAGCGCGGGTGCGCGAGGACCGCCTTGAGCACCTGGGTCGTGACGTTGGCGACGACGACGACGGCGGCGGCGACGAGCGCCTCGCGGCGACGGCCGGCGAGGAGAGCGAGGGCGACGATCGCCGCCAACATCACGATCAGCGGCAGCGGGTCGGCCAGGTGGGCGAGAGCGCTGCCGATGTAGTGCGAGCGGGCCTCTTCGGGGGTCGAGATCCGCGCCAGCAGCGAGGCGTCCAGCCGCTCGACCGGGCCGAGCTTGTAGGCGGCGACGACGAGGGCGACGAAGGCGACGGCGCAACCCATGCAGGCGAACAGTGGAGCTTGGATCCTCTTGGCCACCAGGGAACGGTAGCGAGACCGACTTAACGGCCGGCTAAGGACGGCTTAGAGCGGTCTGGGGGCGCCGCGCTAGTCGCGCCGCCAGTCGACCGGCCCGGCGCGCAGGACGTGGGCGCCGAGCGGCCGGCCGAGGACCCCCTGGGCGGTCCGCGAGGCCTCGATCAGGCTCGCCAGCTCGATCCCCGTCTCGACCCCCATCTCGTGCAGCATCGAGACCACGTCCTCGCTCGAGACGTTGCCGGTCGAGCCGGGCGGCACCGGGCAGCCGCCGAGCTCGCCGAAGCTCGACTCGAAGGACTCGCACCCCTCTTCCAGCGCCGCGACGACGTTGGCGAGGCCCTGGCCACGGGTGTTGTGGAAGTGGGCGGTCAGCTCGATCCCGGTAAGCCGTTCGCGGGCGGCGGCGAAGAAGCCGTGGACCTGACGCGGGTTCGCCATGCCCGTGGTGTCGCCGAAGCCGACCTCTTCGCAGCCCGCCGCTGCAAGGCGTTCGGCGATCTCGAGAACACGCCCGGGCGCCACCTCGCCCTCGTAGGGGCAGCCGAAGGAGGTTGCGATCACGCCCTCGCGCCGCAGGCCTGCCGCGCCGGCGGCGGCGAGCGTCGCCTCCAGCCCGGCCAGCGACTCCTCGACGCCGCGGTTGACGTTGCGCTGGTTGTGGGTCTCGGAGGCGGAGAGGAAGACGCTGACCTCGTCGAAGCGCTCGCGCAGCTCGAGCGCTCGCTCGAGCCCGCGCTGGTTGGGGATCAGGACCGAGAAGGCAACCCCCTCGCGGCGCTGGACGCCGGTGAGCACCCCGGCCGCGTCGGAGAGCTGAGGGATCACATCCGGACGCACGAACGAGGTCACCTCGATCCGCCTCAGCCCGGTCGCCGAGAGCATGTCGATCAAGCGCACCTTGTCGGCCGCGGAGATCGTCTCCGGCTCGTTCTGAAAGCCGTCGCGGGGGCCGACCTCGCGGATCCGGACGCTGCTGGGGAGCTCGCGCATGGACGAATCCTACGGGCCGCCCCTGCCGCCGCGGTGGCGCTCCTCCCCTCGCCGGATCTGCTCGACGGTCGCACGGAGCGTCCCGGCCACGGAGGTTGGCTCGTAGCGGATCTGCTGGTGGGTGAACCTCAGATTCGCCAGCCCCGCCGCGGTATGAGCCTGGTCGCGCAAACGATCGCGGGCCTGCTGGGCCGGCGTGCGGTGATACCGGAGGCCGTCGGTCTCGACTACGAGCCCCAGATCGGGCCAGTAGAAGTCGGTCCGGTAGCCGTTGAGCTCCTGCTGCGTCTGCGGAGCGCCCAGGCCGGCGCCGGCGGCGATCGGCAGGAACCTCCGCTCGAGCTCGGAGTCGGTGAACCGGAAGGTGCGGTCGGCGAGCAGCCCCCGCAGCTGCCTGACTCCCCGCTGCCCGGGAAAGCGGGCGAGAGCCGCCAGCAGGGCTTCGGGATCGATCAGCTCGAGGCGGTCGGCTTCGTTCACCGACCGCTCCAGGCGGATGTCGCCCAGCCGCCAGGCTTGATCGACGAGGGTCCGTACCGGAGTCGTCACCGGGATCCCAGCTTCGACGACGACGTCCTCGGCGCGCAAGCCCGGTCGCCGGTGGACCCAGATGCCGGCGCGGCGGCGCGGCGACGGGAACGGGACCGAGACCTCGATCCAAGCGGTCGACTCGGCACCGAACCCCCACAGTGCCGCGGCGCTGGCGTGGCTGAGCGCCGCCCGCCCACCGCAGCTCAGCACGGCGGCCGTCCAGCGCCCGCGGCGAGTCAGCTCGGGCCGACCGACGGTGTAGATCCCGCGATCGATCCGGTGCAGCCGGCCCTTCGACAAACGGTGCTGGACCATCTGCGGCGTCAGGCCGAGCGCCAGCAGCTGCCGTCGCGCCACCACCCCGTGCTGCCGCCGTGCCAGCTCCCAGGCGTTCCCGCTCAGCGAGTGATGCTTTGTAGACCCCATAGGGTCATCAATGCATCACTCGCCGGCGGTTCTCCCCCCGTTGCCCGGAGGCGGGCCGGACTAGACTGGCCGCCGTGCCTGACTCGACTCCCTCCGAACCGATCCCGATCCTCGGCGGCACCGGCGCCCTCGGCGCCGGGCTGGCCCGGCGCTGGGCGCAGGCGGGCGCTGCGGTTGTGGTCGGCTCGCGCTCGGCCGAGCGGGGCGAGGAAGCGGCGGCAAAGGTCCGCGACGCGGTGCCCGGCGCCGACGTCACCGGGCTCAGCAACGAGGAGGCCGCCGGCAAGGCCGAGATCGTCTTCCTCACCGTCCCCTTCCGCGCCCAGTCGGAGAACCTCAACAACCTGCGCGAGGCGCTGCACCCGGGCCAGATCCTGGTCGACTGCACGGTGCCGCTGGCAGCCGCGGTCAGTGGCAAAGCGACCCGCTCGCTCGGCGTCTGGCAGGGCTCCGCCGCCCAGCAGGCGCAGGAGATGGTCCCCGACGGGGTCACCGTCGTCGCCGCCCTGCACACGGTCGGCGCCCCGACCCTCGCCGACGGCGACGCCAAGCTCGAAGAGGACGTCCTCGTCTGCGGCGACAAGAAGGCCGACAAGGCCCGCGTCGCCCGCCTGATCGAGTTGATCCCGGGCCTGCGCGCGGTCAACGCCGGGCCGCTGGAGATGGCGCGGATCGTCGAGCAGCTGACGCCGATGCTGATCTCGATCAACAGCCGCTACAAGACCCACACCGGCATCCGGCTGACCGGGCTGCCGGCCCACGACCACTGGTCGTAGTCGAGCGATGAGGGTCGCGCTCCTTGCCGGCGGTACCGGTGGCGCCAAGCTCGGCGCCGGGATGCAGGAGGAGATCGGCTCCGAGCTGACGGTGATCGCCAACACCGGCGACGACATCGAGGCACTCGGCGTTCACGTCTCCCCCGACCCCGATCTCGCCACCTACTGGCTCAGCGGCGAAATCGACGAGGAGCGCGGCTGGGGGATCCGCGACGACACCTTCACCGGCTTCGAGCGCCTCAAGCAGCTCGGCGCGCCCAGCTGGTTCGGCCTCTCCGACCGCGACCTCGCCGCCTGCCTCTACCGGCGCCAGTTCCTCGCCGACGGCGGCACCCCGACCGCCGCCCAGGCGCAGATTGCCCGCGGCCTCGGGGTCAGGGCAAAGGTGCTGCCGATGTCCGACTCGCCGGTGCGGACCAAGGTGCTGACCGCCGCCGGCCGGCGCGGCCTGCAGGAGTACCTGATCCTCGACGGCGGCCAGCCGGACGTCCTGGGGGTCGAGCTCGAGGGGATCGAGGCGGCGGAGCCGACCCGCGAGGTGCTCGAGGCGCTGCGCTATGCCGAGGCGATCGTGATCGGCCCCTCCAACCCGGTGATCAGCATCGGCCCGATCCTGGCGATGCCGGGGATGCGCGAGGCGATCGCCGCCTCTCCCGCCCCCGTGGTCGCCGTCAGCCCCTACGTCGCCGGCGCCGTGGTCAAGGGGCCGACCGACCGCTTCATGGCAGGCCTCGGGCGCCCCTCGACGGCCGCCGGCGTCGCCTCGCTCTACGCTGGGCTGATCGAGGCGATGGTCGTCGACGAGGGCGATCCGGAGTCGCCGCCGGCCGAGATCCCGACCCTTGCCGCGCCGACCCTGATGGTGGGCGCCGGCGGCCGCGCCCGGGTCGCCCGCATCGTCCTCGACTACGCGGCTACCCTCGCCGCTTGAAGGCGACCGCCGTCCTACCCGTCAAGCGCTTCGAGGACGCCAAGCAGCGCCTCGCGCTCGGCATCGACGACGCCGGCCGCAAGCAGCTGATCGCGGCGATGGTCGCCGACGTGCTGGAGGCGATCGGCGAGGCGCGGACGATCGAGCGGACGATCGTCGTCAGCGGCGACCCGATCGCTCAGGAACTCGCCGCCGAGATCGGCGCCGAGGTCGTCTCCGACCCAGCCGACACCAGCCACGTGCGGGCCGTGCTGGCGGGGATCGCCCGGGCCGAAGTCGAGGGCGCCGAGTGCGTCGTGCTGCTCGCCGGCGACTGCCCGCTATTCGACCCGCGCGAGCTCGACCGGCTGCTGACCGGCGTCCCCGAGCGTTACGTCGGGATCGTCCCCGACCGCCACGGGCCCGGGACCAACGGCCTGGTCCTGAGGCCGCCGGACGCGATCGTCCCCTCCTTCGGCGAGGGCAGCTGCCAGCGCCACGTCGACGCCGCCCGCGAGGCTGGCGTCCCCTTCGGGGTCGAGGAGCTGGCCTCGCTCGGCCTCGACCTCGACACCCCGGCCGACGTGATCGCCCTGACCCGCGAGCTGGCGCGCGGACCCGGGCGCGCTCGCCGCACGGCCAAGGCCCTCGGCCTGTGAGCGCAGAGCTGCGGGTGCTGGCCGTCGCCGGGTTGCCCGAGGTGAGCGAGGGGATGCGGGTCGGAGAGCTGATCGCCGACGCGGCCGAGCTCGAGGCCGGCGACGTGATCGTCATCTCGCAGAAGATCGTCTCCAAGGCCGAGGGTCAGGTCCGCAAGCTCTCGGCGGTGTTGCCGAGCGCCGAAGCGCGCCGGCTCGCCGCCGTGCTCGGCAAGGAGCCGGCGCTGGTCGAGCTGATCCTCTCCGAGTCGGCGGAGGTGCTGCGGGCCGAGCGCGACGTCCTCATCGTCGAGACCCACCACGGCCTCATCTGCGCCAACGCCGGCATCGACTCCTCGAACCTCCCGGACGCCGACACGGTCTGCCTGCTGCCGGAGGACTCCGACGCTTCCGCCCGGAGAATCCGGACCGAAATCACCACCGCGATGACCGCAGGGTCGGGGATGGGACTCGCCGGACACTCCACCTCTTCGTCCGCCAAGTCCCATCCCCGACCCGCCATCGCGGTGGTGATCAGCGACAGCTTCGGCCGCGCCTGGCGCCTGGGCCAGGCCGAGGTCGCAATCGGCTGCGCCGGCCTGGCGCCGCTCGACGACTGGCGCGGCCGACG
>JACDGU010000233.1 GCA_013821475.1 Solirubrobacterales bacterium
CCCTCGCCCTGCGCAGCTCGGTTGACCATCCCCTGGGATCCCGTGGTTCCTTTTGCACCAATGCCGTCCAAAAGGAACCACGCGACGGCGGCGCACGGCCGGCCTCCATCCCACGGTTCCTTTTCCACGCCTGCCGTCCAAAAGGAACCACGGGATGGGAACCAGGCTCCATCCCTCGTGCTGTTCAGCTCCCCGTCCCGTGGGCGCTCCTCGACCCCCAGCTTCCTGAGTCAGGGGCCCGTGGGAGACGGTGGGGGAGACCTCTCCGGAACCTCCCGCTGTTCGTGACGGAGAGGTCTCCCCCACCGTCTACGCAATGCTGCAGCTCAGTAGCCGGTGGGGTGACGAACGACGAACCCTGCCGGGTACGGCGGCTCGACGTGCCAGCGAGGCCCGGTGCCTGAGGCGTCTCCGACGGTGTCGAAGCGCAGCCCGGCGATCTCCACGTAGGTGTGGGTGGCGCTGGCGTAGATCGTGATCCACTTGCCGGGGCCGGGTTCGCCATAGCTCTCCAGCGAGCCGGAGGTGAGGGGGGTGTCGAGCAGGCCGGCGCCGTAGAGGGCGAAGCTGACGGCGCCGGAGCAGTCGTAGCCGTAGGAGTACCAGGAGCCGTGGCCGCCGCCCCAGACGTAGGGGGTGGTCGAGATCGAGTTGGCGGCGGCGATCGCGGCCTTGACCGCGGGCGGCGCGCTGCGCGGGGCGCTGGCGAGGCCGTCGCTGGTGAGGACGGCGGTCGGGCCCGGGGTTTCGAAGCCGGTCGCGAGCGGGGCGACGCGCCAGTCGACGTAGCTGATCTTGCAGTTGCCTTCGATCTGTTCGGCCTGCTGCATCACCTCCTGGACGTACCACTCAGCTTGGTTGTGGGTGAAGATGCCGGCCCCGAGGCTGCCCTTGGCCCAGATCTCGCGGGCCAGGGTCGCCGCCGCGTCGGCCGGGTCGCCGTGGCGGATGTGGCCGTCTTCGTCGCCGTCGACGGCGAATTCCTTCCACTCCGAGGGTTCCAGCCCGAGCGGCCCTTGGTCGTGCATCTGCACCTTGTCCATCCCCTTGCCGAAGTTCGACTCGAGCCGGGCGACCGCGGCCAGAGCCCAGACACCGCGCTTGCCGAGTTCGTAGCGGGCGGCGGCGTTCTCGAAGGCTTCCAGGTAGGCGGCGGGGACTTCGTCCTTCCAGTCCGGAGCCGGGCTGCACTTGAGGACCTGGATCTGGGGGCCGAGGCCGGCGGCATTGAAGCCGGGGCCGCCGACTTCCTGCGCGTAGCAACCGGCGTTGGCGAGGACCTCGCTGACGTACCAGTCGGCGTGGTTGTAGGCGAAGATTGCGCCGTAGGTGTCGGCGGGCATGCCGGCGATGCTGAGGTAGCTGGCCGCGGCGTAGATCGCGTCTTCGGGATTGAAGGGATCCTTGACCCCGTCGCCGTTGGCGTCGACGCCATATTCTTCCCAGCTCTGGGGCATGAACTGCATCCAGCCCTCGGCGCCGGCCGAGGAGATGTTGAGGTTGGTGCCGAAGCCGGTCTCGACCTCGTTGATCCCGGCCAGCACTGCCGGTCCCTGCGGGCCGAGGCCGTATTTGGCGGCGGCGCGCTGGTAGATCGGGATCAGCACCGGCGGCACGCCGCTCGCTGCGCAGCTCGAAGTCGGCAGCGACGGGATCACCTGCAGTGGTGAGCTCGGCGCGACTACGGCGCCTTTGGAGTCTTTTTCAAGGGAGGCTTCGTCGCCGGCTTCGCTTTCTTCAGCTTCTTCGGCTTCCTTTTCCTTTTCCTCTTCTTCACCGGCAGTGACGCCACCGGCGGAGCCGGGGACGGACGGGGTGTCGGTGGCCGGAGGGGTCAGAGTCTCGCCCTGCTTGACGATGCCGGGTCCGGGGCCGCCGGGAGCGAGCGGAGCGCTGGCGGCTTCCTCGAGCGCGGTGGCGGGAACGGCGGAGTTGTCGCCGCCGGCGGCGGCGCGGGCGGCGGCGACCGGGATCGCCAGCGCCACCGTCGCGGCTGCGGTCGCGGCGACCGCGCGGATCTTTCGAGCTCGCTCAGCCATCAGCCCAGGACGTTGGTAACGCGCCAGCCCTTGCCTTTGAGCTTTTCCATCTCGAGCCGCAGCTCACTGGTGACGCCGACCCGCAGCAGCGAGACGCTGAGCGTGTAGACGCCGCCGTTGGAGGGCCCGGCGACGATGTTGACGACCTTGGCCTTCGGCACCTTGACGTTGGCCGGCAGCCGCGGCGGGCGCTTCAGCAGCGCTTTGGCCAGCTGCGGAGTCGCGGTCGCGGCGAAGCCCTTGCTGACGCCCGCACCTTCACGGCCGATCTCGAAGGAGACGAAGGCCTGGGAGAATTCGCGGGCGACGGCGATCGCTTCCTTGCCGGCCGGGGGACCGTCGACGGTGGAGGTCTGGGCGGTGCGTGCGCTGGCGGCGGAGGCCGAAGGGTCGGAGGAGATCTTGCCGGTCGCCGCCGAGGAAGGGGAGGCGCTGTAGCTGGTCGCGCTCGAGGATTCGGCGGGCGGGGTTTCGATCGGCTTCGAGGAGCCGACCTTCGCAGAGCCCTTCCTAACCGGTGCCTTGAAGACGGGGG
>JACDGU010000234.1 GCA_013821475.1 Solirubrobacterales bacterium
GCCCAGCGCCGCGGTGCCGGCGGGCAGGATCGCGGCCCGCAGCTCGATCTTGGAGCGCACGGTGCGGGCGCCGGTGCCGGTCCCCGGCGGCAGCACCAGCTGCAGGCCGCGCGAGGGCGTCGAGCAGTACTCGCGGGCGACCCAGAGGCCGAGCGCGACGAGCTCCGGCGGCGCTCCCGCCTCGAGCGCTTCGATCGGCTCGGCCAGGCGCTCGGGGGGCAGCTCGGAGGTCTCAGCAACCTCGACGACGACGCCGAGCAGGCGCCGCGGGCCGAAGGGCACGCGGACGACGCTGCCGATCTCGATGCCCTCCATCGCCTCCGGCCGGCGGTAGTCGAAGGGGCCGCGCAGGGCGCGGGCGGTGGTCAGCGGCTCGACCTTGAGGATCGCCATCCGCCAAGGGTATGTCCGCAGGGGGACGACCCGCGCCCGGGCCACTGGCGAGCGCCCGGCACAGCGCATATGCTGGCGCCCGTGAGCCTCAATCTCAGCGCCGGAGAGCAGGTCATCTTCGAGGGCCACCCCTCCTGGCGGGCGATCCTCGGCTTCTACCTGAAAGGCCTGCTCGTCGCGATCATCCTCGGCGTCATCGCCAAGCTCCTCGACAGCAACGGCACCGCCTTCCTGGTGATCCTGGTCGTCTTCGGCCTGACCGTGCTGATCGGCTTCATCAAGCGGGTGGCGACGACCTACACGATCACCAACCGCCGCCTCAACATCAAACGCGGGATCGTCTCCCGCGAGATCCAGGAGACGCGGTTGGAGCGGGTCCAGAACGTCAACTACCGCCAGTCGGTCTACCAGCGGGTGATGCAGATCGGCGACGTCGATTTCGACACCGCCGCGACCGACGACTACAACTTCGTCTTCGCCGGCGTCGCCAACCCCGCCGAGGTCGTCCACCGCGTCGACCAGGCAACCGGCGCCAACGCCGCCGGCGCTCACGGGCTGGGCGAAGCTCAGAGCCCTGGCGGATCCGGGGTTACGCCTGGCGCTTAGGCGATAGGAGGGACGGTCTAGGGACCGGGGTTGGCGGGGGGAGCGCTCAGGGACGGGAGCGGGCTGTTCAGTCTGGGCGCGAGGCGGTGAAGGATCGGTCTGGGTTCGGGGCGAGGACCGGGGAGAGGGCGGCTCGAATCGTTCAGGGCGCGAGACGGCGGTGGGTTCGGGTGAGGATCTCCTGGACGTGGGCGGGTTCGCGCTTGACCTGGCGGTGGGAAAAGCGGAGCGGGGTCAGACCGGAGGCCGTGTGGGTCTGGTCGCGTAGGGCGTCCCTGGTCTGAGTGGCGGCGGTGCGGTGGTAGCGGAGGCCGTCGGTCTCGACCACCAGGCCGAGGTCGGGCCAGAAGAAGTCGACCTCGAAGTCGTTGACCCAGACTTTGGTCTGGGGTGTCGGCAGCCCGGCGGCCGCTGCGATCGGGCGAAAGAGGACTTCGAGCTCGCTGTCGGAAAGGCGGAAGGCGTGGCGGTCGAGGAGCTCGCGCAGTGGACGTACTCCCGGCTCGCCCGCGTGCCGATTCAGGGCGGCGCGGAGGGTTTCCGGGTCGACGCGTTCATGCTTGTCGGCCTCGTTGACCGCCCGCTCGAGCTCGCCCGAAGTCGCATCGCTGGCGAAGTCGACCAGAGTCTGGACGGGCCGGGTGACCGGGATGCCCCGGTGAGTCGTCAGCTCCCCTGCTGCCAGCTTTGGACGGGAGTGGACCTCGATTCCCGGGCGGCGGAGAAAGCAGTGGCGCCTGATGCTGACCTGAACCCGGTCGCGCCTCTCCTTGCCGAAGCCCCAGAGTGCGGCCGCGCTGCGATGGCTCAGCACCGCGCCGTCCCCACGGGCCAGAACCGCGATCATCCAGCGCCGCTCGGCGGTCAGCCGCGGCCAGCCGACGAGGTAGACGCCCCGCGCAGCCGGATGCAGTCGACCAATTCTCAACCGGTGCTCGATCGCGCTGGGCGTGAACCCGAGCGCCAGCAGCTGCCCCCGCGCCACCACCCCGTGCTGCTCCCGAGCAAGCGCCCAGGCGCGGGCGCTTCGCGTTTCCAGCATTGACCCCGCTATAGCGAGGTAAATGCTGGGAACGTGTGGGTTCTCCCCCTTAGTCGCGGATCGGGGGGACGTTCTTGAGGAGCTTGAGGAGCTTTTCGAGGGTCGTGGGGGCGCCGACGGTGGGCGTGAAGGTGACGGTTACCCTGACCTTGCCTTCGCCGTATTTGCTCATCCGCTTCGCCAGCGGGCCCTTGGGGAGGATCGGGACGCGGATCGGGCCAGCACCGCGGACGGTCAGCTGCTGGCGCTCGATGGTCGGCGACGAGACGCTCAGCTGGCCAGCGGCGGGAAGCACGACGGGGAGCTTCCAGACGCCCTTTTGACGATCGGTTTCGAGTTTCCGCAGTTCCGGTGTGCCCGAGCCGGTCGGGATCGGCGCTGCGGCGAGCGAGGCAGGGGTCAGTGCCAGAACTGCGAGCAGCGCGACCAGGAAGGGGGCGGCGTGCCGTCCACGCGGGGGCCTCAGGCCGCCGCCGCCAGGCCGGCGGCGTCGCGGAGCGCGGCGGCGCGGTCGGTCTTCTCCCAGGTG
>JACDGU010000076.1 GCA_013821475.1 Solirubrobacterales bacterium
GCGCCGGGCCACGCGGCCGACCAAGGCCTCGCGCCGGCGCCGGCTCGAGCAGAAGCGCCGCACCGGCGAGCGCAAGCGTGGCCGGCGGCCGCCGGGAGGCGAAGGCGACTAGCGAGCCGATGAGTTCCGGGCGCCGGGTGGGTCTAATGGTGGAGAACGAAACCAACCGAGAGGAGTCGACGATGCTCGCCGACAACGAGGCATTCAGCGGATTCGCAGTTGACGATCTGGCGCAGGCCCGCGAGTTCTACGGCGAGACCCTGGGAATCAGGGTGACCGTGCTGGACGAGGAGAACGGCCTGCTGACCCTGCACCTCGGCGGCGGGCGCGACACCCTGGCCTACCTCAGCCCCGGCTTCACCCCCGCCAGCTACACGATGCTCAACTTCAAGGTCGACGACATCGACGCCGCCGTCGACGAGCTCGCCGCCCGCGGCGTCGGCTTCGAGCGCTACGAGGGTATGCCGCAGGACGAGAAGGGCGTGATGCGCGAGGGCGGCCCCTTCATCGCCTGGTTCAAGGATCCCGCCGGCAACACCCTCTCGGTGCTGCAAGAGCGCTAGATCCGCTGCGCTCAGGCGGGTAGGTCGTCGGGGAGCGGGACCTCCTGGGGGGAGCGGCCCTCGCCGCCCTCCTGCCAGCTGGTCCAGGCGCGGGCGTCGCGGCCTTCGTGCTCGCCGGAACCGCCCAGGGCCAGGATCACCACCCGCTCGTTGCCAGGGTTGGTCAGCTGCCGTTTCTGCTTCGGCGCGACCCGGGCCAGGGTCCCGCGCTCGAGCACGCTGTCCGCGCCCTCGACGATCAGCGTCAGCTCGCCCTCGAGCACCAGGTAGACCTCCTCTTGGCGTTCGTGCAGGTGGACCCGCAGTCGCCGCTTCGGCGCCAGCGTGATCAGGTTGATCCCGAAGCCGGTCACCCCGAGTTCGCGACGCAGCGTCTGGAACCACTCGCCGTCAGGTTCGAGCTTGGCGGTCTGGATCGTGGTGTCGGTCATGGGGCTCCTAGGGCAGGCTCGGTTCCGGGGGTCGGCTCCGACCCTACGCCGTCCAGCTCGCGGCGAACGAGCGGCGCCACCTCGGTTCCGTAGAGGAGGGTGCCGACGCTGAACTGGATCAGGAAGCGTTGGTGGCCGAAGATGCCGTGCTGGTGGACGATCTTCTCGGCCACCTGCACGGGGCAGCCGGCGAAGTTGGCGCCGCGCAGGCCGAGGCCGGCGTCGAAAGCGTGCCGGGTCATCGGCGGCCAGCCGCGCTCGGGGCCGATCTGATCCATCATCGCCGCGAAGGCGGGGAAGGCGGTGTCGGCGGCCGCCTGCGAGGTCTCGGCGACGAAGCCGTGCGAGTTGATGCTGAGCGCCGGGGCCTGATGGCCGGTTTCGATAGCGGCGTTGCGGTGCAGCTCAGCGAAGGGGGCGAGCCGCCGACCGCGACCCAGACCGGCAGCGGGTCCTGCAGCGGGCGCGGGTAGACGCCGCGGCCGTCGATCGGCGCCCGGAAACGGCCCTTCCAGCTGACCTCGGTCGACTCCCGCACCGCCAGCAGCAGCTCGAGCTTCTCGGCGAAGAGCTCGTCGTAGACGTCGAGCTCGAAGCCGAAGAGGGGCAAGGACTCGATGAACGAGCCGCGGCCGGCCATGATCTCCGCCCGGCCGCCGGAGAGCAGGTCGAGCGTGGCGAAGTCCTGAAAGACCCGGACGGGGTCGTCGGAGCTGATCACCGAGACCGTGCTGGTGAGGCGGATGCGCTCGGTCCGCGCCGCCGCCGCCGCGAGCGCCACCGCCGGCGAGGAGACCGCGAAATCCGGCCGGTGGTGCTCGCCGACCCCGAAGACGTCGAGGCCGACCTGGTCGGCCAGCTCGATCTCCTCGATCAGGTCCCTGAGCCGCCGCTCGGCCGAGATCGTCGGCCCGCCGCCGTCCGGCGCGGTCGCCGGCCCGGCGAGCCGATCGTCCTAGGGTGTGGGGATGACCGCCTCGGTTGCCGCCGGCTACCTGACCGCCCTGCCGCTGGTGGGCCTGATGCTCCTCCTCGGCATCGTCGTGATCGGCTTCCTGCTCTGGTCCCTGCGCCCGGGGGGCCCGGCGGAGCGCCGGCGCAGGGAAGAAGAGGACAGTCGTTAGCGGCGGCAATCAATCGGGGCTACGTTTTTCCGTTTGGACGGACTCTAGGATCGACAGGATGTCGTCCAACCGCCGCTACGAGCTGATCGACCTGTTCGCAGGGTGCGGGGGGATGACCCGGGGCTTCACCGATTGCGGTCGATTTGAGCCGGTGTTTGCGGTTGAGGCCGATCGCGATGCGGCGGAGACCTACCGACTTAACTTTGGCGAGCATGTTGCCGCGGTTCCGATTGAGGACGTCTCTGGCTTTCGCTCTGCAGACGTCGTGATCGGCGGGCCTCCCTGCCAGGGGTTCTCGCCCCTCAATCGCGGCAGCGTCGGATTCGAGCGACGCGGACTTTGGCGTGAATACCTGCGAGCGTTGGCGCAGGCTGATCCGGCGGTTTTCGTCATGGAGAATGTGCCAGAGCTCATCACCTCTGCCGAGTACGCTGAATTCAAGATCCGGGCTGAAGGGGAAATCGGTTTCTTCGTCGACGAGGATGTCCTTAATGCGGCCGATTTCGGCGTGCCACAGCGCAGGCGCCGGGCAATAGTCATCGGGACCAAGCATGGCTCGGCCCCATGGCCGCAGAAAACGCATGCGGAGGCCGACAGGGATCAGGAGCTCAAGGACTGGGTGACGTTCCGCCAGGCCGTCAAGGGCCTGCCAAGGGCGCCGAACGGGCATGATTGGCATCGTCGACGGAATCCCCGGCCGTTCAGCGTGCGTCGATACAAGTCAGTTCCCCGGGACGGCGGAAATCGTTTCCAGATGCAGCGCAATCTCGATCGCGCAGGGCTGGGGGACCTGGTTCCCAAATGTTGGCGTGAGAAGCCGACCGGAACCACGGATGTATTCGGCAGACTTTGGTGGGACCGCCCCGCATACACGATTCGGACCGAGTTTTTCAAGCCGGAGAAGGGGCGCTATCTCCACCCATCGGCCCATCGGCCGATCACGGTGCGGGAGGCGGCACGTTGCATGAGCTTCGACGACGACTTCTTTTTCCCGGAGAATCAATCGATGACCAGCGTTGCCCGGCAGATCGGCAATGCAGTGCCGCCGCTATTGGCACGTCGAATCGCCGAAGGCATAGCGGAGCATCTCGATTCGGGACTGGGTCAGCTCGTCTCCGTAGAGTCTGCCGCAGCCTGAGGTTCCACCGACTGATATTCTCTTCGACGAGGGGGATTGTGGCGATACTCTCCTTTCGGTGAAGAAGCCCCCTCCGCCATCCGACCGACCGGTCCCATCCTCCCCCGCAGTCAGCGCTCAAATGTCGCGTCTCGGCCAACGGGACACTGCGCCTGAGCTGGCGCTGCGTTCGGAGTTGCATCGCCGTGGACTGCGTTTCCGCGTTGATCGGGCGCCGCTGGCAACGGTACGGTCCAGGGCAGACGTCGTCCTTGGGTCGGCCAGGGTCGCCGTGTACGTCGATGGTTGCTTCTGGCATCGCTGTCCCGTGCACGGGACGATGCCTAAGGCGAATGCCGATTTTTGGCATCGGAAGTTGCAACGAAACCAGGAACGTGACGTGGAAACGAATTTCCTCCTGCGCAAAAAAGACTGGGCGGTTGTAAGGGTGTGGGAGCATGAGAACCCCTCAGAGGCCGCGGACCGGATTGAGGAACTGGTCGCGGCCCGGCGCTCGGCGAGAAGGGCGAGGTAGGTTCGGATGGTCCGCAAAGCAGGGCCGAGAGCGATCCAGATCTCCCGGAAACAGGCCGTCGCGCGATTGGACCACGTCGCGGCCCGTCTGCGGCAGTTTACGCACGAGGTCGGGAGCCCCGACAGCAGCCGGGAGACGCTCGACGAGATCATCGCTGAACTTCGGTCAATCCAGCTGGAGTGGTTTGGCCGTCGTGGCCGGGCGAGCCGCGGGAGTGGAGCCAAGGCGAAAATCCTTGCTTATCTGCGACAGCGAGTCGGCCAGGTCGTCCAAGGAGAAGAGGTGGCTGAGGTCAGCGGCATAGGCGAGTGGGCACGACGGGTTCGCGAGCTGAGGGTTGAGGACGGATACGAGATCACTGAGGTTGGCTCGGGGGCCTATCGTCTTGAGTCTGCTGAGCCGAACCTCGGCCGAGCCGAGACCTGGAATGTCGAGAACGAGATTCGCCGGAGAGAGGGCTCGGGTATGGATAGGATCGCCGCTCTGTTTGAAGCGAGGGTGGGGGAGGTGGTCGACCGAAAGCAGATCGACTACGTATCGAAGATCGCTGAAAGCGCGCGACGGGTGCGGGAACTTCGGGACGAGCACGGCTGGCCGATCAATTCTTATATCGACGAGCCCGACCTCGGACCAACCCAGTACCGCCTTACTTCCACCGACTCGAATGATCGCCGGGATCCTCTCCAGCGTCTGTATCCGGAGTCCCTTCGTCAGCAGGTTTTCGAGCGCGACGGGTTCACCTGCCAGATCTGCGGTCGCGATCGGGTCAAGGCTGAAACGGTAGGCGACACCCGTTTCTACCTCGAGGTCCATCACAAAATTGCAGTCGCGGATGAGCTGGAGGCGCTACCCAAGTCGGGACGCAACGAGATAAGCAACCTGATGACCCTCTGCCACGCAGACCACTTCGAGGAAACCGCCAAGCTTCAAAAGCGCAAGCGCCGAGAACGGGGTGCGTAGGCTGATGCGCGGATCGCGAGGGCCAAGACGATCCCGAGCAGGCCAAGATAGATCTCGATAAATCGGGATTGATCGGCCGCGCCATGTTTCAGGACCTGCCTTGGCGACGAGTCTGTTCAGGCCATGGGCACGGCTGGTTTCGAACCAGCGACCTCTCGCGTGTGAAGCGAGCGCTCTCAATTTTTTACCCGGCTCCTGAAGCCAGTTTTCGCATTCCAGAGCCAAATCGCACTTTTGGCGTTCGGGTCTGTTGGGACCAAATAGGCAGTGATTCTCCCCACGAATCTCCCCACGAAGAACTGCAGTTGGGTTCCGGTTCGGCGTAAGCCCGTCCACGCGCAATCTGATGCAATGCCCCAGCCATGAGTCCAGCGACTCTTCAAGCCGTCTACTACCGGACCGCCGATGGGGCCGAGCCGGTCCTTGACTTTATCGCCGCGCTTGACGCCAAGCGCCGGGCGGCGTTGCTACGCCAGCTCGATCGGCTGAACGACCTCTCCGATGCCGCACCTTCCCTTCCCGCACAGCTCCCAGGTGGATGGCGAGCTGCGGGAGCTGCGCTGCCATATGGGCTCCGAGCATTACCGGGTGCTGTACCGGCGCTCGGGGCGCTTGTTCATCCTTCTGCACGCCTTCCCGAAGACGACGGGGAAGCTGCCGCCGGCCGAGATCAAGATCGCTCAGAAACGCTGGAGGACTTCAAGGCTCGGATGGATGCCCAACCGCGCAAGCCGCCGCGAGCGGCAGGGCGTGACGCCCCCTAGATCGCTGTCGGTCTTACTGTCGTTGTTAGCAGCGCTGCTAATATCCTCGATACTAGGAACCGTTATTGGAGAGAGCAATGAGTAAGCGGGTCAGCCCGGTCGGCAGCGCCGTTTCCGACCACATCAAAGAGTCCCTCAAGGACCCGGAGTTCCGCGCCGAGTACGAGTGCCTGGGGCCGTACGAGGAGCTGGCGCGAATCGTGATCGCGCGCCGTGCAGCGCTGGGACTGACCCAAGCGGAGCTGGCCGCGCGGATGGGCACCACCGCCTCGGCGGTCTCTCGGATCGAGAGCGGCCAGCACGCCGCCAACGCCCAGACCCTGAAGAAGCTCGGCGACGCCTTCGGCGTCCGCGCCGTGTTCGGCTTCGAGTCCGGCCCGGCGGAGCACCCCGAGCGCGAGCTCGTCGTTCTCTAGATCTGCGCCGGTCAGCGTTCCCGGGCGGCGTGTCCTCGCTGAAGACCCACGATGACGTCTTTCGGAGGGCCCTCCGCGAGGAGGTCGAGCGCTCTGCAGGCACGGATTTCGGCCCAAAGGCGTTTTCGGAGTCCGGATCCGGTCCCCATATCGGCCGGGATGGGGCAGCCTGCAATGTCGCAATGTGCCCCCAAGGAAAGACGGCGTACCCATATCCGGGCTGGGACACTCGATGTCGCCATTCAGTAGCGCTATAATTTGTCCACGATGAATGCCACCGCCACCATTCGCGTCCCTCGCGAGACTCGCGATCGCCTTGCCGCGCGGGCTCGCGAGCGCGGGGTCTCACTCTCCTCGCTTTTGACCGAGTTTGCCCGTCGCGCCGAACGCGCCGATGCTTTGCGCTCCGAGCGCGAGGCGACCCGCGCCGACTCCGCCAATCCCGACGGCGTGGCCGAGGAGCGCGAGTGGGACGCGGTCCTCGGCGATGGCCTCGAGTGAGGCTCCGCGCCGCGGTGAGATCTGGCTGGTCTCTCTCGGCGCCGCTCGCAAGGGCGAGCCCGGCAAGAACCGCCCGGCGATCGTCGTCTCCGTCGACGAGCTCCTCACCGGCACAGACGATGAGCTGATCGTGGTCGTCCCGCTCTCGAGCTCGCGGGCGCCATCGAAGCTGCGGCCCTCTGTCTCCCCGAGTGAGGGGGTCAAAACCGAGAGCGCGGCGATCGTGCGGGCGATCCGGGCGGTGGCCGCCCGCCGCCTCTTGAGACGGGTCGGCAAGGCCAAGCCCGAGACGCTGGCGGCACTCGAGGGTGCCATTGCCGTGGTGCTCGGCCTGGGTGCTTCGCAGTGAGAGCGAGTCATTAAGCCGGGGGAGCAACTCACTGCCACTCTCCAGACAGAGCACCGCCGCCGCGGCTGGACCCACACCTATGCCGACCTCCGCGTTATGCCGACCTTCGCCTGGAAAGCCGTCCGGCAGCGGAGTTCGCCCGATTGAGGTCGGCATAATCCGGCGGCGCTGACCACGCTTGAAGCTCTTCCTCCATCAACGCGAGGAGGAGCTGCAATGACAGATCGACCACAGGTGCAGGCCGTCGACCTACGGCGGGTCGGGGGTGACCGGGCCGCTGGCGCCGTTCAAGGAGGGTTTCGCCGAAGAGCTACGGCGACTGGGCTACACACCCCGCTCGGCGCAGACGCACCTGCGGCTCGCAGCGCACCTCAGCCGGTGGCTTGCGGCAGAGGGCCTCGGTGCCCGAGACATCTCCCCGGCACAGGTGGGGCGGTTCCTCGGCGATCGCCGCGGCGCCGGTTACACCCACCACCTCTCGCCCCGGAGCCTGGCGCCGTTGCTCGCCTACCTGCGGCGCCTCGGGGCCGTGCCGTCGGCACGCCGCCCCCTCCCCCGGCGGGACCGGAGGAGGAGCTGCTCTGCCACTACCGGCGCTATCTCATCTCGGAGCGGGTTCTGAAGGAGAAGACCGCACTGCACTACGCGGGCTCGATCCGCCCGCTGCTCGGCGGGAGGGTCGGCGGCCAGGGCGTCGATATCGACGCGGCCGCCGTCAGCGCCTTCGCGCTCTCCTGCACCCGCCGACAGACCCCTGGCACCGCCAGGCACACCGTGGGGGCGCTGCGTTCGGTGCTCGGCTTCCTACACCACGAAGGCCTGATCGAGCGGTCGCTGATCGGAGCTGCTGCCGCTGCCGAGCGCCGCCGCCCGCACGGGCAACCGCTGAGGGACGGGAACCGATGCCAAGGCAAGCAACCGGATACATCGAAGCGCGTCCTTGGAAGGACGGCAAGACGATCAGCTGGCGGCTTCACGTCAGCGCCGACGGTCGCTCCCATAAGCTGACCCTCGGCACCAATCACGAAGGTTGGAACGAAGTCCGCGCCGAAGTCGCCCGCGAGGAGATCCTCGCCCAGATCCGGCGCGGAACCTGGACGCCGCCGGAGGTGGAGGCGGCGCAGCGCGAGCGAGCCGCCTCGGCGGCCGCCGAGGCGGAGAAGCCGCAGGAGACGATCCACGTCACGTTGTCGCGTTGGTGGCAGGGGAAAAAGCGCGAGGTCGCCCCCAACACCCGCAACGACTACCGCTGGCGGCTCGATCTTCTCCTCGCCTTCAGGCCGCAGACGCCGACCGCCGAGATCGACGAGCAGTGGGTGGACGAATTGCGCGATTGGCTTGCCGACCGCCCAGCCCACAACCGCACTGCTGGTCAGAAGCTGGCGCCGAGCTCGGTCAACAAGCCGCTCAGCGTCCTTGCTCAGGCGCTCGACCTTGCCAAGGACCACAAGGTCGTCCGCTACAACGCGGCGCGGGGCAAGCGGCGGAAGTACAGGGGTGCCGAAGTACAGGGGTGCCTTCCTCGAGCCCGACATGGTCATTGACCTGATCGAAGCTGCCGGTGAGTGGGAGCAGGAGCTGCGCGACCGCAAGCGCCCCGGCCCGTGCTACGGGCGCCGCTCGCTTGTCGCGGCCCTCTGTCTCTGCGGCCCCCGGATCGGCGAAGCGATCAACGCCGACGGCGGGGACTTCGATCTGAAAGATGGCCTCTGGCGGATTCCCGACTCGAAGACTCCCGCCGGCGTTCGACTCGTCGAAATCACCGCCTACGCCGCCGAGGAGATCCGAGCCCACGTCGCGCAGAAGCGCTCCGACGGGCGGGCGAGCGGCGCCGCCGACCCGATGTGGGTGACATTGAAGGGCACCCGTCTGAATCCAGGGAACGTCCGCCGGATGCTGCGCGAGTTAGTGCGCCGGACCAACAAGAAACGTGAGGCCGAAGGCAAGATGCTCCTGCCGACGGTGACCCCGCACTCGCTGCGGCGGACCTTCGCCTGCCTCTGCTTCTGGGCTAAGCGGGAGCTGCCCTGGGTCATGGACCAGATCGGCCACGAAGACTCGCGGATGACCGTAGAGGTCTACGCCAGGGCAAGCAAACGCAAACGGGTCGACCGCGGTCTGGTCTGGCGTTTCATGCGCTTCGCCGATGAGCCCAAGCGCCCAGGGAGGTCCAGGCGCCAGTAGGGGTTCGTGCCTTCAGGTCCGGTCCGACCACCGCGTGGGACCGGCCGAGGGTCTATCTCTCTGCTGTATTCCCCCAGCGTCGCCGGATCGGATCCCAGGCGCCGTTCGTGACCTCACCCCTCAAAACCGGGTCGAGTAGGGCCGCTGCATCCTTGTGTCCGGCCTCCAGGGTCGGGGCGGCGCCGACCTCCTCGGCGAGGCGCCGGTAGGGCGTCGCCCACTCCGCAGGCGCAGGAGGGAGGGCCGGCGGTGCCGGGTGGGTGCCGGGTGGGTGCCGCGGAGGCTGAAGATCGCCTCGATCCCGTGCCGCAGGGCCGCGGCGCCCGGGGTCGACAGCTCGGCGATCAGCGCGAGGTCGACGAGATCCTTGGTGCGGGTGCTGCCCCGCCCCTCGTAGGTCCGGGTGTAGGCGTGGAGCTTTTCGGCGACCTGGAGCTCCAGCCCGACCACTTCGATCTCGACAGGATCGATCCCGGCGAAAGCGAGGAGATCACCCGTCCTTAGTGTCTCGACGCCGGCCGGGCCTCCGGCCCGGAAGCCGACGTCCAGAAGGAAGGTCTCAAACGGTCGTCCTGCCAGCGACGCCGAGACCCTGAAGCGGTGGGCGCCGCCGAGCCGGTCCTCCGGCGCGCCCGCCCGCTCGACCCCGAAGACGAAGAAGTCGCCAGCATCGAAGTCTGCCGCGTCGAGCAGCGCGTCGAGCAGCTCCTCCTCTGCATCGCGCCACTCGATGTCGATGTCTTTGGTGCTCCTCGCCCGTGCCGCCAGGCGCAGGTCAAGGGCAAAGCCGCCCTTGAGGAGCCACCTGCCGGCGGCGACCCGCCCGAGCCGGGCGAGCAGTCGGTCAAATGCGACGCGCTTTCGGTCGCGGGCCAGGGCGGCCCCGTCGGCGGCCCCGTCCTTCAGCCGCTGCTCCAGCGCCATGCGAAATGCCCTGGCGTCTTCATATCTCACGCGCAACCTCCTCCACCGTGCGCTCGACGAACCTCCGCACCCGATCGGGGCGGGAGTCCGCCGAGCGCCGTAGGCGCGACGGGGTCGTCAGCCCGCGGCCCAGCGCCTGGTGGATCGCCATCTCGATCTGCTCGGGTTGCGCACCGGATTCGAGTGCGTCGAATATCGAACGCTCCGGGCCGGTCACGGGGAGGCCCGCGATCTGCCGTACCTCTTTGCCTCGCGCCGGATGCCCACTCGTATGGAGCCGAACGCCGGCCCGGGGCCTAGTGCCGCGCTCCGAGCGCGGCACCGTCAGGTCGACGGCGTCCGGGATCACGTCGGAGAGCCCCAGTAGCTCCAGGGCGCTCTCGTGCGAGACGACGGCACCCGCGCCGCGCAGCGGCAGCCACGCTGCCATCACGTGCTCCTGGGGGCTCGAGGGAAATCTGCGCAGCCTGTAGAGCCCGCGGCGGACCCGCTCGTAGCGGCCGCCAGGGCGCGCGTGGAAGTGCAGGGTGCTGCGGTCCATGCCGGCATCGACCGCCTGCGGGGCGGTGAAGTAGCCGGCCTGCGCCTCCGCCTCTCTATAGAGGGCATCGTGATGTACGTCAGACATATAAGGGACTTTATCAACTAAAACGCTGACCTAACACAGGTCGTGTGTCCGGCCTTCAGGTCGTCCGCGAAGCCGCCTGCCGAACCTTTTCTTCGAAAACTGGCCGGGAAGTTTGAGGTCGAACTCGATCTTCGCGGCCGGTCCGGCCCGTTCCAGGACCCGTTCGCGGATGTGCTCCCGTATTCCTCTGGATCGACCCTCCGTGCACAGCGCCCTCAGGGGATTCCCCTGCGAGCCGCCCCCGCAAATCGAATCTCCCCACGAATCTCCCCACGGAGTGAATGAAGCGAGTAGGCCCTGGTCTCCCGTCTGGGACAAGGACCCGATTCCCAGGAGGAATGCGGGTTTGCGGGGATGGGCACGGCTGGTTTCGAACCAGCGACCTCTCGCGTGTGAATTGCGCTCGGGAAAGGCTGACCGGGTGCCCGAAAATTCTCTTTTGCAGGGATTTCGTACGCTCTAATTCCGTCGCCGGGATCCGCGATGCGCGGGGATATGCGGCGATATGTCGCCGATTCGGGCACTCTCGGCGATTAGTGCCTGGAATTCGAGGCGGCGGTTCGACACCAACCCGAATGTGAGCGAATATGCGGCGATCTACCGGCGACGAAGGCGACGGTGCCAGGTGGCCGGAGGCGCGCGGATCTCAAAACTAGCCGAGCCCGGATCGGAATCGTGGCGGCCGGAACGACGCCCCGCCGTCCGCCGACGTCTGGGTCGCCGCGGGCGCTACCGTCAAGTGATGGCGGGACTGGGGAAGCGTCGCGCGACGAGGTCGGCGCCTGACGCCGGGGGACAGCCGTGAGCGGTCGCCTCCCCCTCCGCATCCTGCCGTTCGACGTCGATTCCTTCGACTGGGAAAGATTCGAGAGTTTCTGCCTCGCCGTCGTGCGCGCGCTGCCCGACGTGAAGCGCGCAGATCGCTACGGCAAGATGGGCGAGGCCCAGAGAGGGATCGATGTCGAGGCCGACCTCCTCGACGGTCGCAAGCGGACCGTCCAGTGTCGTCATCGAAAGTCGTTCAACAGGTCGCATGCCGAAAAGACCGTGGCGGCGACGACCTACGAGGCCGACGAGCTCGAGATCTGGGTCACCTGCCAGGTCGGCACCAACGCAAGCGACTACATCGACGGCCTCGACGCCTGGAGGCTCGAGACCAACGAGGGGATCTCCCAGCGGCTCCGGGGCGAGGTCCCGCGAGAGAAGGCCCGCCTGATCGTCACCGACGCCTTCGGGGCCTCCGTCAGCCGCGCTTTCCTGGGACCCGACGGGCCCGTCGGCTTCGTCGCCCCGGATGACTACTTCGCCCCGTTCGACGAGCCGGGCCAACTACTGCGCCACGATCTGCCACTGGTGGGGCGCGAGGCCGAGCTGCGCGCCCTCATCGATGCCGCCCGGACGCCGTCTGTGCGGGTCGTCGTACAGCCCGGACGGGGTGGAATCGGTAAGACCCGGCTGCTCCGTGAGGCGGCCCGAGCACTGGAGGAGGACGGGAAGCGGGCCCTCTTTGCGAGCGACGGGGCGTTGCTCACCGCCGAGGTGCTGGAGGATCTCCCGCTCGAGGACACGACGGTCTTCGTCGAGGACGCGCAGCGTGCCGACGTGGGACTCGTCCCTCTGTTGGCGACCAGCTCGCGGCGCGCCGATCCGCTCACGATCGTGCTGGCGACCCGACCGGCCGGGCTCGACCGGATCGCCGAGGCGTGTTCGCACGCCGGCCTCGAGCCCGGGCAGCGCTCGGAGCTGCCGGCTCTGCGCGCACTCCCGCCCGCAGAGGTCGGACTGCTGGCCGAGCGGGCGACTGGCAG
>JACDGU010000235.1 GCA_013821475.1 Solirubrobacterales bacterium
GTCGAGTACGTCGGAGGAAGTGAGGCCGTAATGGATCCAGCGCCCGTGCTCACCGACCGAGGCGGCGACGACGTCGACGAAGGCGGCGACGTCGTGGTCGGTCACCCGCTCGCGCTCGTCGACCGCAGCGACCGTGAAGGCCGCCTTGGCCCGCGCGGCCTCGGCGGCCTCGCGCGGCACGACGCCCTCCTCGGCCCAGGCCTCGGTGGCCGCCAGCTCGACCTCGAGCCAGGTCTCCATCTTGGTCTGCGGCGTCCAGACCTCCCCCATCTCCGGGAGGGTGTAGCGGGGGATCACGCGCCACCCCCGGACGCGGCGGCGCCCGTCATCAGCAGTTGATGATGCGGGCGGCGAGCACGCCGGCGTTTTTGGCGCCGTCGATTGCGACGCAGGCGACCGGGATTCCCGGTGGCATCTGCACCGCGGACAGCAGCGCGTCGAGACCCCCGAGGGACTTGCCGAGGATCGGCACGCCGATCACCGGCAGGTCGGTGTGGGCGGCGGCGACGCCGGGCAACGCGGCCGACATCCCGGCGCCGGCGATGATCACCTTCATCCCGCGCATGCGGGCGTTGGTGCAGTAGTCGGTGACCATCTCCGGGTCGCGGTGGGCGCTCATCACCCGCACCTCGCAGAGGATGCCCTGTTCGGTGAGGTACTTCTCCGCCGGCTGCATCTTCTCCATGTCGTTCTTGGAGCCCATGATGATCCCGACCAGCGGCGTCTCGGCGTCGATCTCCTCGATCTTCTCCAACGCCTCCGGCATCCCGGCGGCGGCAGGCTCGGGCTGGGGCTCCTCCGAGATCTCGCTGGTCTGAGACGGGTGGGGCTCTGAGATCTCGCTCATTCGTTCCTCTCTGGATTAACTGGGGACGCGCTCGACGGCGCGGGCGGCGATGTCGGTGCGGATCTGCATTCCCTCGAACGAGATCCGGCCTGCCGCATCGTACGCACGATCGCGTGCCTCGGCCGGGCTGGCTCCGAGAGCCGTCACGTTGAGGACCCGGCCGCCGGCGGTGACGATCTCGCCGTCGCGCTTTGCGGTCCCGGCGTGGGTCACCTCGGCGAGCTCGGCGGCTGCCTCGAGGCCGCGGATCGGATCGCCGCTGGAAGAGCTCTCCGGGTAGCCGGCGGAGGCCAGCACCAGCGTCACCGCCCAGTCGGGGTCGAACTCGGCGCTCGTCCCGGCCAGCCCCCCGGTCTCGCGGGCGGCGAGGAAGATGTCGATCAGGTCCGAGCGCAGCCGCGGCAGCACCGCCTGCGTCTCGGGGTCGCCAAAGCGGGCGTTGAACTCGAGCACCTTGGCTCCGTCGGCGCCGATCATCAGGCCGGCGTAGAGCACACCGTGGAAGGGGATCCCGCGCCGTGCCATCGCCGCGACGATCGGTCGGTGGACGCTCTCGACGATCTCCTCGACCTCGGCCGGCCCGAAGCCGGGCACCGGCGAGTAGCTGCCCATGCCACCGGTGTTCGGCCCCTCGTCGCCGTCGAAGATCCGCTTGTAGTCCTGCGCCGGCGCCAGCGCGACGACGTTGTCGCCGTCGCAGATCGCCAGCAGCGAGAGCTCCTCACCCTCGAGGAACTCCTCGAGCACGACCGTGGTCGCGCCGAAGCGCCGCTCGGTGAAGAAGACGTCGACCGCGGCGAGCGCCTCGGCTTCGCCGGCGCAGAGGATCACGCCCTTGCCGCCGGCGAGGCCGTCGGCCTTCAGCACCGCCGGGTAGGAGGCGCGGGCGATCTCCGCGACCGCCTCCTCGCGGCTGTGCAGGAGGACGTAGCCGGCGGTCGGCACCCCGGCATCCCGCATCAGCTCCTTGGCGAACGCCTTCGAGCCCTCGAGCTCGGCCGCCGCGGCGCTGGGTCCGAAGGCGGGGATACCGGCCTCCTCGAGCGCGTCGACGACGCCGGCGACGAGCGCAATCTCGGGCCCGACCACGACCAGGTCGACCCGGCGCCCGCCGGCGAGCCCGACGATCGCCTCGACGTCGTCGGCGGCGATCTCGGGGAGGCACTCGGCGTCGGCGGCGATGCCGGCGTTACCGGGGGCGCAAAGCACCTCCGGCGCGTGGACCGAGCGCAGCAGCGCTCGCACGATCGCGTGCTCGCGCCCCCCGCTGCCGATTACGAGTGCCCTCAACGAGATCTAGATCGAGCCGAGGAAGGCCTCAGCCGGCATCGCCGTCAGCGTCTGCGAGGTCATCGTCCCGCGCGAGCCGAGCTCGACCGAGACCTTGGCCATCGTCTGCTCGTCGGGCGCCTCGATCACGGTGACGAAGTCGTACTGCCCCAGCGTCGCGTATTGAGCGACCACTTTGGCCCCGATCTGCTCCACCTCTTTATTCACCTCGGACACACGCCCGGGGTTGTTCTTGAGGGTCCGAACTCCCTCTGCGGTCAAGTTGGTCAGCATCAGATAAGTCGCCATCTCCCACTCCCTTTTTCGAGGTAGGGGACACGATAAACCCAGAGGGGGGAGGGCGACGTGAACCCGGAGCGGGGAGGGCGAGGGGGAGGTCTTCCCGTCACGAACTGCGGGGA
>JACDGU010000077.1 GCA_013821475.1 Solirubrobacterales bacterium
GCCTATCTGGCCGAGGTGCTCGGCGCCCGGGTTCGCGGCGATCCGGCTCCGCTCCTGGCCTGATCCAGGTTCCTTGCCGACGGTCGTCGTGATCGTGCCTGCCTGGAGAGGTGACTGAACGCTTACAGAAAGTTGCATATTTGCAGGGAGTTTCAAAATGCTTGCAGGCCTATGGAGTAGCGACTATCGCGCCGAATATGTACGGATATGCGCCGATGTGATCCGAGTCGGGAACTTCTGGCGAGAAGTTCCCGAAATCACCGAGGTCGGTTCAACATGGCCGTTTCCTGTCGAGTAGGCCCGGCCAGCCGGCTCCAGGCCTTCGGCCTGCGGGACGACCTTCACCTACCGGGACTACCGGGCCGGCATGTTCCACCAGGACCTGGGGATGCGAATCGACTTGATCCTGGCCGGCAGGCTGGTTGCCGCCCGGGTCCGCGCGGCGTGGGTCGATCGGCTGGCGCCGAAAGGGAAGGCCCCAGGGACCACGCGCCGGTGATCGTCGACCTCGACGAGGCTCCAGACGGGGACATCAAGCCCGTCGTGCCATCGCCATCGGCGCTGACTACGAAGCGGGAGCGCCCAAGCTGCCTTGCCGAACACGCATCGAAATGAGCGGGAGCGACAGTCATGGCCGCGTGTTCACTCCCGGTTTTACAAGCGATCGATGTCTGGGCATTATTCGGCAAGTCTCCATCCAGGTTTATCCTTTGGGGTCGTGGTCTTGGCCAACATCAGCGGCGACCCTGCGGGGGGCGTCGGAATCCTCGCCGCCCTCGCCGCGGGGATCGTCTCCTTCCTCTCGCCGTGTGTGCTGCCGCTGGTACCGGGCTACCTCTCGGCCGTGACCGGCGTCTCCCCCGCCGAGCTCGACGAAGCCGGTTGGCGCCGCGTGCTCGGCCCAAGCCTGACCTTCGTCGCCAGCTTCTCGGCGATCTTTATCCTGCTCGGCCTCACCGCGACCGGCATCGGCTCTTTCCTGCAGGACAACCAAGAGCTGCTGACCAAAATCTCCGGCGTCCTGATCATCCTGATGGGCGTTCTCTTCGTCGGCTCATTGTTCACCGCTCGTCTCAACCGCGAGTGGCACGTTGACGCCCTGCTCGAGCGCGCCGGCAAGGGCGGACCGATCGTCGCCGGCGGGGCCTTCGCGATCGCCTGGACCCCCTGCATCGGCCCGACCCTCAGCGCGATCCTTGCCGCCGCCTCGCTTTCCGGCTCCGCCGGCCACGGCGCTCTCCTGCTTGCCGTCTACTCGGCCGGTCTGGCGATCCCATTCATCGCCACCGCTCTCGCCTTCTCTCGGATGACCACCGCCTTCGCTGTGGTCAAGCGCCACTACCAGCTGATTGTCGCGATCGGCGGGGTGATCTTGATCGGGATGGGAGTCCTGATCCTGACCGGAGAATTCAAGCAGCTCAATATCGAAGCCTCGAGTTGGCTCTCGGGGCTCGGGCTAGAAGTCTCGCTGTAGGTACCAGAGCCCGTTGCTTCGTCGGCCTCCATGACGCTGAGGCGTCGACGCGGCTTCGCCCCATCTGCCATCGGGTCGCTCCTTGCGGCTGCGGGTTGACCTACGGTTGACTTCTCCGATTGAGCCTGACGACAAAACGTTCCGGGGTCAATCGGAAAACCGTCCTTTGCAGGGAAGCTGCGGATGGAGCTAGGCGGATTCGAACCGCCGACCTCCTGGGTGCGATCCGCGCAGCGGCCACTTGGACTGTGAGCGAAAAGTGGCTGATTTGCTCGGGATTTGCGAAACCCACTAATGGCCGCTCGAAGCCTGAGTCTACCGCCGATATGCGCGGATATGCGGCGATGTGATCCGAGTCGGGCACTTCTGGCGAGAAGTGCCCGAAATCGCGAGGGCCGGTTCAAAGATGGTCGATCCCAGAAGGCTCCCAGTTCCGAGAGAGTTGCCCTCACCGCTTCGGCGACATCCTCGCGGCTGTCCTCACGCGAGACCCTAACCTTTCCACTCTCTTCCCGAGCATGTCATCCGTGCCCGCGTCGGCGCCGCAGCACCCGATCGACGAGCGAGGCGAGGATCGCGAGCGAGAGCGTCAGCCCCAGTGCCGCTAGAACCTCCGGCGAACGGGGTAGCCGAGGGTGCCGCCCAGGGCGACGAAGGCGAAGGTGGCGGCGACGATCCCGATCGCGTCTGCGGCGAGGGCGAGATTCTCAAGGGGCCTCGGCGCCGCCCAACCCCGCGATCCTGGGTCTTGGACTGAACCAGCCCAAGGGCCTCCCTCGGTAGGCTCGGCCGAAATTACTGGGAGGGTGATATGAGCACCGGTTCGATCGCTGAGCAGGCAGGTGAGATCAAGAGGATGTCAGCCGATAATCCGGCGATGAATGCCTTCGCTGCCGAACAGGAGAACCTTGCAAAGGCCGGCCCGACGGAGGGCGTTCTGGGCGCCGGAGCGGTGCTTCCCGACGTCGATCTGCTCGGCCCAGACGGGTCCCCCCAAGCCCTCTCGAGCGCGATCGGAGACGGACTCGCGGTGCTCGTTTTCTACCGCGGCGCCTGGTGCCCCTACTGCAACCTCACCCTGCGCACCTACCAGGCCGAGCTCGTGCCGTCCCTCGCCGAGCGGGGAGCAAAGCTCCTCGCGATCAGCCCTCAGGCCCCGGAAGGCTCGCTGACGATGCAGGAGAAGAACGGGCTCGAATTCGCCGTCCTCTCGGATCCCGGCAACTTGCTCACGGGCGCGGTCGGCATCCTCACCGAGCCCTTGCCCGAGGTCCGCGCGGCTCAGCTCGGACTCGGGCTCGATCTCGCCGAGGTCAACGCCGACGGCACCGCCCAGATCCCGATGCCGACCGCCGCGATCGTCGACCCCGAGCGGGAGATCCGCTGGATCGACGTCCACCCTGACTACACCGGCCGCTCCGAGCCGGCCGAGATCCTCGCAGCGCTGGACCGAGTCGCCTGATCCCTCCTTCCAGCTCATCGTGATGCTCCCCTGCTCTACGTGGCCGAGGCGGCTTCGGGCGGTCTCACCGGCAATGGCAAGAACAAGATGAATCGCGGAGGGCGGTTCAAGCCGGGCGGGTCAACGGCCGCGGCTCTCGAGGCTCTCCGATAGCTTGGCAATCGCAAATCCCCAGGCGTCCGACGGGGTCACCTTGGGTGGCAGGGACACCTCGTCGGGGTTGGTGATGGCGTCGAGCAACACTGGACCGCGGTGCCCGAGCGCCTCCCGAACGGCCGCATCGAGCTGATCGGGATCTTCGACCCGAACGCCATGCAGGCCGATCGCGGTTGCGACGGCGGCGAGGTCGGGATTGGCGAGCTCGGTGCCGAACTCGGGCAGCCCGCCCCGCTCCTGCTCGAGCTTGACCATCCCCAGACGACCGTTGTCGAAAACCACGATGCAGACGGGCAGCTGGTGGGAGACCGCGGTGATCAGGTCGCCGAGCAGCATGGTCAGTCCACCGTCTCCGCAGAAGGCGACCACCTTGCGGTCACGGTCGAGCGCTTGGGCGCCCAGCGCCTGGGGCATCGCGTTGGCCATCGACCCGAGGTTGTAGGAGCCGATCAGGCGCCGGCTGCCGCGCAGCGTGACGAAGCGCGACAGCCAGACGGTGGACATTCCCGTGTCCGATGTGAAGATCGCGTCATCGGGTGCCTGCCGATCGACCGCGGCGGCGAGGGCCTCCGGGCGGATGCGTGCGTCGCGGTTGTCGAGCTTGGAACGGACCCGGCCGACGATGCCCTTGTGGTCGAAGCCGGGGTCGGTGAGCTCTGACTGATCGGCGCGCCACTGCGCGTACTTCTCACGTGAGCGCTCGAGGTGGCTGCGGTCGGGCTTCTCGCCAACCGCCTCCTCCAGGGCCTCGAGCGCCAGCCGCGCGTCGCCGACGACGCCGTGCGTCACCGCCGTCCGGCGGCCGATGTGCTCGCCACGCAGGTCGATCTGCACAACGACCTTGCCGGTCGGGATCCAGTCGGGATAGGGGAAATCGGTGCCGACCAGCAGCATCAGGTCGCTGTCGGCCAGAGCGTCGTAGGCGACCGGATTCCCGATCAGCCCGTTCTGGCCGAGCTCGTAGGGGTTGTCATGCTCCAAGCCCTCCTTGGCTTTCAGGGTGAGGACGATCGGAGCCGCGAGCTTCTCGGCGAGCGCGAGCAGCGCCGCCCGCGCCTCGCGTGCGCCGATGCCGGCAAGGATCGCGACGCTGCCGGCGGCGTCGATGGCCTGCGCGGCTCGGTGGATGGCCGCGGGGTCCGACACCGACGTCGCCGGCTCAGAGACGAAACGCGGGGAGGGTGCATCCTTCGGCAGATCGGCAGCGGCGACGTCGCCAGGAACCGTGAGGACGGCCACGCCGCGGCGCTGGAGCGCCGACTGCACGGCGCGCTCGAGCATGGTCGGCATCTGCGTCGGGCTGACCAGCGTCTGGCAGAAGACCCCGACGTCGGCGAACAGCGCGTCGTTGTCGACCTCCTGAAAGAAGTCCGTACCGATCTCCGCGAGTGGTACTTGACCGCAGATCGCGAGAACCGGCGCGTGGGACTTCTTGGCGTCGTAGAGCCCGTTGAGAAGGTGGATCGAACCGGGACCGACCGTGCCCATGCAGACCGCGAGGGTCCCGGTCAACTGGGCCTGGGCGGAGGCCGCGAACGCGCCCGCCTCCTCGTGGCGCACGCCGATCCACTCGATGGCCTCCTGGCGGCGAATGGCGTCGGTGATCGGGTTCAACGCATCGCCGACCACGCCCCAGACGGTTCTCACCCCCTGGCGGTCCAGGGACTCGACGATGGTCTCGGCAACCGTGCTTGCGCCAGCTTTCATCATGGCCCGTCCAGGCCGGGGCGGCTCATGAGCCAACGCACGAGCAAGCCGGGCGTCGCCTTGATCGCCGCAGCTGTGGCTGCGATGGCGCCGCGCTGATCGGCCAGGATCCTCCTCGACACGGCCCTGACGCCGTCCTCCCGCATCGGCTGCTTCGATCCGGGCCATGGATACTTCGGAGAGGAGGTTCTCGCGGGTCGGTGTTGGACGTCTGCGGGCTCTGCTCCAAGGTGCAGTTGACGATCGGGGCTTTCATATCGGGTACTCCCTCGGCTCGTGTTGGACGCTGATCCAGTGGTCGGTGGTGAACTCCTCGATCGCCCAGTCGCCGCCGAAGCGCCCGACCCCCGAGGCCTTCTCGCCGCCGAAAGCGGTGTTGGGGTCGTCGTTGACCGGGGAGTCGTTGATGTGGGTCATCCCGGCTTGCAGGCGCTGGGCGAGCCGCACGCCGCGCTCGACGTCGGCGGTGAAGATCGCGCTGGAGAGCCCATACTCGGTGTCGTTGGCGATCGCCAACGCCTCCTCGGCGTCCTGCGCCCGCAGCACGGTCGCGACCGGCCCGAAGACCTCTTCGCGGGCGACCGGCGCCTCGTTGTCGGCGAGGAGGACGTGGGGAGGGAGGAGGAGGCCGCTGGGGCCGCCCGGATCGCCGCCCAGAAGCTGCTCGGCGCCGCCATCCAAAGAGCGGGCAATTTTGTCGCGGATCGCTTCCAGCTGGGAGTGGTTGATCACAGGCCCGAGCGCAGTCTCGGGGTCGGAGGGGTCACCGACTTTGAGTGCCGCGACGCGCTCGAGGAAGCGCTCGAGGAACTCCTCATGTATCGCGTCCTCGAGGATGATCCGGTTCGCGATCATGCAGATCTGCCCCTGGTGAAAGAGGCTGCCGAAGACGGCCGCCGGCACCGCCCGGTCGAGGTCGGCGTCGGCGAGGACGATCAGCGGGCCGTTGCCGCCCAGCTCGAGCGCCAGCCGCTTCAGCGGCGCCTGGCGCGCGATCCCTTCGCCGACCGGAGTCGAGCCGGTGAAGGAGACGACGCTGGGGACCGGGTGGCGCACCATCGCGTCGCCGATCTCGGTGCCGGTGCCGACGAGGACACTGAGCAGGGCGGGGGGCAGGCCCGCCTCATCGAGAATCTTGGCGTGCAGGAGGCCGCCGCTGATCGGGGTGTCGCTGGCCGGCTTCAGCACCACGGCGTTGCCGGCGGCGAGAGCGGGAGCGAGTGAGCGGTTGGAGAGCTGCAGCGGGAAGTTCCAGGGGCTGATCACCGCGATCACGCCGGCCGGAACGCGGTAAATCCGGCTCTCCTTGCCGGGTATGTCGGATGGATTGATCCGCCCGAGGACCCGATGGGGGACGCTGGCGGCCTCCATCAGTCCGCCGAGCACGAGATCACACTCCAGCTCGGCCTTTGCCACCGTGCCGCCGCTCTCGCGCACCAGCCAGCCGACGATCTCCTCGCGACGGCCGCGAAGCGTCTCGGCGGCCGCGAGCATCACCTGTGCTCGTGCGGCGGGGGGGCGGGACGCCCACTCGCGCTGGGCATCTCCGGCCGCTTGGTAGGCCTGGTCGAGGTCGGACTCGGCCGCGAGGGGGATTTCGACCAGAGTCTCGCCGCTCCACGGGTCGACGTCGGCACGCCGTTCCCCGCTCGATCCCCTTCGCCACTCGCCGGCGATCGGCATCAGGTCGAAGCCGTCGTAGGGAACGGGTGGGGCCATCGGTAGCGAGAGTACCCGCCTCTGACCCAGGAGAGAAACCGGGCCGTCATCGATGAGCTACCAGCGCCGCCCCTCGTCCATCGGCGAAGACGACCGAGGGGGCCTAGCCTCTTTTTACGAAGCTGATCCGGCCATTGGTCTCGAGGATGGCCCAGCGGATGTCGTCCAAGGAGAAGATCTGAGCGAGGCGGGCCTCCGCCTGGACCTCCTCGACCGTGAGGCGCTGGCGACGCAGGTTCCGCGCGATCGTCTCACCGTCCTCAACCAGAATGATCGGATCGCCGTCGAGCGTCGGGCGCAGCCGCCGGAACCTGAAGCTCAGGTAGGAGAGGGTGACGGTGAGCAAAGCGATCGTCGAGATCGCCAGCAGGGCACCGGTCACCGAGTTGTCGGCTTGCATGATCCCCTGCTGGACCAGGTCGCCGGTGACCACCAGGAGGATCAGGTCGAAGGGCTCCAGTGAGTTCAGCTCGCGGCGCCCGAGCATCCTTGTCAGGCCGAAGATGAAGGTGAAGATGACCGCGGCGCGGATGACGATGTCCATCAGGGAAAGTCGAACTGGGAGCGGTCGACGGAGACAAGACGGCGAGGGCCGTCCTTGAGAGCTACCCCGGTTGCGTGGGAGCCGAGGTTGGTCGGGTTGGCCTGCAGGTCGAGGTGGACGAGCAAGGTGCGTCCCGCCCGTAGGGGAGCGAACCGCAGCTTGACCTGGTTGGCGTCGCTCGTTTCGCCGAGGGGCTGTGGTTCGAGCGTGTTGACGGTGGTCTGATCGAACCAGCCGCGGTCCAAGACCAGTACCGGGTTCCCGATTGCGCTGATCGCGTGGATCTGGAAGGTCGCCTGGTAGACCAACCCGCCGCGCACGCGGGGCGGCGCCATCACAGTCAGCGAGGCTCTGGCCGAGCGAGCGGTCGAGGTTGTCGAGGACTGCCCGAAGAAGTTCAAAAGGCCGGCGAGGATGAAGAGCGCCAGTAGGACGACAAAGCCGCGCTTCAGCCACTGACCGAAACCTCGTCCCTCAAGATCGCGATGCCTAGACAAGTCGATCCCGGCGGGCAGATCGGCGGTCACGTTGATCAGCCTAGGTTGCGAAACGGCGGAACCGAAACTGCCAAGCAAGCTCCCCGCACTCAGGCGCCTTGAAGCGCAACCAACGGCGTCCGCCGGTCAGCCGAAACTCTCCCCATGCAGGTGATGCGTCGAACCGGTCGCGAGCTGCGTGCGGTGTTTCGGGCCGAGACCCCGACCCACCGCCGTTACCGCGGCCATCTCGCCGTCATCGCCATCGCGACGATTGGCATCGACCTCATCTGCGCTTTCCTTGCCTACTTCCTCGAGCGCCACGCCCCCCAGACGGAGATCAGCACGCTCGGCAGCGCCTTCTTTTGGACGAGCACCCAGCTGCTCACCGTCTCCTCCTCGATCAAAGACCCGATCTCCTTCGGTGGCAGGGTGCTTGACATCCTTATGGAGGCTTACGCGATCACGGTGATCGCGACCCTCGCCGGCGCCACCGGGGCCTTCATCCAGAAACGCGGAATTGAGATCGAGAAGAGCGGTTAGGCCGACGGTGTCGCCACCCCCTTATGCCGCCAGTCTTCGATGTACTCGGCATGGAAGACGGCCTTCCCGGCTTCGGTGAACGCTCGCTCCCGGCCGCACTCGTGGTAGTAGGTGCACTCCTCGTTCAGCGACCAGTCGAACGCCTGTGCCATCCGCTTATCGATCACTTCGACCCCGTTCTTCATCCCGACCGACAGTCCCCGTGCATGGGCCTCCCGAGCGACCTTGAGTAGAAACGGGGCCGATACGCCCGACGATCTGCCATTGCCAGGTGGTCCCGAGGGCGGGCTGCCAAACCTGCCTTCTCGGCCCGACGGTGAAGGTCGCCGCGCCGGTTTCGAGCTCCTGGGAGGCGAACTCGGGGCAGGGCGTCGGTGGCTGGCCTTCCACCGGCGGTGGGCAGTAGGGGCCACGCTGCAAGAGCACGGTCGCCCGGTAGCGCCCGGCGCACCAGCCACCCGCGGGCGAGGTGAGCACCAACCGCTTGACTTCCCCAACCGCGCCGCTGTCGATGATCGACGGCTGAGGCGAAGCGCAGGAGGAGGGGCTCCGCGCCGGCCTCGAGACCCCGACGCGGTAGTCGACGCTCAAGGCGCCGTGGTGCCCCGGTGCCTCACGCAGGCTGAAGAGGACCGCGAATGCAGTGTGGGGTTCGCCGAAGGCGGGGCGCACGCGCGGGTGCGTTTGCTCCCCGCTCGGGGCCTGCGGCAGTCCCGAGGGTTCAGGGATCGGGCTCGCGGCGGCAGTCATGGTCACGACGAGAAGGCCGACTGCGGCGAGGACCAAGACAGCGAAATGACGCGCGCCACTCACCGATCAAGCCTAGCTCGGCGAATCGATCGGTTGGTGGTAGGACGAACAACCAGCATCTGAATGGAGGCTCCGGGCCGGCTTCCTTCAGCTCTGCATGTCGATGACTCGACGGGAACCTTGCGCGTTGAGGCCGGGGCCCTGAACGACGCGGGCCGCACCCACGAGGCGAGCTTCGCCCACGTACTCCGCTTCCGCCACGGCCGGATCGTCGAGCTGGTCCAGATCACCGACACCCAGCGTTGGCACGAGGGCGCTGGCCTAGCGCCGGTGCGCCAGGCGCATTCCTTCAGCATTGACTCGGGAGCGAGGACGATGGGTCCGGGCCTGACGGTGAGCGATCCTCACTCAGGCTCAGGATTCGCCTTCGCGGTAGTGGTCGCGCCAGATCGCTCGGTAAACGCGCAGGTGCCGGGGCAGCGTCCGCACTCCGGGGATGAAGGGGATGCAGATGAAGGCGAGGCTGAGGACGCCCATCAGAGCGAAGATCAGAGCGTCGGCGTTGGGCGATTCCTTGAACGGTTCGACCTGGTACCAGAAGGTGTAGAGCCAGAGCCAGACCTGCCCCGGATAACTGCCGGTCTCGTTCATCATTCCCCACTGGGTGCCGAGCAGGTGCTGGCCTTCGGCGCGTTCCTCGAAGTACCCGCCACCGGAGAGGAAGAGCAGCGGCTTGGTGTAGTTGGTCTGGTAGAAGCGGTGGTTCCCCGCGACCAGGGCGCCGTCGAGGCCGCCGCTCTGGGCGAGGCCGAGCAGAGCGGCCATCATCGGCGCAACCGGCCCGTAGCGACCGGCAGGCAGGATCGGGACGCCGCGAACAAAGCGGGCTTCCGGAAGGGCTTCTTCGTAGGCGCCGGTCCAGGCTTCCTGGAGCTTGGGCGGCGCAGCCTGGTAGGCCTGGAGCGCCGCTTTGAGCTGCGGGTCGGCGGGGATCTCCCCGAGCGGTTCGATCACGTAGTTCTGCGCCGTGTCGATCGGGATCTTCACCCCGGCCCACTTCTGCAGGTCGAGCGGGCCGATCTTCTGCGTCGCTTCAGGGGTGCTGCTGTAGGGGGGACCGTATTCGGCGATCTCGCTGGTCCCGTTCAGCTCGGTGACCGCGGTGGTGAGGAAGTCGCCGGGGTCGGCTTGGGCCCAGCTCTGGATCGTCGTCGGCGAGTCGTCAGGGGAGGAGAAGAGGATGGTGAGGGCCACCGCGAGCGCTGCCATCACCACCAGCGCGACGACGAACTCCTTGACCAGGTCGTAGCGGACGAAGGGGCCCGGCCAGGGGGCGGAGTCGTCGGGGGCGCTCGGCGCCGGGCTCACGGCGCGCTCCCCTCGCTCGGCGTCGCCTGTGGCGGCGGGGACGGCGGCGCGGGCTTGGCCGCCTTCGCCGGGTAGGGCGGCACCACTCCGTGGCGGCGGACCAGCAGCACGTGCCAGACGACCAGCGCGATCACGGCCAGCGGCAGAAGGACGACGTGGAAGGTGTACATCTGGCCGAAGTCGACGACGTTGAAGAAGCTGCCGATGCCGACCGAGTTGAGCCCGTCCTTGCCCTCGCTGGCGATCCACTGCGAGTCGAAGTTCTGCTGGGAGAGGTAGCCGGTGAAGGCGGCGCCGATCGCGACCAGGAAGCAGATCGCGCCGGTCACCCAGGTGCGGCCGCGCCCACCGCGCCAGGCGCCCATGAAGAACTTCCCCCAGAGGTGGACGACCATCGCGAAGAAGAACAGCTCCACGGCCCAGAGGTGGATGCCGTTGAAGAACCGGCCGATGGCCGTGACGTGCCACCATTCCGGACCCTTCAGGCCGAGGATCATGCCGGAGGCGACGACGACAACCAGCGCCGCGATCGTGGCGACGCCGAAGACGTAGATCCAGGAGGAGACGTAGGCGGGCTGGCGGTCGGGGAGAAGCTTCTCCGGCGGCAGCGCGGAGACCGCGCGCTCGCGCAGCCAGGTCGTCCACATCTTCTGCTCCTCGGGAGACACCGAGCGCCCCTCGCCGTCGCTCACGATTCGCGCCGCCGCTTCGGGAACGGGATAAAGATGGCGGCGATGAAGACGGCGATCATCAGCAAGATGACGATCACATTGGCTACCGACATCTGGAAGACATGCCAGTGCAGGTAGTGAGCCGGGTGACTGAGGTCGAACAGCGCGGCTGAAACCACATTGACCGCGAATGCCATCCGGCTACCTTACCCTCGATCGGTTGAGGGCACGGTACACCCGCACTTCAGCCTGTCAACCAAGGCTGCGGGAATTTCACATCTCCGCTAGAGCCTTGATGCGGGTTCATCGCCCGTCGTAAGCGGCAAGCGCCCGCGGCGGCCGACCCAGCTAGTGGTTGAGCGAGATCGCTGCGGCAAGAGCGAGGAAGCGGCTGGCGATGCGGGCTCTGAGGCCGCGTAGATGCGAGCTCCGTGGCGCTCGAGGGCCAAGATGTGCTTGGCGGTCCAGTAGATGCTCTCGATCCGCTGGCGCAGTGGGGCGAGGTGAGGATCGCTGCCGCGCTCGTCCCTGCGAGACGGCCGCCAAGCTTGCCGGCGCGGTCCCAGAACTCCACCGCCTGTACTCGCTCAGCATCCCGATCAGCTGGGGCGCCCGGTCCGCCGCCGCCAGCGGGTACTCGGTCGCGAAGAGATCAGTCGCTTGCTCGCGGCATGCGCTACCGGCCGTTGATTGCCACCGGCCTCTATACGGCCTTCTGCCCGATCCCGGCTTGCGCTGATCGAAGGTCGTGCCCGTCTCGATCTCCAACAGGTCGTCGGCTATCTCGAGGGTCGTGTCCAGCTCCACTTGGAATGGCGGACAGCGTGATCACGCTGCCGCAAGCCCAGGGCAATCGTGGCGGCCGGCTCTCCGCGAAGGAAGGGCGGCGCTGCGCTGGGCTACTTGACTAGAACTTGACTAACGCACCGGCGAGTCGGCGTCAATTTCGCGTGCCGACGAAGAAAAGGTGATGAGGTGCAGGCACTTCGAAGTGGAGCTAGGCGGATTCGAACCGCCGACCTCCTGGGTGCGATCCGCCCCGGCGGCCAGAGTTACTTCCTGCATGAAACAAACTGATTTCCAGGTATTTTCAGCTATATCGGCAAGTCCGCCGAGCCGGGAAGCTCGCGCCAAGTATGCGTGGATATACGTCGATGTGATCCGAGTCGGGCACTTCTGGCGAGAAGTGCCCGGAATCGCGGGGGCCGGTTCAACCTGGCCGATCGCCTTGACGCAAGCCCGGCGTACCGCAACTGAGAATTGAATTCACCTGCCGGGTCAGATCGTTAGATTCGCGACATGGCGAGCGTTTCCGAGCTGCTCTCGATCTACCAAACGACCGC